>JAJZTS010000105.1 GCA_021848725.1 Pseudomonadota bacterium
GCCTTTACTTGTAAGCAATGAAGAAAACCACGAAGCCCAACGTCGAAGAAAACCCGATCGACCGCATCACCGCCATCGCCGTCGCCGCGCTGGAAGACATCAAGGGCAAGGACATCACCGTGATCGACGTCGCCCACCTCTCGCCGCTGTTCGAACGCATGATCATCGCCAGCGGCGATTCCAATCGCCAGGTCAAAGCCTTGGCCGACAACGTACGGGATAAATTGAAAGAGGCCGGGGTCGACATCGTCGGTACCGAAGGCGAGGCCGGCGCCGAGTGGGTGCTGGTCGATGCCGGCAGCCTGGTCGTGCACGTGATGCACCCGACGGTGCGCGCCTATTACAACCTCGAAGAACTGTGGGGCGCGGCGCAGAAGGCCCGCAGCGTCGCTTGAATAGCGGCCGACCGCCGCCACCGCGAACTTAGACGGAACCATCGCCCATCAATCCGCAACAGCGAAGGAAGATTTATGCCTAAATTCAGCATCAAACAAAAATTACTCGCGCTCATCCTCGGTTTGATCGCGCTCGCGGCGATCAATGGCGGCATGGGTCTCTATGGCATGCACGACGGCGTCGAGGCCCTTGATGCCGTCTACAAGGACCGCACGGTGCCACTGGGCGACATTAACTTGATCATCCGTAAAAATAACATCAACCAATTGCTTCTGGCCAAGGCCCTGCTCGACCCGAGCCCGGAGAACATCCAGAAAAACACGGCCGAGATCGAAAAGAATCGAGAGGAGATCAATGCGCTCTGGACGGCCTACATGGCAACCAACCTTACGCCGGAAGAAAAAACGCTGAGCGAGCAATTCGCCGAAGTCCGCATGCGCTTTGTCAAACAAGGCTTGAAGCCCTCCATCGACGCCCTGCGCGCCGGTCACATCGACGAGGCCAGACGTCTGTTCAACGGCCCCATCACCGAACTCTTTACCCCCCTGCGCGAGCGCGGCGATGCCTTGGTACAACTCCAGCTCGACGTCGCCAAGCAAACCTATGACACCAATGAGACCGAGTTCGAGACGTTACGCGGCCTGGTGATCGCGCTTATCGTGGCCGGCTCGGTGGCCGGTCTGTTCATTGCCTTCACCCTCATCCAGCGCTCGGTGGTGCAACCCCTGGCCCAAGCCAGCGAGGCGGCGGCCGCTATCGCCCGAGGCGATCTCACCCGCCCCATGCCGCGCGCGGGTAAAGACGAAATCGGGCTTCTGATCGCTCGCTTGACCGAGATGCAAAGCAATCTGCGCAGCCTGATCGCCAGCGTGCGCAGCAACGTTGACCAAGTCAACCAATCCGCGGCCGAATTGGCCGATGCCGCCGCAGGCAGCGCCCAGCTCAGTCAAAGCCAATCCGAAGCAGCCTCAGGCATGGCCGCCTCCGTCGAACAACTCTCGGTCTCCATCGATCAAGTCGAAGAGAGCGCCCGACAAGCGAGCAGCATCACCCAAAGCTCTAGCTCACAACTGGATGAAAGCAGCCGCATCATCCACGATGCCGCCAATGGCATGCAGGGCATCGCCGAGGCGGTCAACAATACCGCCGGTAGCATCCGCGAGTTGGAAGGGCTCTCGCAACAGATCTACAGCATCGTCAATGTGATCAAAGAGATCGCCGACCAGACCAACCTGCTGGCCTTGAACGCCGCCATCGAGGCGGCGCGTGCCGGTGAACAGGGTCGCGGCTTTGCCGTGGTAGCCGACGAGGTACGCAAGCTCGCCGAGCGCACCGCCAGTTCGACCCAGGAAATCACCGACATGATCAACCGCATCCAGCAGGGCGCCCAACGCGCCGCGCAGGAGATGGATAGCGGCGTAAGCCGAGTCAGCGAAGGCGTGACTCTAGCCCATCACGCCGGCGATTCCGTCACTGCCATCCGCCAAGCGGGCACCCGGGTTAACGAAGCGGTCGACGACATCAGCCTCGCCATTCGTGAGCAAGCCGTCGCCGCCCGCGACATCGCCCAGCGGGTGGAGCACATCGCTCAGGGAGCGGAAGAAAACAGCGCCACGGTAACGCAAACCGCCAGCGCGGCCGAACGACTCAAAACGCTAGCCAACGAACTGGGCCGGATGGCCGAGCAATTCAAGGTCTAGCCTCCGACCGGCCCCGGCGCCATCGTCAGCGCCCTGTCCGCTTCGCCGACGCGCCAACCGACACGGTCTTGAGATCAGCACGGTAGTGCTTGCCGTCCTCGGTGTGCTCAATGCGCACCGGCAGATAGGCCAACTCTTTGGCCATCCACAACGTCGTCTCGTATTCGCCGTCGCGACGCTGTAATTTCAGCGCCGTCAGCGACCCGAGCGGCGTATCCACCGTTTCCACGCCGACCATGGTCAACTCATAGATCTTGAGTTCGCCGCGGTCGACCACCGGATAGCTGAAGCGCTTGCGTTGCCTTTGCAAGTCGTAGCTCGCGGCCAATTGGTACAACAGCCGGTCCAACACCCCCGGCTTGACCGCCAATTGCCAGGCCTCGCCGTCGTGCTCGCCCTCGGCCCGCATTGCCTGCCAATCGAAATGCGCGTTGCGCGTGCGGGTCTTCTTGCCGCCGTTGCGCTCGTAGCGGTAGTCCAAGGGCTGGAACCGGCCCTTCTGAAAGCGGAAACGGCTCTGCTCGCCGATGCGGTCTTTCATCAGCACCGCCGCCACCCCGGTGGCATAGCTGCGCGTCGAATATAAGAAGTCGCCATTCGATAACCGTTCCAATTTCCGTTCGGTCTCACCGATCGGCATAGACTCGACGCTCAGGCTGTAGCGTGCAACGAAACCGTCGGGCGGCGTGGTCGCCGATACGGTTTGTGCCAAGGCCAGCAATAGCAAAATCCAAACAATACGCATGATTCGCTCCCTCGAATGGCCGCTATTCTGCCGCCAAAAAACAAACCCCGCACACGGCGGGGTTTGTCAGGGCCTGCGTCGAATGTGGCTTACCAGACACCCAGATATTCCAGGATGCCCTGCGCCGCCTCGCGGCCCTCGAACACCGCGGTGACCACCAGGTCGGAGCCGCGCACCATGTCGCCGCCGGCGAAGACCTTCTCGTTGGCGGTCTGATAGGCGTGTTTCTGCCCTTTGGCGATGACGCGGCCGGCCGGGTCGGTGGCGATGCCGAACTCGGCGAACCACGGCTGCGGATTGGGCCGGAAGCCGAAGGCGACCAGCACGCGATCGCAGGGCACGATCTCTTCCGAGCCCTCAACCACCACCGGGGTACGGCGGCCGCGGGCATCGGGTTCGCCCAGCTTCGTGGTGACCAGCTTGATGCCCTCGACCTTGCCCTGGCCGACGATCTCGACCGGCTGGCGGTTCCACAGGAATTGCACGCCCTCTTCCTTGGCGTTGGCCACTTCGCGCTTGGAGCC
>JAJZTS010000038.1:0-4301 GCA_021848725.1 Pseudomonadota bacterium
TGCGGGCGGGAACTGACGCCGAGGAATTTGTTTATCTCGGCACGCCAGGGATAAAGCAATATATCCGCTATATGGGATGCGCATGCTAGGCGAACCTAAGCGCTTGTGCCGGAAGGTGTCAGAAATTCGCTTGAGAGGCCGTGCGGCCTTGTGCATGATGGCTTCGATGGGGTATTTGACTGGCGCAACAAGTTGTTCCCAATAAACGTTATGTCGGAGGCAATATGAAAAAGACCATGTGTTATACCGTTCTTGCCGTGGCGATGTCGATCCCGGCCGCCTCGTACGCCGTTACGCCGAAATTGGCCATCGGCTACGGCCATATGCTGCTGCTGAAGAGCGACGGCACGGTACTGGCTTGGGGCAGCAATGGCTCGGGCCAGCTGGGCACGGGCAACTACACCAGCTCCACAACGCCGGTGGCGGTGCCGGGCTTGGCCGGCGTGGTGGACGTGGCCGCTCGCGGCAGTTTTTCGATGGCCTTGAAGGCCGACGGCACGGTCTGGGTGTGGGGCAACAATAGTGACAATCTGGCCGGTTATGCCACCAGCGGCGGCGTATTCCGCAATGTGCCGACTCAGGTAGCTGGCATGAAGAACATGATCGGCATCGCCGCTGCCTTCGATGGTTTAACGGCTTTCGCGCTGGACAAAAACCGGGCTGCTTGGTCGTGGGGCAATAACGGCAATGGCGAGCTTGGCAACGGCTCCGGCCCCAAAGGCGTGCCGGCGCAGATCGCCAATACATCCGACGTGACACGCATCTCCGCGACCAATAGCCAGGTCGTCGCGTTGCGCAGCAGCGGCGCGGCCTTGGCTTGGGGCTATAACAATTCGGCAGATTCCTTGCGGGTGGGCGGCTACAAGGGCAGCTATGCCCCGGCCTCCGCGGTCAATGTTTCGACGATTGCTACTTTGGAGGCCGTGCCGAGCAATACCTCGGGCCTGTTCATGGCGACCGATGCACAGGGCAATGTTTTGTCTTGGGGCGACACCAATAGCGGCCTGCTGACCTGCCACCAGGTATCCGGTTCGGCGACTGGCTCGCTCAGCCAGCCTTACACCATCACCGGCCTGACCGGCATTACCCAGGTCGCCGGAGGCGGGACGTACGCGCTGTTCCTCGACAACAAGGGCGCGGTGAAGGGCTGCGGGGTGAACGACAAGGGCCAGCTCGGCGACGGCACGACCGCCGAGACATCGCAATCCTCGACGCCGGCCAAGGTTGGGCCAGTGCAGACGTTAGGCTTACCCACCGACGTTGCTTACATCGCGGCGGGCGACGACGCCTCGGGCGCGATCGGCGCGTCCGGTAACGTCTATACTTGGGGGCGTGCGTCGAGTGGTTTGTCCGGCGTCTCCGGCCAGACGGCAACGTCCAATACCCAGGCCACCGCGGTCGGCGTCAATGCGGGCGATTTCGGCAATGCGCCTGCTACTTATGCCGGCACGCAAAGCGGCGCGATCAACAAGACTTCGATCGATGTCGGCGTGGCCGTTGCCCCTTCGCATGTGGGTTCTGCTGGTGAAATCTATCTCGTTGCCATACTGCCTAACGGCGCGATCTATGTCGGCGAGAGCAACGGGGCGTGGGGCCCGTACGATCCGCAGAAGCCCTTCGCGCCGTATTTCAAGGGCACGCTGCCGTCACGCTATCCGATTCCCATTATCCAGGACGGTGATTTCAGCGGTTTGGAGGGATTGGCTCTGGTGGTCGGCTATGGCCTGGGCTCGGACTCGGCCGCCAATTCCGACATGCTCAACAACAAACGCTACAGTGCCGTGCTGACGCTGCAATAAAACGGTTGAAACGAGTATGTGGCCCGCCTTAAGGCGGGCCCCTCTATTCTTGTGGCCGGTTATGCGGCGCCGTGCGCTACAGATTATCGATGCGTACCGAGACGTGGTTGCAAAGGCGCTCTTGAATGATCACTTGCTCCGGCATGTTGTCCGGCAAGATGGTGTTGAACCGGCAGGCTTGCATGATGTTGTCGCGTATCGCCTTCCAATGTCCGGCGGGGTTTAATTAAAAACTAAAAGGGCTAGGCTCGATTTAATCCGCTGTGCCATTCAAATCGGTGTATCAACGGTGTCGACTTCCGGCCTCGTGGCCCCCGCGCAAGATCGCCATGGCGGGTTTTCCTGGGCGGCGTTCACTGCCCCTCTATGGTCGACTGCGGATTTTCGACGCGCTGCGTCACCCGCTCGCAAAAGAGCCGGGCATGGTGATAAACGTGTTCCTGGATGATGGTTTGCTCGGACATGTCGTCGGGCGCGCTTGCCATGAGTTGGCTGGCCTGGAGGATGCCAGCGCGCATGGCCTTCCAGCTTTCGGCCGGGTTGCTCGTATGGAGCGCGAGGTTGGCAAACAACTGTTCCAGCAGGATCGCGTGCAGGGCAAGTTGTCCATTGATATCGGTGAGTTCTTCGTCCATGGCGGCCTCCAGTAAATTGGGGTCAGGTCTTGCAGTGATGCATTTGTCGCTGTTGCCGCAGGCGTTACGCTTTCCGCCTGCGCGCCAACCAATTCTCCACCAGCGAATACACCGCCGGCACGACCACTAAGGTTAGCAGGGTCGACGACAGCATGCCGCCGATCACCGCCACGGCGAGTGGGCCGTTGGTCTCGGCGCCGGCACCCAGGCCGAGCGCCGCCGGCAGCAGGGCGAGGATGACGGTGAACGAGGTCATCAGCACCGGGCGCAGGCGGATCGGGCAGGCCTCGAGCAGGGCCTGGTCGATCGTCATGCCTTCGCTGCGCCGCTGGTTGGTCAGGTCGACCAGCAGGATGGAGTTTTTCGCCACCAGGCCGATCAGTAGCACGAGGCCGATCATCGAGTAGATGTTCAGCGTCTGGCCGGTGAGCCAGAGCGCCATGACGCCGCCGATGATGGCGAGCGGTTGCGCGACCATGATGATCAGCGGCTGCAGGAATGAATTGAACTGGCTGGCCAGCACCATGTAGAGCAGGACCAGGGCCAGGACGAAGGCGAAGGCCATGTTCGATGCGGTCTTGCCGAACTCTTCGGCCTGGCCGACCATCTTCACCGAATAGCCGGGCGGCAAGATCGCGGCGGCGGTCCGCTGGATTTGTGCGACGGCTTCGCCGAGCGGGATGCTGGGGGTGCCGAAGAATTGCGCGGCGTATTGCAGGTCCATGCGGCCGATCACGGCGGGGCCGAGTTGCTCCTTGAATTGGGCGACGGTGTCGAGGCGCACCAGTTCGCCGTTGCCGGCGCGCACGTAGATCTTGGTCAGGTCGGTCGGCCGGGTGAATTCGCCGTCGCGGGCCTTGAGCCGCACGTAATAGCGTTCGCCGTCGCCGGGCTCGTCGTTGTAGCGGGCGACGTCGATGCCGCCGGTGAGGACGTTGACCGCCAGCGCGACGTCGTTCGAGCTGAGCCCCAGGCTGTTGGCGCGGGTGCGGTCGATCTCCATCTTGAGTTGCGGCAGGTCGAGCTGCAGGTTCATATCCAGCCGGCCGATGTTGGGGTTGGCCGAGAGTTGTTCCTGCAGTTGCCTGGCTAGGCGGTCGACCTCGCTCAGGTTCGGGCCGGATACGACGAATTGCAGCGGTTCGCCACGCTGGCCGCCGACGACCGGCACCGGCGCCGGGAACGCCCGCACACCGGGGATTTGCGCCAGTTCTTTTCTCAGGATCGGCAACAGCTCGTATTGCTTGAGTTTGCGCTGGCTGCGGTCGACCATGCCGACGAAGGCGAAGGCCTCGTTGACTTGGCCGCCCTGGCCTAGGCCGACGGCGGCGAAGTTGGTGGCGATTTCCTTGTGTTGCGCGAGCACCCGTTCCACTTCGCGCAGGCGATCGCTGGTGTAGTCGATGCTGGCGCCGAGCGGGGCCTTCACGAACACCAGAAAACGGCCCTCGTCTTCTTCCGGCACGAAGGTCTTGCCGACATTGGAGAAGAACCAGCCGGAAGAAAGCACGATCAGGATGGTGGCGAGGATGACCTTCCAGCGGTGGCTCATCGCGGAGGCCAGCAGTTGCTTGTACGCGGCGTCCATGCGGTGGAAGCCGTGATCGAGTGCCAGATAGAGCTGGCCGTGGCGCTTTTGCACGGTGAGGTAGCGCGAGCAGAGCATGGGCGTCAGCGTGAGCGAAACGAACAGCGACACCAGTACGCCGAAGGTCACCACGACGGCGAACGACTTGAAGAACATGCCGATGATGCCGCCCATGAACATGACCGGGGCAAAGATCGAGACCAGCGACAAGGTGGCGGCGAGCACGGCGAACACCACCTCGCGGCTGCCGGACAGGGCGGCGGTGATCGGGTCCGGGTC
>JAJZTS010000038.1:4401-17950 GCA_021848725.1 Pseudomonadota bacterium
ACATGCCGATGATGCCGCCCATGAACATGACCGGGGCAAAGATCGAGACCAGCGACAAGGTGGCGGCGAGCACGGCGAACACCACCTCGCGGCTGCCGGACAGGGCGGCGGTGATCGGGTCCGGGTCGATGCTTTCGCGATGTCGATAAATGTTTTCTAAAACCACGATGGCGTCGTCGACCACGACACCGATCAACAACAGTAGCGCGAGCAGGGTCAGGGTGTTGAAGGTGTAGCCGAAGAAATAGATCACCGCGATGGCGCCCAACAGCGACACCGGGATCGCGAGCGAGATAATCAGGGTCGAGCGCCAGCTCTTCAAGAACAAGAGCACGATCAAGGCGGCGAGCACGGTGCCTTCGATCAGGTGTTCCATCAGCGAGTCGACCATGGCCTGGATGAACAGCGCGTCGTTGGAGGCGACCTTGATGGTCATGCCCGGTGGCAGTTGCGGCACGATCTCGGTTTCGAGCTTGTGCTTGACCTGGTCGGCGATCTCGACGGTGTTGGTGTTGGCAATCTTGACGATGCCGAGGCCGACGGTGGCGGTGCCGTTGAAGCGGGCGAGCTGGCGGTAGTCGGACAGGCCGTCCTCGACCTCGGCCACGTCCTTCAGCCGGATCGGCGCACCGTTGCGATAGGCCACCACCATCTCTTTCAGGGTGTCGATCGAATGGAATTCGAGATCGAGCTTGAGCAGGTGTTCGGCGCTTTGGCCGGTGACGAAGCCGCCCGGCAATTGCACGTGTTCGCGGTTGAAGGCGGTGACTAGGTCTTGCGCGGTCACGCCCAGCGCGGCCATGCGCGCGGGGTCAAGGTTGGCGCGGATGGTGCGGTCACGTCGGCCGCCCAAGCGCACTTCGCCGACACCGGGAATCGTCTCCAGCCGCTTCTTCACCACATTGAGGGCGTATTGGTTCAACTGCTGCTGGGTGCGGTCGCCTTGCAGGGCCAGCCACATGATCGGGCTGGAGTTGGTGGCGATCTTGGCGACGACCGGGGTGTCGGCGTCCTTGGGTAGGCTTCGCAGGATCTGGTTGACCTTGGCCTGCACCTCGTTGAAGGCGACGTCGACATTCTTGTTCAGGTCGAAAGTGATCGCGACGATCGACACACCGGGCGACGAGGTGGAGTTGATGTGCTGGATGCCCGGCGTGCTGTTGACCGCGGTTTCGATGATACTGGTGATGCTGGAATCGACCACATCCGGGTTGGCCCCCTTCAGCGTGGTGGTGATGGAGACGATGGGAAATTCGATATAGGGGAAGCGGTCGATGCCGATGCGCAGAAAACTGATGATGCCGAACAGCACCAGCACGCCGGACAGCATCCAGGCCAGGACATGGCGTTTGATCGAAAGCTCGGGCAGCGTCATGGCGCGGCCTTCGCCGGCTGTTGCGCCTTGGGCTGGGCGCTTGGCTGCACCTTGACCGCGGCCTGGTCCGACAGGAAGCCGGCGCCGTCGACCGCCACGGTCTCGCCGGCGGCGAGGCCGGCGAGGATTTCGACTTGGCCTTGGTCCTTGATGCCGGTGTGGACGATGCGTTGAGTCGCCTTGCCGTTGGCGACGGTATAGACCACCGCCCCGGCCGGGCGCAGCACCACGCTGGTCTCGGGCACCATGACGGCATGTGCATGGCTGCCGGTGACGACGCGGCCGGTCACCGAGGCGCCGGCTTTCCAGGCGCCGGGGTTGCCGACTTCGACGATGGCGTCGAACGAACGGCTGCCGCTACCGACCACAGGCCGCACTTCGCTGACCCGGCCGGTGAACGGCGTGTCGGGCGCGCTGGGGCTGGATAGATAGACGGTCTGGCCGGGGTGGATGCGTGGCGCGACGGTCTCCGGGAAGGGCAGGCGGATGCGCAGGCGTTCGCTGCTGGCGAGCTGGAAGGCGGGTTTGCCCAGGTCGATCCAATCGCCCAGCGAAACGAAGCGGGCATCGATGCGGCCGGTGACCGGCGCGACGATGCGGGTGCGCGCCAGGTTTTTGGCGGCACGGCTGTATTGTTCTTGCGCGGCGATGTTCTGCGCTTCGACCTCTTCCAGCTTGCTCGGCGAAATGAAGCCTTGTTTGGCCAGGTCTTGGTAGCGCGCGGTCAGCCTTTGCTGGGTCGTGGCCTGGGCCTGCAAGCGTTTGGCGTCGGCGGCGTAATCGGCGGCATCGAGTTCGGCCAGCACTTGGCCTTGCTTCACCGCATCGCCGACCTCGGCATAGAGCTTGACCACGCGGCCGGCGACCTCGGCGGCGACCTTGGGTAGGGTCGTGCTGTCGGCTTCGCCGATGGCGGTTTCGATCATTTCCAGGTTGCGCGCTTGCGCTTGGGCCACGCTGATCAGGCTGGGCAGCGGCCCTTTATTTTCTTCTGCTTTCTTGCCGCAAGCGGTGAGGGCGAGCGGAACCAGCAGGCACAGGAGAGACGTGGTATGGGTAAGGCGCATTGCTTAGTCCCTTTCGTTTTCGGTTCGGCCGCGCGGTAGCATGCCGTGCAATACGATATCCACAGCCATGCGGCTGTAGGTCTCGGGTGACTCGGCGAAGGTCACGTCCGGGAAATGGCGGAACACCTCGCGGGCCTGGAAGAAGGTGAGGTTGCTGCCGATCACCATCAGGGCGACCAGGGCGGGGTCGACGTCCTGGCGCAGCTCGCCGCGCCGCTGGCCCACGCGCAGAATCTCGACCAGGCGCGCGAAGGTCTGGCCGAACACCTGCTCGGCAAACTGGCGGCCGCGTTGCGGGCCGTTCTCCAACAGGTCGCGCTGGATCAGCCGGGTGACTTGCGCGTTGTCCAGGATGTTCTGCAGGTGTTCGGCGGCATAACGGGCGAGGCGTTGCTCGAAGCCGCCGGCGCTTTGGTCGAAGCGCTCGATCTGCGCGCAACTGCTGACGCAGGCGGCCTTGAGGGTGGCGAGGTACAGCTCGTCCTTGTTCTTGAAGTGATGGAAGATGTTGGCCTTGCTGACCTCGGCCGCATCGGCGATCGCATTCATCGACACTGCGTCGAAGCCTTGTTCGGCGAAGAGGCGGCGCGCCGCCTCGAGGATGCGGCTGACGGCATCGCGTTCCGCGGTTTCTGTGGGCATGGACTGACCGGTCGGTTGGTTATTCGTTGGGCATTATGGGCTGGCACTGCCAGCCGATGCAACGGCCGGGCCCGCCTCATTTATCATCCGGCCAGAGCCATTTTTCGGTGATGCCGTGTTTACCACTCTTTTGCAGACCGCGGGTTTGCTGGCGCTGTCCAACTTGTTCATGACCGTCGCCTGGTACGCCCACCTCAAACACCTCAACGATAAGCCCTGGTGGATTGCCGCTTTGGCCAGCTGGGGGGTCGCCTTGTTCGAATATCTGTTGCAAGTGCCGGCCAACCGCATCGGCTATGTTCAACTCACCTTGCCGCAACTCAAGATCATGCAGGAGGTAATCACCCTGGCGGTGTTTGCCCCGTTCGCCGTGTTTTATATGCAAGAACCGCTTAAGTGGGATTATCTTTGGGCGGCGTTGTGCCTGCTGGGGGCGGTTTATTTCATCTTTCGGAGTTGATGATGCTGGCGATCCATCGTTTTCTGCTGCGCTATGGCATGGCCGGTCTGCCGAGCGACGCCCATGCCCGGGCCCATCATTGGGAGCGGCAATTGAACTGGCCGCTGTTCCTGGTGCTGTTCCTCGCCGTGCCGGCCTTTTATATCGAGGCCCTGGAACCGTCGCCGGAACTGTTGCGGATCGGTTCGCTGTTCATCCTGGCGATCGCCTTGGCCTTCGCGGGCCACCTCGCGGTGATGCTGTCGCTGTGCGACGACCGTCGTGAATATCTGCATCGCAACTGGATGCATGTCTTGATCGTGCTGGGTTCGAGCGTGAATCTACTGGCGGTCGGCCGGCCGGACTCGATTCTCGGCTGGGTCGTACGCATCGTTTGGCAGGGCACGGCCTTTTTGCGGCTGCTGGGTTTCCTCACCGTATTCCTGCGGCCCGGCAGCCTGGGCGCGGTGTTGTTGCTGGCGGCAATGACCCTGGCCGGCGCGGGGCTCGGCTTCTATTGGCTGGAACCGACCGTGCACAGCTACGGCGAAGGCATCTGGCTGGCCTTTACCAGCGCGGCGACGGTCGGCTACGGCGATTTCGTGCCGACCACGTTGACCTCGCGCGTATTCGCCGTGTTCATCGTGCTGCTCGGCTATGCGGTGATCTCGCTGGTGACGGCCAGCATCGCCGCGCTGTTCATCGGCGAGGAGGAAAAGGAACTACGGCGCGAGATGCACCACGACATCAAGGCCCTGCGTTTGGAAATCGCCGAGTTGCGCGAACAGGTGCGTGAGGCACAGCGTAAGGAATAGCGGCAAGGGCATGATAAAATTCGGCTTTCCTTGACTCATTGGGCCTTTACACCATGTTTGCCGCCGACCAGACCATCCAGAAGACCGATTCCGAGCTTTGGGCCGCCATCCAGGGCGAAGCCCGCCGTCAGGAAGACCATATCGAACTGATCGCCTCCGAGAACTACACCAGCCCGGCCGTCATGGAGGCCCAGGGCTCGGTGCTGACCAACAAGTATGCCGAGGGCTATCCCGGCAAGCGCTACTACGGCGGTTGCGAGCACGTCGACGTGGTCGAGCAACTGGCCATCGACCGGGTGAAGAAGCTGTTCGGCGCCGAGGCGGCCAACGTCCAGCCCAACTCCGGTTCCCAGGCCAACCAGGCGGTGTTCATGGCCTTCCTCAAGCCGGGCGACACCATCATGGGCATGAGCCTGGCCGAGGGCGGCCACCTCACCCACGGCATGGCGCTGAACATGTCCGGCAAGTGGTTCAATGTCGTGGCCTATGGCCTCAACGAGAAGGAAGAGATCGATTACGACAAGATGGAAGCGCTGGCGAAAGAGCACAAACCCAAGCTGATCATCGCCGGCGCCTCGGCCTATTCGCTGCGCATCGATTTCGAGCGTTTCGCCAAGGTGGCCAAGAGCATCGGTGCGATCTTCATGGTCGATATGGCCCACTATGCCGGCCTGGTCGCCGCCGGGCTGTATCCCAACCCGGTGCCGCATGCCGACGTGGTGACCTCGACCACGCACAAGACCCTGCGCGGCCCGCGCGGCGGCATCATCCTGATGAAGGCCGAACACGAGAAGGCGATCAACTCCGCGATCTTCCCCGGCCTGCAGGGCGGCCCGCTGATGCACGTGATCGCCGGCAAGGCGGTGGCGTTCAAGGAGGCGCTGGCGCCCGAGTTTCGCAAGTACCAGGAGCAAGTGATCGCCAATGCCCGGGTGATGGCCCGCGTGCTCGGCGAAGAGCGCGGCCTGCGCGTGGTGTCCGGCGGCACCGAGAGCCACGTCTTCCTGGTCGATCTGCGTTCGAAGCAGATCACCGGCAAGGACGCCGAGGCCGCGCTCGGCCGTGCCCACATCACGGTGAACAAGAACGCCATCCCGAACGATCCGGAGAAGCCCTTCGTCACCTCCGGCATCCGCGTCGGTTCGCCGGCCATGACCACGCGTGGCTTCAAGGAGATCGAGGCAGAGAAGCTGGCCCACCTGATCGCCGATGTGCTCGATGCGCCGAACGACGAGGCGGTGGCCAAGCGCGTGGCCGGCGAAGTGGCGGCGATGTGCGCGAAGTTCCCGGTCTATGGCAAGTGAGGAATCAGGGATCGGGGGGGGCAGCGGAGATGCTTCGCACTTTTTTGATTAGCGTGGCGAAGCCGCACGCGTTGCCCTGAATCCTGAGCCCTAACGATGAAATGCCCCTTCTGCGGCGCCACCGATACCCAAGTCGTCGAGACCCGCGAGTCCGACGACGGTGCCAGCATCCGCCGGCGCCGCCGCTGCCCGACTTGCGACAAGCGGTTCACGACCTATGAGACGGCCGATGTGCGCATGCCGCATGTGGTGAAGGGCAATGGCACACGCGAGGAGTTCTCCATCCAGAAGTTGCGCGAAGGTTTTCGTCGCGCGCTACACAAACGGCCGGTGCCGGCAGCGCTGGTCGACGAGGCGGTCGAACATATTCGGCAGAAGCTGCGGGCCTTGGGCGAGCGCGAGATCGGTTCGCGCCAGGTTGGCGAGATGGTGATGGCCGAACTCTATAAGCTCGACAAAGTGGCCTATATCCGCTTCGCCTCGGTCTATCGCAGCTTCCAGGACGTCGACGATTTCCGCGACGTCATTCGCGACATCGAAAAGAAATAACCGGGCGCCTTGTTCACGGCACAAGATCACACTCATATGGCCCGCGCGCTGCAATTGGCGGAGCGCGGCTTATTCACGACGGCGCCGAATCCACGCGTCGGTTGTGTGATCGTCAAAGACGGCCAAGTGGTCGGCGAAGGCTGGCATGAGCGGGCCGGCGAGCCGCATGCCGAGATTCACGCCCTGCGTGCGGCCGGCACTGCGGCGCGCGGCGCGACGGCCTATGTCAGCTTGGAGCCGTGCAGCCATCACGGCCGTACCCCGCCCTGCGCCAATGCCTTGATCGATGCCGGCGTTGTCCGCGTGGTGGCGGCGATGATCGATCCGAACCCCGCCGTGGCCGGGCAAGGGTTGCAATTGTTGACCCTGGCCGGGGTGCAAGCGGAGACCGGGTTGTTGGAGGCCGAGGCGCGCGAACTCAACATCGGCTTCATTTCCCGGATGAACCGGGGCCGGCCGTGGCTGCGGTTGAAGACCGCGACCAGCTTGGATGGCAAGACCGGCCTGATCAGCGGCGAATCGAAGTGGATCACCGGCGAGACCGCACGGCGGGATGTGCACCGTTGGCGCGCCCGCAGTTGCGCGATCCTGACCGGTGTGGGTACGGTGCTGGCCGACGACCCGCGCATGAATGTGCGCGAGGTCGAAACGTCCCGGCAGCCGCTCAAGGTGATCGTCGACAGCGCCATGCGCACGCCGCCGGAGGCGCAAGTGCTGGCCGATGGCGGCGCCTTGCTGGTCGGCACGGTCGATGTGCCGGAGCGGCGGGCGGCGCTGGAGGCGGCGGGGGCCGAGGTGGTCTTGCTGGCGAATTCGCATGGCCGGGTCGACCTGGCCGCCTTGTTGGCCGAGCTGGGCCGGCGCGGCATCAACGAGGTGCATGCCGAAGCGGGCGCGACGCTGAACGGCGCCTTGTTGGAGGCGGGGCTGGTGGACGAGTGGCTGGCCTACTATGCGCCGGTCGTGCTCGGCCATGCGGCGCTCGGCTTGTTCGACGTGCCGCCGCTAGCCGACATGGCGCAACGGCGCGCTTTCTCCTTGTGCGAGGCGCGCCAGATCGGCGCCGATCTGCGGCTGCGCCTGCGGCCGGTCTGAGTTTTCCTTGCCCGCGTTTCGCGGGGCTTCCTATTGCTTGGTCAACACGATGCTGCGCGTGATCGGCGCGTCGAGCCCGGAAATAGTGACCGTACCGGATATCGCGCTGCCGCTGAGCGCGCCGCTGAAATTCAGGCCGCCGCCGGCCGTGCCGCCGCTCCAGGTGCCGGTCGCCACCAGGTGGTCGGCGGTGCCGGACAGTGCGCCGCTGGCGCTGAGGGAAATCGTCTCGCCCGGCTCGCAGCCGGCCGGGTCGGTGCACGAAACCAAGGTGACGACATCGACGCCGGCGATGGTGAAGGTGCCGGCATAGGGTTTGCTCGCCGTGCCATCGCCGCTGCTCAACGTCGCGGTGGCGGTGCCGCTGATCTGGTGGCTCCAAGCGCAACAGCCGGGATAACTCTCGGTGCCGCTGCCGCCGACCGTGGTGGAATAGCTGCCGAGTGCCGGGGTTGGTGTGGGGGTCGGCGTGGGGGTCGGGGTCAACGAATCCCACATTTGCGTGCCGCCTTGATACAAGTCTTTCACGGTGCCAACCGCGTCGGGCAGTACGCTATTGGTGAGCAGATCGATCGGTACCTGGATCAGCTTGTTCAGGCCGTCGAGTGCCTTGCCCGGGTCGTTGAATGCGCTCGATAGCGAGAGATCGAAGCTGGCCTCGGATACCGTCAGATAGAGCAACGCGGCGCCGGGCAAGGCCAGGGCATAGGCCGGTGCCCCGGCGACGGCCATCAGCGCGACGGCGACGGTGCCGGTGCCGATGACGAAGTTGAAACCCTTGCCGATGGACTCGTCCACCGTGCAATTGCCATATTCGCTGCCGTAAGTGCCGATGTCCATGCTTTGCCCGGTCGAGGCGTAATAGGCCTGATTCAAGGTGCTGGCGCGGCTTTGTACCGCGCAGCCGGTGCCGGCAAAGCCGCCGGCCTGGGCCTGGGCCACCAGCATCGACAACAGCAGACGGTCGCTGTTGCGCAGGGCCTGGGTGTCCAGGGTGAGCGTGTGGCCGTGGATGGTGCCCCAGGCTGGCGCCGACGTCGGGCTGGCCATTGTCTGCTCGACCGCCGAGATCAAGGCCGGCAGCAGCGAAAGTTGGCGGTCCAGCGCGGCGGCGGTTTCGGTGCTGTTGAGGCGGGTGCTGGCCAGGGTGGTTTTGTGTTGTTGCGCCAGGGTCAGCGCTTGTTTGAGAAAGGCCAGGGTCAGCGTGCCGGCCGGTCGGTTGGTGGCGCTGGGTAGGGCGTTGAGAGAAAGCCCCGAATAGTTGTTCGAGATTTGGCTACCGCTGGCCTGGGTGACCTGGACCGAGACGCCGCCCGAAGAGAATTCACCGGTGGCCGTGTCGATCAGCGGCGGTATCGGGACGGTGAGCGAGGTCGCGCTCGCGGCGACGGCCGGCACGGTCACGGCATAGCCGGATGCGGTGGTGAACCGCAGACTGGGGCTGGCGGCCGGGTCGAAACCGGCGCCGGTCACGGTCAATACGCCGCCCGGTTGCGCCGAGCTGGTGCTGAGGCCTTGAATGATCGGCTGATTGCTGAAGTCGAAAGTGGAACTGCCGCTACCCAGCCAGGCTGCGCTGTTGAGCGGGCTGCCGCCAGCCGGCACGATAACGAGCTGCAAGGTGTAGGTGCCGTTGGGCAAGCTGGACGGTAAGGCGAGGCTATAGAAATTGGCGGCATTCAGGTCGGCGAGGCTGAATTTGCTGGCAATCGGCGTGGCCGTGCTGGTCCACTCCAAGCTCGCGTTGAGGTAGACCGTGACGCTCTGCGGCGTGCGTAGCGACAAGTAAAGATCGGCCGAGATGCCTTGGTCGCTACCGGCGCCGACGATGGCGGATAGCTTGAGGGTGTCGCCGGTGCGGTAGCTGGATTGATTGGCGCTGATGCTGGCACCGGCTGCGTAGGCGCTGCCGCTGGGGGCCGCGAACAAGGTCAGGCACAGTAAGGCGCAGCAAGCGCGGAAAAAAGCGGCGATCGATCGTTGCATGATGCGACCTCGGCAAGAGACCTGAATTGATTCAGCTTAGGCCTTTCCACATGGCAGGGCAATTTTCCATGGGGCCTGGGCGGTTGGCTTTGAACAGACCAAGGGCCGGATCGGCTAGAATAGCGGCCCTTTCCTATTTTTTGCGGTAGCCGCGCTATGTTCACCGGCATCATTCAAGCGGTCGGTCATGTCCATCAGCTGTCGGAGCGCGCGGGCGGCGATGCCCGCGTGACCATCGCCGCTGGCGGGCTCGACCTTTCAGACGTGGTTTTGGGCGATTCCATTGCGGCGAACGGCGTCTGCCTGACCGTGGTGGAGAAAACCGCCGAGCACTACGGCGTCGACGTCTCGGCCGAGACCTTCGCCTGCACCGTTGGTTTCGCGCCGGGCGAGCCGGTCAACCTGGAGAAGGCCTTGCGCCTCGCCGACCGCTTGGGTGGCCATATCGTGTCGGGCCATGTCGATGGCGTCGGCCAGGTGGTTCGATTCGAATCGCTGGGCGAGAGTTGGCGGCTGGATATCCATGCGCCGCACAAGCTGGCCAAGTACATCGCGGCCAAGGGCTCGATCGCTGTGAACGGGGCAAGCCTGACCGTGAACCGCATCCACGGCGAGGAGTTCTCCATCAACCTGATCCCGCATACCCTGGAACACACCATGTTCAAGCATCTGCAGGCTGGCAGCCGGGTGAACCTGGAGGTGGACATGCTGGCACGCTATGCGGAACGCCTTTTGGCCTATACCCATCAAACGGATAAAGACTAATGAGCTTAGCTCCCATCGAAGACATCATCGCCGACTTCAAGGCCGGCAAAATGGTCATCCTGGTCGACGAGGAGGACCGCGAGAACGAGGGCGACCTGGTGCTGGCGGCCGATTTCGTCACGCCGGAGGCGATCAACTTCATGGCCAAGTACGGGCGCGGCCTGATCTGCCTGACCTTGACCGAAGAGCGTTGCCAGCAGTTGGGGCTGGGGCTGATGGTGGACAAGAACCGGGCGCCGCTGGGCACCGCGTTCACCGTGTCGATCGAGGCGGCGCGTGGCGTGACCACCGGCATTTCCGCGGCTGACCGGGCGGTGACTGTCCAGGCCGCGGTCGCGCGCGACGCCAAGCCGACGGATATCGTGATGCCCGGCCATATCTTCCCGTTGATGGCCCAGGCCGGCGGCGTGCTCAAGCGCGCCGGCCACACCGAGGCCGGTTGCGATCTTGGCGCCTTGGCCGGGCTGACCCCGGCCGCGGTGATCTGCGAGATCCTCAAAGACGACGGCACCATGGCCCGCTTGCCCGACCTGATCGAGTTCGGCAAGGAACATGGCCTCAAGATCGGTGCCATCGCCGATCTGATCCACTATCGCGGTAAGACCGAGAAGCTCGTCGAGCGCGTGGCCGACAAGCCGGTACAGACGCCGTATGGCCCGTTCCAGTTGGTGGCCTTCCGCGACAAGACCGCGGGCGAGACCCATCTGGTCATGGTCAAGGGTAAGCCGGCGCCGGACCGGGAAACGTTGGTGCGGGTGCATGAGCCGATATCGGTGCTGGATTTTCTCGACGCCGGTACCGGCCATTCCTGGACCATGGATGCGGCGATGAAGACGCTGGCCCAGGCGGAATGCGGCGTGATGGTGCTGTTGCACCGGCCGGAGACCGGCGACGACTTGCTCGACCGCTTGTCGAGCGAGCCCAAGCCGGCGGCGAAGATCGATCTGCGCAATTACGGTATCGGCGCACAGATATTGAAAGACCTGGGCGTGGGCAAGATGCGCATCATGGCCCATCCGAGGAAGATGCCGTCGATGACGGGCTTCGATCTCGAGGTGACGGGTTATATGGAACAACAGGGAGGTTGAGATGGCACGCTACGACAATATTTGCGAATACGACATCAAGCTGGACGGCAAGGGCATCCGGGTCGGCATCGTCATGAGCCGCTTCAACATCGATATCTGCGAAGGTCTGTTGTCGGCCTGCACGGCGGAGCTGATCAAACTCGGCGTGGCTGAATCCGCCATCTGCATCGCAACCGTGCCGGGCGCGCTGGAGATTCCGCTGGTGTTGAAGAAGATGGCGGCGACCGGCAAGTACGATGCGCTGATTGCGCTGGGCGCGGTGGTGCGCGGCGATACCTATCACTTCGAGGTGGTGTCCAATGAGATGGCCAGCGGCATCATGCGCGCGACGCTGGATACCGGCCTGCCGATTGCGAACGGCGTGCTCACGACCGACACCGAGGATCAGGCCCTCCATCGCATGTCCGAGAAGGGCAGCGACACCGCGAAGGTGGTGGTCGAGTTGGTCAATCTGATCAAGGCGGTTTGATGGCTCAGACGCGAGGCAATCGCCGCATCGCTCGCGAGTTGGTCTTGCGCGCGTTGTATCAATGGCAACTGACCGGCGACGACTATGCCAAACTGCTGGTGCAGGCCGAAGAGGCCGAGGAGTATCCGCAGGCGAACACGGTCTTCTTGAAGGCATTGCTCGACGGCATCTTGAAGGAAGCGGCTGCGTTGGATGGGGCCTTGGCGCCGCACTTGGATCGCAAGGTGGAAGAGCTGTCGCCGGTCGAGCATGGCGTGCTGCTGCTCGGTGCTTACGAGTTGAGCCACAGCCTGGATGTGCCCTACAAGGTCGCGATCAACGAGGCGGTGGAATTGGCCAAGCGCTACGGCGGCACCGACGGCCACAAGTTCGTCAACGGCGTGCTCGACAAGCTGGCCAAGGAAACCCGGCAGGTGGAAATTCAGGCGCAAGGGAAGCGCTGAACGGCTCGCGCGTGGCCTCCGAGTTCGACCTCATCGCCCGCTACTTCACGCGCGCCACGCCTTCGGCCCGGCTCGGTGTCGGTGACGACGCCGCCCTGATCGTCCCCCAAGCCGGTTTCGAGCTGGCCATCTCCGCCGATATGTTGGTGGCCGGCACCCACTTCCTGCCCGATGCCGATCCGGCCGCCCTGGGCCATAAGGCGCTGGCGGTGAATCTGTCCGACTTGGCGGCGATGGGCGCACGGCCGCGGTGGGCCTTGTTGTCACTCTCGCTGCCCCAAGCGGACGAGGCCTGGCTCGCGCAATTCAGCAGCGGGTTCTTGGCGTTGGCGGCAGAACATGGTGTCGAGCTGATCGGCGGCGATACTACGCGGGGGCCGCTCAATCTCTCGGTCACCATTCTCGGCGAGGTCGAGTCGGGTCGGGCATTGCGCCGCGATGCCGCGCGGGTCGGCGACGACATCTGGGTGTCGGGCGAACTTGGGGGTGCCGCGCTGGGATTGCAACAGCTGTTGGGCGAGCGGCAACTCGAGGCGGCCGAGCTTGAGGCCTGCTTGGCGCGACTGCATCGGCCGGTGCCGCGCGTCGCGCTCGGTCGAGCCTTGCTCGGCCTGGCCCATGCCGCCATCGACATCTCCGACGGGTTGCTGGCCGACCTTGGCCATATCCTGGAGCGCTCGCGCTTGGGTGCGGAGATACGGCTTGCCGAGTTGCCGCTGGCCGCCGCCGTAGTCCGGCGCTTGCCGGAGCCCTTGGCCCTGCGGGCAGCCCTGGCCGGCGGCGACGATTACGAACTCTGCTTCACCGCGCCGGCCGGGTGCGCCGCCGAAATTCAGGCGGCCGCGGCAGCCGTGGGCGTGCCGGTCGCCCGAGTCGGCCGTATCACCGCCGAGGCCGGGTTGAAACTGTTCGATGCCGAGGGCCGGTCCATGCCGTTGCGCGAGGCCGGTTTCGATCACTTCGCGGGGCGCTGAGACGTGGGCCGACCGGCGCTTCGTCCGTTCCCGCCCTGCGCACTTTCCGGCCTTCGGTTTTAGCCCCGGCATCACGTTATGATGTTTCGCGTAACATGAGCCTTCACTGAAACCAAGCGGATTTTCATGCAGCCGAACTGGTCCTTCCTATTCCGTCATCCCGCCCATTTGCTCGCGTTTGGCTTTGGTGCCGGTCTGGCGCCGAAGGCACCGGGTACCGCCGGCACCTTGGTCGCGCTGCCGCTCTATTTCCTGCTGGTGCCGTTCGGGCACTGGTATTGGCTGGCGGTCGCGGTGGCGCTGTTCGTCGGCATCTGGGCCTGCGGCGTGGCCGGTCGCGCCCTGGGGGTGCATGATCACGGCGGCATCGTCTGGGACGAGATCGCGGCCTTCCTGCTGGTGCTGCCGTTCGCGCCGCAGAGCCTTGTCGGCTTTGCCCTGGCCTTTGCGCTGTTTCGCCTGTTCGATATCTGGAAGCCGTTCCCGATCCGCTGGTTCGACCGGCAGGTGCCGGGGGGGCTGGGGGTGATGCTCGATG
>JAJZTS010000039.1 GCA_021848725.1 Pseudomonadota bacterium
GAGTGGCCCGGCAATGTGCGCGAAATGGAAAATTGCCTGGAGCGGGCGGCGGTGATGACCGAGGGCGACATCATCGACCGCGATGCCATCTTGCTCACCGGCATCGAGGAACAGGTCTCCGCGGCCAGTCCGCAAGCGCCGGCAGTCGATCTGGAAAACCCCGATATGGACGAACGCGAGCGCGTCATCGCCGCGCTGGAACGCACCGGCTGGGTGCAAGCCAAGGCCGCGCGCCTGCTCAACATGACGCCGCGTCAGATCGCCTATCGCATCCAAATTCTGAACATCAAGGTGAAACGCTTATGACCGAACGTTCGACCACCGGCGCCAGCCGCTGTTTTCTCACCTATACCGGGGTCAAACTGCCGTTCAAGCTGGTCACCCCCCTGGGCGACAGCGAGGTGGAAAACCGCAATACCTACTTTCGCGGCTACTTCGATGAACAGGAGCGCCTGCTCGGTTTCGACAAGATGGTCTACGGCGAGATCGAGATGGCCCATCGCTATGCCTATTATCCGAACGGCACGCTGAAGCAAGTCGAAGTCACCGATATCGACGGCGATACCACCCTGCTCAACTTCGACGAACGGGGCGAGCCGGCATGAAGGTCTTTAGCCCCTGCCGCGGCAAGACCGCGTGCCGCGACGACGGCACCACTTGCCTGACCTGTGGCCGTGGCCTGCAAGAGATCGAAGCCACCCGCCGTCTGATCGATGACTTGGCCGGGTTGGCAATCGACCAGGCCTACGAAAACGTGAACGACTTCATGGCCTATGTGGCGAGCAAGGTGGAGAAGAAGGTGCGCCACCGGCGCGATGGCCAGGGCGGGAGGGCGTGAACGAGGCGATCAGGGCCGCGGCGCGGATTCGGCCCTGACCGCCTTCGCGGTACGTCTATGCCACGCCGTGCATGCTCGGCTAGAGCATCACCTGGGTGCCGAGTTCGACTACCCGGTTCGGGGGCAGGTTGAAATAGCTGGCGGCGCCTTCCGACTGCCGCGTCATCCAGGCGTAGAGTCCGCAGCGCCAAGCGGACAAACCGCCGGGGCCATCGATGACGGTGGAGCGCGCCACGAAATAGGTTGTGCTCATGGCGTCGAGTTCGATGCCGAAATCCGCCGCGCCCTCCAGGGCGCGCGTCAGGTCGGGCTCTTCGCGAAAACCGAAATGCACCGCCATGCCGTAGACCCCGGTCGCGAGTTCGCTGAACTGCATGCGCTGGGCCGGATCGATGTGCGGCACGTCTTCATTGACGACGTTGAGGAAGATGGTGCGTTCATGCATCACCTTGAAGTGCTTCAAGTTGTGGAACAGCGCGCTGGGTACGAGCGTCGGGTCGGAGGTGAGGTAGACCGCCGTTCCGGCCACGCGCGGCACATTGGGCTGTGGCCCGGCCAGGAAATCCTTGAGCGGGATATCGATCTTGCGCCGCTGCTCGGCGACCTGGCGGCTGCCCTCCTTCCAGGTGGTCAGCAGCAGGAAGATGAGCGCGCCCAGCGCCAGGGGCAGCCAGCCGCCATGCAGGAGCTTGGTCAGGTTCGAGCCGAAGAACAGCAGCTCCATGGCGCCGAATAGAAGCAGGCCGAGCAGTAGCCCGAGGCGCGCCCGGCCTGGCAGCACGAAGGCGACGACCGCGGTGAGCAGGGTGGTGATGATCATGGTGCCGGATACGGCGATGCCATAGGCCGCGGCCAGTCCGCTCGCCGAGCCGAAGGTGAGCACCAGCACGGTCACGGCGACGAGCATCAGCCAGTTGACGCTGGGAATGTAGATCTGGCCGCGTTCCGTCTCCGAGGTGTGCAGCAGCCGCACGCGCGGCAGATAACCCAGGCGCGAGGCCTGCAAGGTCATGGAATACGCCCCGGTGATCGTCGCCTGCGAGGCGATCACCGTCGCCGCCGTGGCGAGCGCCACCAGCGGCAGCAAGAACCAGTCCGGCGCCAGCAGGTAGAACGGATTCTCCACCGCCTCGGCCGAACGCAGCAGCAGCGCGCCTTGGCCGAAATAATTGATCAGCAGCGCCGGGCAGACCAGCCCGTACCAGGCAAGGCGCACGGCCTTGGCGCCGAAGTGGCCCATGTCGGCGTACAGCGCCTCGCCGCCGGTGAGCGCGAGGAATACCGCGCTCAACAACAGAAACATCGCGCCCGGATGGCCCCAGGCGAAATTCATGGCGTAGATCGGGTTGATCGCCTGCAGCACGATGGGGGTCTGTGCGATGCTGAGCGCGCCGAGGATCGCCAGCGTCGCGAACCAGACGATGGTCACCGGGCCGAACAGACCGCCGACCCGGCCGGTGCCGTGGCGCTGGATCAGGAAGAGGCCGGCCAGGATGCCGATGGTGATGGGTACGACCAAGCGCTCGAACTGCGGTGTGGCGACACTCAGGCCCTCGACCGCGGACAGCACGGAGATCGCGGGGGTGATGATGGCATCGCCGTAGAACAGCGCGGCGGCGAACACGCCCGCGCCGATCACGAACATCGACCACTTCGGCGACTTGTTGGCGATCCGGTGGGCCAGCGCGGTGAGCGCGAGCACGCCGCCTTCGCCCTCGTTGTCGAACTTGAGCACGATCCAGACGTATTTGATCGAGATGATCAGCATCAGCGCCCAGAAAAAGGCGGACAGCGCCGCGAGCACGTTGAGCTCATTCACCGCTAGACCGTGCGGGCCGGAGAATGCCTCCTTGAAGGCATAGAGCGGGCTGGTGCCGATGTCGCCATAGACGACACCCAAGGCGCCCAGGGCCAGCACGCCGAGGCGTGAGGAATTTGAATGGCTGGAATGAGTCACGCATGCCTCCTTGATAGGCCGAGATCGAAACTAGTTTTGAAAACGGTAACCCACGCCGGTTTCGGTCAGGAAGTGCCGAGGCTGGGTCGGGTCGTGTTCCAGCTTCTGCCGCAGATGGCCGACATAGATGCGCAGGTAATGATTGCTCTCGACGTAGGCCGGCCCCCAGACCTCGCGCAGCAGGTGACGGTGGGTCATGACCTTGCCGGCATTCGCCAACATGACGCACAGCAGGCGATACTCGATCGGCGTCAGGTGTATCGGTAGGCCGCGGCGCAAGATTTGCCGCCGCGCCAAATCGACTTCGACATCGCCGAAGCGAAGGAGGGGGCTCTCGGCTTCGGCGCCCAGCTTGCTCCGTCGCAGCAGGGCGCGCACGCGGGCCAGCAATTCACCCACGGCAAAGGGCTTGGTGAGGTAGTCGTCCGCCCCCGCGTCGAGCACACCGATCTTGTCGCTCTCCGTCGAGCGCGCCGAAAGGATCAGCACCGGCAGGCTGGACCAAGCGCGCAGGTCCTGCACGAAACGCTCGCCGTCGCCGTCCGGCAGGCCGAGATCGAGAATGACGAGGTCCGGCTTGCGCGTGCCTGCATCGATCAGGCCTTGCGCCATGGTTTCCGCCTCCGCTACCCGGCAACCCTCGCCCTCCAGCGCGGCACGGACAAAGCGGCGAATCTGCATTTCATCTTCGACTACGAGCACGAGCGGGCCGGGCAGGTTCATTGCGCCTCCCCCGAATCGCTCTCGCCTTCGATCTGCGGCGGTACGCCGCGTGGTAGCGTGAAACACACGCAGCCGCCCCCGCCTTCCGGGTTGAAGGCACGAATGGCGCCGCCGTGCGCCTCGACGATGGCGCGGCAGATGGCCAGGCCGACCCCGAAGCCGGGCACGGCCGATTCGACGCTGCCGCGCTCGAACAGCTCGAAGATGCGGGACAGCTTATCCGGGGGAAACCCGGCGCCCGCATTGCAGATCGTGATCTCAATCGTGGTGTCGCGGGCCTGTGCCCGCAGCTCGATGTCGGCCGAGCCGGGGGAATATTTCGCGGCGTTTTCGAGCAGATTGCAGAACACCCGCTCCATCAGCACTGCGTCGAATTCCAGCATGGGTAGGTCGGCCGGTAGCGACACCTTGACCGCATGGCCATGCAGGGCCGGACCCAGCGATTTGATGCTGGCGCCGATCACTTCCTCCACCGGTTGCCATTCCTTGCGCAGCCTGACGTGACCGGCCTGCAAGCGGGCCATATCGAGCAGATTGCCGACCATGTTGTTGAGACGCAGCGCCTGTGCGCGAATCGCGATCGCCGTTTCCTGCGCCGGAGCCGGCAGCGGTGGCTTCGTCAGCGCAAGCGAGTCGGCCAGGCCATACATGACGGTCAGGGGTGTACGCACGTCATGCGACAGCGCGGAGAGGATCGAGCTTCGCAAGCGCTCCGAGGCGACCTGCAATTGCGAGGCCTGTGCCACCTCGACGAAATGCAGGCGCTCGATGGCGATCGCCACCAGCGATGCCACCGCCAACAATAGGGGGCGCTGGCGTTGCAGCTTCTGCCGATCGCCGCGTCCGACTGAAACCACCAGCACACCACGCATGCGCGTCGCTCCCCTGAGCGGGAGGAACAAGCTGTGGCCTGCGCCGCCCATACTGTCTTCCCCTTCGGCCGCTTCGCCACTGTCATAAACCAGGCGCGCGGTGTACTCGGCGGCAAGGGAGATGGCGTTCGGCATCGTGCCAGCCGCACGTAAGGTCTCCGTATCGCTGGGTAGCAGCAGCGTCGTATCGGCATGCAAATTTTCGGCGAGGAAACTTTCGCTGGCCGCCAACACCTGTGCCTGCGATACGGCGCCGGCCAATGCCTTGGCGAGTTCATAGAGCGAGTGGGTTTGGCGCTCGCGCGCCTCGGCTTCACGGGCCTGATTGGCCAGCCCGGTCGTCAGGTGGCTGATGATCAAGGCGACTGCCAGCATGACGGCAAAGGTCACCAGATACTGAACGTCGCTCACCGCAAACGACAGATGGGGCGGCACAAAAAAGAAATCGAACAGGGCAACGCTGCAGAATGCGGCGAGAATGGCCGGTCCCCGGCCCAGCCTGGCCGCGACCAGGGCCACCGTCAGTAGGAACAACATCGCGGTATTCGCGAGATCGAGACGATCGCGCAGCGGGGAGGCCAAGAACGCCGTCAGGCCGCAGGCCGCCGCTGCCAATAGATATGCTCGCCATGCGATCTCATGCTTGCCGATAAACAAGAAATTCTCCCGACGCCCAGCGCCATGCGCGCTCATGAAATTGAGATTAGTTCGGCCGGCATATAAGCGTGGGCAATTTTGCCGGCTAGGGCGTAAAAAAGATGTAAATACGCGAGGCCAGGCCAACGGCGCTTCACGACCGGGGCGGATGGCCGCCTATATGGCGGGCAAGCTAGAGAACAAGGTGGGGGAGGGCAAGCGATGGTCGTGAGCGGGTGTCCTTAGCTGTGTGCCGGCTTCTGCCTATGGGCCTATAGCTCGAACTTCTTGATCTTGTACCACAGCGATCGCTCGCTGATTTCCAGCAGGCGCGCCGCCGCCGATTTGTTGTCGCCGGATTGGCGGAGGGCGGCTTCGATGAGGCGCTTTTCCAGGGCGTCGACTTGGGGCTGCAAGGCCAGGTTGTGCGGATCGATGTCGGCGGCGGGTGAGGCCGCCGGGGCCGCACCGACGACTTCGCCGGGCAACTGGCTTGGCGTTACCTCGGGCCCGCTGCCCAGTACGGCGGCCCGTTCCATCATGTTTTCCAGTTCGCGGATGTTGCCCGGCCAAGCGTAAGCGACCAGCTTGTCGACGGTCTCGGCGGTAAGCCGGGGGGCGTGTTTGCCCAGTTCGCGGCTGTATTTGTCGAGAAAGTGTTCGGCCAGCACGGGGATGTCCTCTCGGCGCGCGCGTAGCGGGGGGACTTCGATCTGGACCACATTCAGCCGGTAGTACAGGTCCTGGCGCAGCCGGCCATCGGCCACGGCCTGGAGCGGGTCGCGGTTGCTGGCGGCGACGACCCGGACATCGACCGTGACCGGGGCATGGGTGCCCAAGCGTTCGACGACGCTCTCCTGCAATACCCGTAGCAGCTTGCCTTGCAAGGCCATGGGCATCTCGGTGATCTCGTCCAGGAATAGAGTGCCGCCGTTGGCGACCTCGAACCGTCCCATGCGGTCGCGGTCGGCGCCGGTGAAGGCGCCCTTGCGATGGCCGAACATCTCGCTCTCCAGCAAGTCGGCGGGAATGGCGGCGCAATTGACCGGCACGAACAGGCCGCCCCGCCCCGATTCCTGATGCAAGGCACGCGCCACCAGTTCCTTGCCGGTGCCGGTTTCGCCGGTGACCAGGACACTGGATTTGGCCGGTGCGACTTGGCGGATGAGCCGATACAGATCGACCATGGTCTGGCTTTGGCCGATGAACTCACCCCAGCCGCGTGCGGCTTCGTCGCGCAGATAGCTGTTCTCGCGTTTGACTTGGCCCAGGCTGAGCGCACGGGAGACGGCCAGTTCCACGGTGGCCATTTCGAACGGCCGGATGATGTAATCGACGGCACCCAGCTTCATGGCGTCGACCGCGCTTTCCACGGTGCCGTAAGCGGTGAGCACCACGACCGGTACGTCGGCCCCGCGTTCGCGCAGGGCGCGCAACAGGCCAAGGCCATCCAGACGCGGCATGCGCAGATCGGTGAGCACCAGATCGAACGGCGTTTCGGCGAAACGCGCCAGCGCCGCCTCGCCATCGCCGGCCTGCACCACCTCATGGCCCATGGCGAGCAATGCCATTTCCAGCAGGCGGCGCATCTTGTCTTCGTCGTCGACCACGAGGATGCGGCGGCTCAAATCGATTCTCCTTGTTTGTTCAAACCGAACTGGATGGTAAAGCAGGCGCCGCCCCAACGGCTCGCGCCGATGCCGATGCGGCCACCGTGGCCTTGGACGATCTGGTCCACGATGGTGAGGCCCAAGCCGATGCCGCCTTCGCGTCGGGTGAAGAAGGGATCGAACACGCGCTCGCGGTCTTCCGGTGCGATGCCCGGGCCGTCGTCCTCGATGCGCACTTCCAGGCCGGTCGCGCCATCGCGGGTGGCAATGCTCAGCCGCCCGCCATCGCGGACGTGCTGCATGGCATTGATCAGCAGGTTGAGCAAGACTTGGATCATCTGCTCCCGGTCGCAGTCGAGGATCGGCTGCGTGGCCTCAGGGTGAACTTCCAGCACGATGTGTTGCTTGTCGAGCTTGCTGGCGACGAGCGCGGCGACGTGCCGGATGATGTCGTGCAGGTCGTGCGGCAGGAATTGCGGCGGCCGGGGCGAGGCGCATTCCAGCAAGGTGGTGACCAGACGGTTCAGCCGTTCCGCCTCGTCGATGATGAAATCGGTCAGTTCTCGCTCCTGCGCTGGCAGGTCCGGCCGCCGGGCCAGCATTTGTGCCGAGGATTTAAGGATACCGAGCGGGGTGCGCACCTCATGGGCCATGATGGCGGCCATCTCGCCCATCACCGCCAGTTTGCCCGCACGCACCAAATGTTCGCGCGAGCGTTCCAGCGCCTCGATCATTTCGCCGAAGGCGCGGCTCAGTTCGCCGACCTCGGTGATGCCGGTCTTGATTTGCGGCGCGCTCGGTCGACGCATCTGCCACATGCCCCGGGCGAACTCGGTGAGTTGGCCGATCGGTTGGGCAATGCGGGCCGACAAGCGCAGCGATAGCCAGCCGGCCACCAGCAGGGTGAACAGCAACAGGCCGAGGATGACCCAGGCCAGGCGCCAGACCGGGGCAAAGGCGACACTGGCCGGTTCGATCATGACCAGGCGCCAGCCGAAGCCGGAAAAATGCTGGTAGCCGGAAGACACGGCGCTGCCTGCGAGCAAATCGCCGCTGCCGAGCGCCGTTCCGTTGCGGGCTTGGCCTTCGGTTGTGGCTGTGGCGCGGTACCAGGCGGACAGTTTGTCCGACAGGGCCGCGGTCGAACCGGCCAGCGGACCGGCTGCGGCGATGACCGTGCCGCTCGCATCCAACAGCAGGGCGGTCTTCTCGCTGCCTTGGACGGCGTCTTCGAGCAAGCGCTCCATCTCCTGCCAGTCGAGCGCGGCATACAGCCAGCCCAGCTCGCCGCCGGTGAAGGTGTCGGGTATGGCGATCCGTAGGATGAGCCGATTCGGCAAGGGGCCGCCGTTGGTTTCGAAGCGCTCGAGTGTGACCGGCGGTACACCGCGGCTGGCTTCGGTGAGTAGGCTGTCTCCGGGCAGGCGCCTGCGGCCGATCAGCGACGTGTCGCTCGCGGCGACGATCCGTCCCCGTCGGTCGGTGCAGAAGATCGCATCGTAGATCTTGCCGTGGCCGGCCTTGAGATCGGTCAACATGTGGGCCAGGCGTTTGTCGACATCGCCGACCCGGATATCCTGCAGCAATTCCAAGCGCTGCCATTCCCGGATATCGGCCAGGCGCTCGAAGGAAAAGGCGTCGATACGATCCAGCAGCGCGTCGGCGGCCCGTTGCAGGTCGTGGGCGATTTCGGTCTGCAGGGTATGACGGAATTCGCGGAAAGAGAGCGCGCCGGCCAGAACGACGGAGATCACGACCAGCGACAAGAAACCGCGCAGGATGGCATTGCGAATGGTCAAAGCGCGCTCCTGCTGCGGGTTCCGCGGCGCGTGGTCGTACCGTAAGAATTCGTTGCGACAACTCTGAGATACACTTCGATTCCTTGCCACCGCATCGGCTGCAGTTACAGCCTTCGGCTGGAGCCCTATGGGAGAGTCAGTATGCCATCCATCGCTAGCCCCACCCGTGCCTTGTGGGCGGTCGGCCTGTTTTTGGCCGGGACCTTGGCGGCGGGCATCGCCGATGCGGATTCATCCTATCGCCTGGGCCAAGGCTATCGCTTGGCCGGTCTGGGGCTGACCGCCGGCGGCTACGCCAGCATACATCTGTCGCGTTTGGATGGCGAGCCGAGCACATTGAACCTGAAGGAGCTGAGCCTGTTCTTGCACGGCGACGTCTCGCCGGCTTGGCATTTCTTCACGGAACTGGAATTGGGCGATGTCTTCAAGCTGATCAAGGGCAACGCCGCCGCCCTTGAGCCGGATTTCGACGTCGAGCGCTTGTATCTGGATCACGAGCTGTCGGATCGCGATGCGCTGCGGCTAGGCAAATTCCTCAGCCCGATCGGACGCTGGAACCAGATCCATGCCGACCCGCTGGTTTGGAGCGTGAGCCGGCCGTTGACCACCAGCGCGGCCTTCGCCCGCCACGCCGCGGGGATGGAGCTGTATGGCTCGCGCCCGTGGGGTGCCGCTGCGGTGGACTACCAACTCTATCTGGACGGTTCGGCCGCATTCGACCCGACCGAGGCCCAGGAGGACACCTTTCCGGATGTCGCGGTGCGGCCGAACCCGCCCAGTTCGTTCGGCCACGGCCAGGGTCTGTACCTGCGTTACCGCAGTGCCGACGATAATCTGCAGCTCGGCCTGTCGGCCGCGCGTTACTCCCTGAAAGAGCAGCCGCCGAGCAAACAGTTGCTGGGGCTCGACTTGTTCTACGCCAAGTCGGGTTGGGAGTTGGCCGGCGAGGCGATCTACCGGCGCAACGAGGATGGCGGCGGAGGCAGCGATCGGGGTGGCTATGTGCAGTTGGCGGCGCCGATCGGCGAGCGGCTGCATCTGGTGCTGACCCACGAGCGCTATCGGGCGGCGATCATGGGTGAGGCGGTGGAGTGGAGCGCCATCGGCCTGACTTACCGGCCCAGCCCGCCGCTGTCGCTCAAACTCGAATACCGCGACAGTCACGGCGCCGACGCGTTGATGCCGAGCGGTGTGTTGTGTTCGCTCTCGGTTCTGTTGTGATGCCCATTCGCGCTTACCTGCTGCGGCGGCTGCTGTTCGGCTTGCTGCTGGGCTTGCTGCCGGCATGGACGCTTGCCGCCGAGCCGGCGATCGCGGTGATCGTCGGCCCAGCCGCCCCGGCCATCGGCTACGATCACCGGACTTTGCGCGACGTATTTCTCAAACGCATCGTGGTCGATCGTGCCGGCGCCGCGGTGGCCCCGCTCAACCTGCCCGCCGCCGATCCCCTGCGCCAAGCCTTCTCCTATGCCTTGTGGGGACAGTCGCCGGAGGCCAAGCAGCATTATTGGAACGAGCGTTACTTCAACGGCATCACGCCACCCTATGTCGTCCGCTCGCAGGAGGCCATGCTGCGTTTCGTGGCGGAAACGCCGGGCGCCATCGGCTACGTCGCGGCCTGCCTGGTCGACGGTCGGGTGACCGAAGTGGCGCGTCTGCCGGTGCCGGTGGAATGGGCGGCGCAAGTGAAAGGGCCGTGTCCGAACTGAGGCTGCGCACGGTACGCGCGCCCTTGCCCTGGTCCTGGCGAAGGGTGCAAGTCTTGTCTACGTTTTTTGCGCACTGCAAATTCCGTCATCCCGAAAATCACCTCTAAATTCCAAATAAATTAATCAATAACAATGATTTATTGAGTTGGCACGGTAATCGCTAAAGACTCCTGGAGTCCTACCCGGAGCCTAGCGAAGATGAGTCAAGCAAGCCCTTCACCCTGTATCGACGCCGCCATCGATCCACTCTTGGCTGAGTTGCACGAATCGGTCGAGTTACAGCATGCCGCCACGGCCGACCGCGAGAGCCACCCGCTCCAGGCCTTCGTCCGCCACGTGTTTCGCCAGGTCTACGGGGCCGAGGTGTCGAACTTCCATCCCAATCTGCTTGGCTTCAACGCCCAGTCCGATTTGCGTGCGGTGCTGGGTTATCGCAACGGCGCGTGTGCGCCCCTGTTCTCCGAACAATATCTGGAGCGCCCCGCCGAGCAACTCATCGCCGAGCGCTTCGACCAATACGTCCGGCGCGACGAGTTGGTCGAGGTCGGCAACTTCGCTTTGGCAAGCCCGGGCCAAGCGCGCTGGGTGATTGCCGCCACGACGACCTTTCTCGCTGCCGCCGGTTACCGCTGGGTGATGTTCACCGCCACGCGCCCATTGGCCAACGCCTTCCGCCGCCTGGGCTTGCGGCCGCTGGCACTGGCCTCGGCCGATCCGGCGCGGCTGCCGGACGGTGGCGCGAGTTGGGGCAGTTATTACGATGCCGGGCCTGCGGTCTATGCCGGCGATATCCTGGCCGGTTACCACAAACTCCATAGTGGCATCGGTGAGCGCCATCCCTATTTGCAGAGCCTGCTGCAGGCGGCGCGGCAAGCGGGGGCGAGTCATTTGTTCGGCAGCCCTGCCCTGAAGACCGAGGCGGCGCGATGAGCGCGCTGCTCGCGCGCATCGAGGGTCACGCCCGGCAACAGCCGGATGCCGTGGCCTTGGCCGACGGCCAGGCGACCCTGAGTTACCGCGAGCTGGTCGAAGAAATCCGCCGCCTGGCCGGCTTGCTCGCGGCCCAACGCGTCGGGCTGCTGTTGGACAACGGCATGGCCTGGGCCTGCCTGGATCTGGCGCTGCGCCGGGCCGGCGCGGTGTGCGTGCCGATGCCCGGTTTTTTCAGCCCTGGGCAACAGGCTCATTTGCTCCACGACGCCGGCTTGGAACTGATCGTGACCGATGCGCCGGAGCGTGCGGCCGAGCTGCTGGGCGATTGGACGGCCAACCGCATCGAGGCGGCCGGGCGGCCGGTCTGGCTGTTTCGGCCCGCCGTATCGAGCGCAGGCAAGCATCGGGCCCTGCCGCCGGGGACGGCCAAGGTGACCTACACCTCGGGCACGACCGGGAGCCCCAAGGGGGTCTGTTTGTCCGGCGAGGACATCGAGGCGGTCGCCGCGAGCCTGGCCGAGGCCGTCGCGGCGTCGCCCGACGACCGCGCCTTGTCGCTGCTGCCACTGTCGACACTGCTGGAAAACATCGGCGGTCTCTATGCCCCGCTCTGGGTCGGTGGCCGGGCGCAACTGCCCGCCTTGGCCGAGTGCGGCATGGCCGGCTCCTCCGGCTTGGATCCGCTGCGGTTGTTCGCTGCCCTGCTCCGTTTCGCGCCCACCACGGTCATCCTGGTGCCGCAATTGCTGAAGGCACTGGTCGAAGTCGCCGCTGTCGGTCAGCCCGTGCCCTCCAGCCTGCGTTTCGCCGCCGTCGGCGGGGCGCCGGTTTCCGCCGGTCTGTTGGCGCGTGCCCGCAGTCTGGCCATTCCCGCCTATCAGGGTTATGGCCTGTCCGAGGCGGCCTCGGTGGTTTGCCTCAATCTGCCCGGTGCCGAGCGCGAGGGCAGCGTCGGCCGGCCCTTGCCCGGCTTGCACGTCAGCGTGACCGCCGAGGGCGAAGTGATGGTGGGCGGTCGCGTGTGCCTCGGCTATCTGGGCGGCGCGCCGGCAGGCGTAGAGGCTTGGGCCACAGGCGATTTGGGTTACCTCGATGCCGACGGTTTCCTGCACCTGACCGGGCGCAGGAAGACCGCCTACGCCACCGCCTTCGGCCGCAACGTCGCGCCCGAGTGGGTGGAGAGCGAACTGACCGGCCAGGCCGGCATCGCCCAGGCCGCGGTGTTCGGCGATGGCCGCCCGTTCAATGTCGCTGTGCTGGTGCCGCGCAGCGCGCCCGAGGCCATGGCGGCGGCGGTGGCGGCGGTCAATCGGCGCTTGCCCGATTACGCGCGCATCGGTCGCTGGCTGGTGGCCGACGCGCCGTTCACCGTCGGCAACGGCCTGGTCAACGGCGCTGGCGCGCTGGTGCGCAGCGCCGTGGCCGCGCAATACCAGAAGCGAATCGATCAACTGTTCGAAAAAGAGGAGATGCATGACGCCGTTTGAACAGCTTGTCCAGCATACCGATCAGGCCCGGGCCGAGCTGGTCGGTATTCCGCTCATCCAACGCGCTTTGTCCGGCGATGTGACGCGCGAGGAATACCTGGCCTTTCTGGCCCAGGCCTACCATCACGTCCGCCATACCGTGCCCTTGCTCATGGCGTGCGGCGCCCGGCTGCCCGAGCGGCTGGATTGGCTGCGCGAGGCCGTGGCCAAGTACATCGAGGAAGAACTCGGCCACGAGCACTGGATCTTGGACGACATCGCCGCCGCGGGCGGCGACCCCGATGCGGTGCGCGCGGCCGGCCCGGCGCCGGCGACCGAGTTGATGGTGGCCTATGCCTACGACCTGATCCAGCGCCGCAACCCGACCGGTTTCTTCGGCATGGTCTATGTGCTGGAGGGCACCAGCGTCAGCCTGGCCCACCTGGCCGCCAACGCCATCCAGCAGCGGCTCGGCCTGCCGGCCAGCGCCTTCCGCTACCTGACTTCGCACGGCAGCGTCGATCAGGAGCACATCCGTTTCCTGGCGGATTTGGTGAACCGGCTCGATCGGGCCGACGACGCCGCGGCGGTGAACCACAGCGCCGGCATGTTCTTCCGCCTCTATGGCGACGTGTTCCGTTCCATCGCGCATTGACCTTCCACCAAGGAGAGTTGTCATGAAATCCATCCCCACCCTGAGGTATGCCTTGGCGCTGGCCGTCCTGGCTGCATCGCCGGCCATGGCCGGCGATGCAGCCCTGGATCAGGCCATCTTGCAGCTCCAGCACGAATGGGAGCACATCAACTACGAGCTGCCCGAGAAGCAGCGTGCCGCCGCCTTCGAGGCCCTGGAACAACGGGCCGAGGCGGTGGTCAAGCAATTCCCCGGCCGGGCCGAACCCTTGATCTGGGACGGCATCGTCTACAGTTCGCATGCCGGTGCCAAGGGCGGCCTGGGCGCTCTTGATTTGGCCAAGACCGCGCGCGACCGGCTGCAGGCCGCCGAGAAGATCGACCCGCATGCCCTGCAGGGCTCGGCCTATACCTCGCTCGGCACGCTGTTCCACAAGGTGCCGGGCTGGCCGATCGGCTTCGGCGACGACGACAAGGCGCGCAGTTATCTGCAAAAGGCCCTGCAACTCAATCCGAATGGCATCGATCCCAACTATTTCTGGGCCGACTTCGAGTATGGCCAGCACCATTACAAGGAGGCCATGCAGGCCTTGGAAAAGGCGATGCACGCGCCGGCTAGGCCGGCACGGCCGCTGGCCGACAAGGGGCGGCGGCAGGAGATCAGTGTCCTGATGGCGAAGATCCGCGACGAGGCGGGCGATCAGCTCTCCCTCAAATAGGCAGCGAGGTAAGCCATGCAACTGGAAAACAAACACATCGTCCTGACCGGCGGCGGCGGTGGCATCGGCCGCGCGCTCACCCAGGAACTGGCCGCCAAGGGGGCGCGCCTGTCCCTGCTGGTGCGCAAGCACGAACAGGCCGTGATGCCGCAAACGGTGAGGGAGCCGAGTGGCGACAACATGCTGGCGCTCTACTGCGACATCGCCCAGGCCGAACAGCGCACCGAAGCGCTGGCGGCGGCCGAACGCGCCTTCGGCGGGGTCGACATCCTGATCAACCTGGCCGGCGTGCTCGATTTCCGGCCGTTCCAGGAGACCGACCCCGTGCTGTTGCAACGTGTGCTGCAGGTGAATTTGGAGGCGCCGATGCAATTGGCGCGCGCCGTGCTGCCTGGCATGCTGGTGCGCGGCCATGGCCGCATCGTCAACGTCGGCTCGATGTTCGGCAGCATCGGCTTCCCGTTCTTTGCGGTGTATTCCGCCAGCAAGTTCGCCCTGCGCGGCTATTCCCAAGCGTTGCGGCGTGAGCTGGCGGGCACCGGGGTCGGCGTGACCTATGTCGCGCCACGCGCGGTCGCGACCCCATTGAATCCGCCGGTGGTCCACGAAATGGCAGCGGCCGGCATGATGCAGATGGACCAGCCCGAACCGGTCGCTCGGGCCATCGTGCGCGCCATCGAGAAGGAACGCAGCGAGGCCTATCTGGGTTTCCCGGAAAGTCTGTTCGCGCGCATCAACGCGGTTCTGCCGGGTCTGGTGGATCGCGCCTTGAGCAAGCAGGTGCCCAGCTTGTTGCACTACGCCGTCGGGCGGAAAGGCGCTTGAACCGGAGCACTTACGGCCGGCGACAGGCGACAGAAACTCAATCTGATTCTTCAGGAGACTAGGATGAAATACGCAAAGCTACTGACCTTGACCCTGCTGCTCGCGAATGCGGGCGCTTGGGCCGACGGCCCCTATGTGGTGGGTGAGGTGAGTCACTCGAAGGCCAATCTGGGCCGCTCGACCGATGACGCGGCGCTGACCGCGGCCGGGGCGACCGGCTTGAGCAGCAGCGACAAGGGCAGCGGCAACCAATGGCGTCTGCAGTTGGGCTACCAGTTCAATCCCAATTTCGCGCTCGAGGCCGGTTACATCGATTTCGGCAAGGCCGATTACTCGGCCAGCTATACCGGCGGCAGCGCCCATGGCTCGGTCAAGGCCGGCGGCTTCGATCTCGCCGCCTTGGGCATCGTGCCGCTTGGCGACAACGTGTCGCTGTTCGGCAAGGCCGGCATCGTTGCGGCGCACACCAAGTCCAGCCTCAGCGCCCTGGCGCCGGCCGCCGCGGCATCGGGTAGCCAATCGGCCGACACGGTCAGCCCCTTGCTCGGCTTGGGCGCCAGTTACAAGATCAGCAACACGTCGGACTTACGCGCCGAGTACGATCATGTCAGCGATTTGGGCAAGTCGAACAAGACCGGCAAGCTGAGCAGCGACATGCTGTCTGTCGGCCTGGCTTATCATTTTTGACCGAGCACCGAGTCGGTTACGGGCAGCGATTGGCTAGGGGCTGGCTGCATCGCGTTTCGCTGTAGATAGATGATTCCCCGCTACCGCCTTGATGCAGGGGCACGTCGATCGTGCCCCTTTGTTTTTGAGTGACGCCATTCGAGCGGCCGCAGCCGTGTTGTTCCGTGGCCTTATCTGCGGCCCGCGCCGGTCTGATCGGCTTGCGGGGCGCAAGTCGTCGCTGCTGGAGTTTGGGCTAAAACGCTAAATCGATAACCAAGTCCACTAGCGGCTTGGCCAAGGCGCCGATACAAATGGCAAGTTGACAAATCGATACGATGGCCTTGCATGAAGTAAACAAAAACCCAAGCGAGGAGGCGTATTGCAATGGCCGCTTCAAATCCGGGTTTGTTGTACCGGATCACGCCGCGTTTCTCGGCAATCCTGGCGATGGGTTTCGGTTCGATCGGGCTGATCGGCTGGGCTGCCGATATCAGGCCATTCCGCGTCGTCTTGGACGGATTGCCGGTCATGTCGGTGAACACCGCATTGAGCTTGATCTTTTGCGGCATCGCCCTGTCGGCGATGGCCGGCCCGGTGCGCTCCGTTTTATCTAGGCAGCTTGCCGAGTTCGCGCTCATGCTGGTGGCCGTCGTGGCGCTATTGACCGCAGGCGACTATATGCTCGGGATGACCGAGCACCTATTGCGCCCGCCTTTTGTGACGCGGCATCCGATGGCGCTGATTTCCGCACCGCATACCGCCTTTGCCCTGATGTTCATCTCGTGCGGTCTGCTGCTCTATGCGCGTGACAGCGGACCGCGCAAGGTGCTCATTTCTCAGTATTGCGCTTTGGCGGCAATGGGCGTGACCTTCATCGTGCTGGCCGGTTATCTATTTTCGATTCCAAGTCTTTATGGTTCGGACCTCGATATCGGCATGGCCGTGCATACCCTGGCCGGGCTTACGTTTCTGGCGGTGGGCTTGTTCAATCTGCGCGCCGACGAAGGCCTTGCCGCGCTTTATTATGGCGACGGTATCGGCAGCCATTTGCTGCGGTCGATGGTGCCGATCGCCGGGCTGGTGGTGCTGCTCTATGCCGTGTTCAGCGCTTGGGGCATGCAATTCGACAAGGACCAGGGCTTCGCCGTGTCACTGTTGTTGATCGTGTTTCTGGTCTTGTATGCCCTCGGTCGGGCGGCAGCCAAGCTAAACGTGGAGGAACGCCACAAGAAGCTCTTGCAAAATCAGTATACCGAATTGTTCGAGGGCAACCCCGATGCCATCGTCGTCACCGACGCTGCCGGTCGGATCACACAGGTGAATGCGCAATTCGATACCTTGTCCGGCTATGGCCGAACCGAGGTGATCGGCAAGAAAGTGGAGATGTTGATCCCGCAACGGCGACGCAAGCGACATGTGCAACACCGTTCGGCCTATCAACATAAACCGTATGCCCGCGCCATGGGCAGCGACCTCGACATCGCCATCCTGCATCGCGACGGCGCTGAAATCCCGGTCAATATTTCCATTCGCCCGGCGACCATCGGCGCGCAGTCGATGTATATCCTGGCTATTCGCGACATACGCGAACGCAAGGCCTTGTTGAATCAACTGGATGCCGCCAGCCACGATGCACTGCATGATGCCCTGACGGGCCTGCCTAATCGCAGGCTGATCGAGAGTCTATTGGTGCAGGCTATCGCCTCCGCGCAACGCGATGGGCGGCAGTTGGCCGTTTGCTACTGCGATTTGGATGGGTTCAAGGCGATCAACGACGGCTACGGCCACCAGGGCGGCGACGCCTTGCTGGTCGAGGCCGCGCAGCGCATGCGCAGCAGCGTTCGTCAGGAAGACGCCATCGCCCGTCTTGGTGGCGACGAGTTTGTCATCGTGCTGGTCAAGCTGGCCCATGCCGACGATGCCAAGCCGATCGTGAGCAAGCTGATCGAACGCCTGTCGGAGCCGTATACCATCGGCGATGCCGAAATTCGTGTCACCGCATCGGTCGGCATCGCCTTTTTCCCGGCCGATGGCGCCGAGCCCAATCGCCTGATCAAGCATGCGGACGAAGCGCTCTACCTCGCCAAGAGCAACGGCAAAAACCAATATCGGATACATGAGCCCACACCCGAGCGTTAACCAGGCCGCTTGTTTTTCAGCGCCCCGCGTTGCCATTGTCGCTGGCGGTCAGGGGGCGCCCGATTGTCGTTTTCGCCACAAGCCGAGCCGGTCCGCCTGTGGCCTTTGCAACACCCACTGACACCAGGGCTAAGCCGCTCAAGCCTTAAAAAACAGCGGCTTGTGGTCTTTCTTCGGGTAGGCATGCGGCTTGCAAAGGTAGCTCCGTAACCATTCGGAGGACGACCGTGGACCTGCCCGTACTCAATAGCAACCAAGAAAGCGCCGCCACCTCGGGCGGTTGTGCCGCCCACTCCTGCGGTTCCACCGACGACCAGCTCGGGCACTTGCCCGAACACATCCGGGCCAAGGTGCACAACCACCCGTGTTATTCCGAGCAGGCCCACCACTACTTCGCCCGCATGCACGTGGCGGTGGC
>JAJZTS010000040.1 GCA_021848725.1 Pseudomonadota bacterium
CCTTCTTCGTCGTGCCGAACACGCGCGGTTGGGTATAGACATCGATCAACGGTGCGGCGATGTTCATCAGCAGCACCGCAAAGGCCACACCATCGGGGAAATTGCCGAAGCTGCGGATGATCACGGTCAGGAAACCGGCGCCAGCGGCATAGATCAACTTGCCCTGCGGCGTCGAGGCGGCGGTGACCGGATCGGTCGCGATGAAGAAGGCGCCGAGCATCGCCCCACCGCTGGCAAGATGGAACAGCGGGCCAACAAAGTGCTCGGGGTCGTGCCATTGCAACAAGGCGGCGGTGACGGCAATGCCGATGAGGAAAGCGAGTGGGATGTGCCAGGTGATCAAGCGTCGGCCAAGTAGGTAGAGGCCGCCGAACAGGAACATCAGCGCAACGATCTCGCCGCCGCTGCCAGCGATATGACCATAGATGGGCTGGCGCATGATGTCGGCGAGTGCTGTGCCGGCCCGCAACTGGGTCTTCAGGCTATCCAGGGGCGTGGCCGAGGTGTAGGCATCGGGAGTCAACGCGCCTTGGCCGGCGAACACCAGGTCGAAGGCGTCGGCCAGGCTAGGGATATGCGCGGCCAGTTCGGCGGGGGCCGCCCATTGCGTCATCTGCACGGGGAAGCTGATGATCAATACGGCATAGCCGACCATGGCTGGGTTGAACAGGTTTTGCCCGAGCCCGCCATAGAGGTGCTTGGCGACGACGATCGCGAAAAAGGTGCCGAGCAGATACAGCCACCACGGTGCCAGGGTCGGCATCGACAGGGCCAGCAGCCAGGCGGTGACCAGGGCTGTGTTGTCGCGCAGATAGAAGCCGAGCGGCTGCCCTCGCATCAACAGCGCCAGGGTCTCGAAACCGATGGCGAACAGGCTGCACAGCAGCAGGCCGACCAGGATGCCCGGGCCGAATAGCCAGACGTGCACGGCAATGGCGGGCAGCAGGGCCAGCATGAGCTGGCGCATGATCTGCGGCGTGGAATGGCGGGCGTGCAGCTTATACGGTGAGCCGGTCATGCGTTGTCCTCGTCTTTAGCATGCGCGGCTTCACGCAGTTGAGCGCGCCGTGCTTCGATGTCGGCGATCTCTTGCTGGATTTGGGGCGTGAGACCGTCGACGTTTTTCGGCGTGATGCCTTCTTTGGCCTTTTGTGCCCGTTCGATCGCCGCTTGCAAGATCGCCTTTTTGCGCTCGGCCTCAGGGTCGCTGCTGCTGGTCTCGACAGTCTTCAAACGATCGACCGCCTTGGCTGCCAGCTTGTCGGCCTTTTCCTGTTTTTCTCGCTCCAACCGGAACTGGTGGAATTCATGCCGTTGGCGTGCCTGTTCCGACGCCTCTTTCTCCCGTTCGCGCGCCCAGATCTCGCCCTTGGCGAAACGGAAGAAATCGACCAAGGGGATGTGGCTCGGGCAGACATAGCTGCAGCAGCCGCATTCGATGCAATCGAACAATCTGTAGCTCTGCGCCTTGCCGAAATCTTTCGCCTTGGCATACCAGTACATCTCGAACGGTTGCAGCAAAGCCGGGCAGGCGCGGGCGCATTCGCCGCAGCGGATGCAGGGCATCGCCGGCGGCGCGGCAGGAAACAGCTTGCGATTCTTGACGATCACACAGTTGACTGCCTTGGTCAGCGGAGCCGCGTCGTCCCGTAGCTCGAAACCCATCATCGGGCCACCGATCAGCTTGCCCGTGGCCCCTGCCAGTTCGCCACCGGCCTGGCGGATCAGGTCGCCGATCGGTGTGCCGATGCGGACCTCGAAATTTTGCGGCTCGGCGACATGGCCGGTGACGGTGACCACGCGCGCGAGCATCGGCTCGCCGAGATCGATCGCGCGATGCAGGCTATAGGCCGTGGCGACGTTGAACACCTGCACCCCGGCGTCGGTCGAGCGGCCACCGGCGGGCATCTCCTTGCCGGTCAGCAAGTAGGCGAGCTGCTTGCCGCCGCCGCTGGGGTAGAGCGTGGGCACGATCGCCACCTCGACCGGCAAGCCGAGGTGCTTGGCCGCCGCCTGCAGGGCGGCGACGGCCTCGGGTTTGTTGTCTTCGATGCCGACGATGATCTCGTCGGCATGCAACATGGTTTGCATCGCGGCAGCACCGCGTAGGATGCCGTCGGCCCGTTCGCGCATCAGGCGATCGTCACAGGTAATCCACGGTTCGCACTCGGCGCCGTTCAAGATCAGCGTGGGCACCTTCCGCGTGGCACCGGGATTGAGTTTGATGTAACTCGGGAACACCGCGCCGCCTAGGCCGGCCAAGCCTAGGTCGCGAATGCGGTTGCGCAGAGCGCTGGGATCGAGACTGCGCCAGTCGAGCGGCTGGAATTCGACGGCGCGATCCTCGCCGTCGGACTCGATCACGATGCACAGATCGGGTAGGCCGGAGGGGTGCGGCACCGGTCGCGGCTCGACCGCCAGTATGCGGCCGGAGGTCGGCGCATGCACCGCCGTGGAGACATAGCCTTCGGCCTGGCCGATCATCTGCCCTTTGAGCACGCGGTCGCCGGCCTTGACCATGGGCGCGGCCGGGGTGCCGATGTGCTGGCGTAGCGGTACGACATAGCATGGCAGCAGCGGCATCGTGGCGATCGGCCGGCCGTTCGATTCGGTTTTGTGTTCCTCGGGGTGAACGCCGCCGTGGAATGGATGGAGCGTGCGCGCGTTCAATGCGGCCTCGCGGGATGCAGGGAATGAACCGGATAACGCCATTTCCAGGTCGTCACGTCCTCGTGGATCACTTCCATGTGGATGCATTCGACCGGGCAGGGCGGCAGGCACAGCTCGCAGCCGGTGCATTGCTCGGCCACGATGACGTGCATCTGCTTGGCGGCGCCGACGATGGCGTCGACTGGGCAGGCTTGGATGCACAGGGTGCAGCCGATACATAGATTCTCGTCGATCACCGCCACGCTTTTGGGCTTGTGCTCCAGGCCTTCGCCCAGAGGTTTGGGGTCGACGCCGAGCAGTTCGGCCAGGCGCTTGACGCCGTCCTCGCCGCCGGGCGGGCAACGGTTGATGTCGGCCTCGCCCTTGGAGATCGCCTCGGCATACGGCTTGCAGCCGGGAAAGCCGCATTGGCCGCACTGGGTCTGCGGCAGGATGGCGTCGATCTTCTCCACCAACGGGTCGTCTTCGACCCGATAGCGGATCGAGGCCCAGCCCAGCACACCGCCGAGCACCAGGCCGCCCAGGGCCATGACCAGGATGGCGCTCAGCACCGACCGTCATGCCCGCGCAAGCGGGCATCCATGTCGATTAAAAGCTGGATCCCCGTTTGCATGGGGATGACCATGCCTCGTTCAATGCTCGGTATGGTCATTTGATCAGCCCGGCGAAGCCCATGAAGGCCAGGCTCATCAGGCCGGCAGTGACCATCGCAATACTGGTGCCGCGGAAGGGTAGCGGAATATCGGCAGCCTCCAGGCGCTCGCGCATCGCGGCGAACAGGATCAACACGAGGGTGAAGCCCAGCGCCCCGCCCAGGCCGAACAACAACGACTCGACGAAGTTGTGGCCTTCTTGCACGGTGAGCAGCGGAATGCCCAGCACTGCGCAGTTGGTGGTGATCAGCGGCAGATAGATGCCCAGTACCCGGAATAGCACGGGGCTGGTCTTCTTGATGAACATTTCGGTGAAGCCGACGATGGCCGCGATGGTCACGATGAAGGATAGGGTGCGCAGGTAGGAGAGGTCGGGGCCGAGCAGGTAGGTGTCGATGATGTTGCTGGCGCCGGAGGCCAGGGTGAGCACAAAGGCCGTGGCGGCCCCCAGGCCCAGCGAGGTTTCCAGTTTTCTGGATACCCCCATGAAGGGGCAGAGTCCGAGAATCTTGCTCATTACGATGTTGTTGACGAACACCGTACCGATCAAAAGGAGGAAGTAGTCTTGCATGTCAGGGCCGCGCCGCAATGGCTGAATTATCGGCTACCGGCTAAGGCGTGACAAGCCTTGAAACGGCGCTGTTATCGGGGTAAGCGCGGCCGCCGGATAAGCCAGGCATAGACTGCTAGATTGATTGCGACAGCGAGTAGGCCCAGGCCGATTTGCCCAGGTCGGGTCAAACCCGACGGGTAGATGACGGCAAGCAGATAGTGGCCGATAAAGTCGCCGGTATAGTTGGCCTTACCGGCCAGTTGCCGGAAATGATTCTCCAAGGGGGTGAGAGGGCAGACGATGTCGCCGATCTCGACCGCCACGCCCCAAGCGGCGGCGGGTAGATGCAGCCAAGCCAGGCGCGGCCAGCGTGCGACCAGCAGGCCGCCCGCACCGACGAACAGGATGAAGCCGAAGTGAAGGAGTAGGGCGAGATCGGCCAGGGCACCGTAGAGCATGGCCTGGCCGTTTCAAAAGGCTCGATTAATCGAGCAGCTCGTGGGCACCGTCGCAGAAGGGGCCATTGGCCGTGTGCTTGCAGGTGCACAACCAGTAGGTGTCTTTTTTTTCCACCTTGAACATCTGCGGCTGGAAGCTCGTGCCTTCGTGGGCGCCATCGCAGAAGGGCTGGTTTTTCGAACGGCCACAGGTGCACCACCAGTATTCGCCGGGCTCGAGTTCGAGGCCGAGCGGGGTTTTTGAGGCAACGACGGGTTGGTCCATCAAGATCTCCTTCGGGAAAACACTTCGTTATTGGATCAGTTGGCGCCAATCGGCATGAGCCAGCCCCAAGTCATCGGCCAGGCCGGCGTGGGTGATCTGGCCGTGGGCGAGGTTGAGGCCGTTGGCGAAACCGGCTTCCTGCTCGAAGGCGGCGCGCGGGCCATGGGCGGCCAGCCTGAGCAAATAGGGCAGCGTGGCTTCGGATAGGGCCAAGGTGGCGGTGCGGGCCACGGCGCCGGGCATATTGGGGACACAGCAGTGCACGACGCCTTCCTCGATATAGAACGGCTCGGTGTGGCTGGTCGGGCGCGAGGTCTCCGCCGTGCCGCCCTGATCGATCGACACGTCCACGAGGGCGCTGCCCTTGGCCATGCGGCGCAGCAGGGCGCGATTCAGCAGCCGCGGTGCATGGCGGCCGACCACGTAGGCGGCACCGACCACCAAATCGGCCTGGCTTACGCTGGCCTCGATGTTAGCCGGCGTCGCGAACAGGGTTTTGAGTCGTCCTTGGTAAAGTTCATCGTAGTGCTTGAGTTTTTCCGGACTACGGTCGAGCAGGGTCACATCGGCGCCGATGCCGAGCGCAATGCGTGCGGCATTGCCGCCGACGTTGCCACCGCCGAGGATGGCCACGCATCCCGGCGCTACGCCCGGCACCCCGGAGAGCAGCACGCCGCGGCCGCCGTTTTTCATTTCCAGGGCCTGCATGCCCATTTGGATCGCCAGCCGGCCGGCAATTTGCGACATCGGTGCCAACAAGGGGGTGCCGCCATGTTCGCCACTCACGGTCTCATAGGCGATGGCGGTCAGCCCGCATTTCAGCAGGGCTTGTGTCAGTTCCGGGGCGGCAGCGAGGTGCAGGTAGCAGAACAGGATGTGGTCTTGGCGCAGCAATGGCAGTTCGGCGGCCAGCGGTTCCTTGACCTTGTAGATGAGTTCGCTCTCGCGGTAGAGGGTGGCGGCATCGTCGGCGATTTCCGCGCCGGCTGTCCGGTAGGCGCTATCGTCGTAGCCGATGGCTTGGCCAGCGCCACTTTCCATCATGACCCGATGGCCGGCTTCAGTCAATGCGGCGATGGCCGCTGGGGAAGCGGCGACGCGATATTCGTGGTCTTTGATTTCTTTCGGGATGCCAATACGCATGATGGCTCTCGTCGGTCGAGCCGTCATGTTACCGGTTATCGTGGTCGCGCCCAACCCCGTGTGGGATGGGGAATTAGTGGGCTAGCGGGCAAGGAAGAAGGGGTAAAAAGGCACAGACCCCACCCTGGAGGAGATGCCTAAAGGGGTCTGCGCGGAAAGGATATGCCCCGGAATCGGGGCGAAAGTGGCGTTGTTTAAGGCTTGACGTAGACGTAGCCGGCCTTGGCTTGCAACTTGGCCAGTTCCGCTACGCCAGACGGCACGATCTTGGCTTCAGGCAGCACGGATTTAGGATCGATCTTGCGGCCCTTGAGGGTATTGTTGCAGACATCGAATTCGACGCCCTGTGCCTTCAGGGCCTGAACCCTCGGCTCATAGGGATTGCCTTGGGCGTCTTGGGCGCCTTCCAGTAGGAAGTCGATGCCTTTGCCATGGGTTACCACCACGATATGGGCCTTGGGGCTGGCATTCAAATGATTCTTGATGTTTTGCATGGCGGCGCCGGCATTGGCCGCATCGTTAACGTGGTAGACGACGTTTTCCGGGGCGTCGGCATTGCCGTCACCGGCGAAGGCGGGGGTGACAGCGAGCAGGAGGGCGGCGGCGGTGCTCAGTAGGGTGCTTGATTTCATGGGTGAAGTCTCCAGTAAATTTATGATGTATGGCGTGACCGTGCCTTAAGGTACGGCTACGCCTGATATTTAAGACGCGGTAGCTGGCAGATTTATTCCACTAAAATGACCGATTCTGAAATATGGAATAAATCGGCGACTTGCTTCGTCTATTCATTTGACGGGCACCGCCGTTTTCGGCGATGAAAAGCTTTTGGGGATTCAATGGCCATCATTTCGCTTTTTTCGACTTCGCGTGAATGTTGTGTGCGCTTAAAGCAGCAGCATGCCAAGCTGCTGCGCGTGGCCTATTCCTGGTGCCACGATAGGGCCTTAGCCGAGGACTTGGTGCAAGAGACCTTGGCTCGAGCCGTCGAGAAATGCGACCAACTGCGCGAGGCCGAGCAGACCGAGCCCTGGTTGTTTGCGATCTTGACCAATTGTTGGCGCGATCACTTGCGCCGTCAGCGGCCTCATGACGATATCGAGGATATCGAGGAATCGCTTTATGACACCGGCGCAGGGCCGGAACAGTCCGGCGAGCGAGGCCAGATCGTGGATCGTGTCCGCCACGCAGTGGCCCGCTTGCCAGTTGGGCAGCGCGAGGTGCTGACCTTGGTCGATCTGGAAGAATTTTCCTATGCCGAGGTGAGCGGCATCCTCCATATCCCGATCGGCACGGTGATGAGTCGTCTCTGCCGGGCGCGTCAGTCGTTGAAGAAAGACTTGATCGAATTTGATATGTCGGCGGCCAGCGAATCCGCTCGACTGAGGAGGGTGAAATGAAACCCGAGCAGCATTTTTCCGACGAGTATCTGAACGCCTTCGTCGATGGCGAGCTGTCGCAAACCGAACGCGCGCGCGCGATCGAGCAGATCAGTGGCGACGAGTTGTTGAAGAAACAGGTCTGCGAACTGCACATGCTCAAGGAAATGGTGAAGTCCAGCTATCGCCATGCCGAGGCTGCCGTGCCTTATGCGCGGCGAGGCCGGCGCTGGCCCTATACCCGCCAAGCCTTGGCGGCTTGTTGCTTAATTGTGGCCGGGCTTGTGGCCGGTTGGCTGGGGCGAGGTCTGACCGAGGTCGACGATGCTTATTTCCGGGTGGCCTCCTTGAAGGATGTCATTGCCGATTCCGATCGTGTCGTCCTGCATGTCGATACCGCCTCGGCAGTGCGTTTCGAACGCGCACTGGATCGCACCGAGGCCTTGTTGGCTGAGGCCAAGCAGGAAGGCAGACCGATCCAATTGCACCTGGCGGCCAATAGCTTTGGCTTGGATCTATTCCGCACCTCGACCTCGCCCTTCGCGGCTCGCCTCCACGCGCTGCAGGTGAAGTACCCGAATTTGACCTTGATTGGTTGCGGCCAGACGATACGCCGCCTGCAAGAGCGCCATCAGGACGCGGCCTTGCTGCCCGATGTCCAAGTCGTGCCTGCCGTACTCGACGAGGTGGTGGATAATCTGAAGGCCGGTTGGACCTATATCAAGGTCTGATCGGTTGTTTTGGTAGGCAGGCCCGGCTTTTGGCCGGGTTTTTTATTTCGCCTGGCGCTTCATAGCTCGATCTGAGTGCCGAGCTCGATGACGCGGTTGGGCGGAATGTTGAAGAAACTCATCGCGCTCTGTGCATTGCGCGACATCCAGGCGAACAGGCGCTCGCGCCACAAGGCCATGCCCGGCAGGTCGGTCGGAATCAAAGTCTCCCGGCTGAAGAAGAACGAGGTCTCCAAGAGGTTGAAGTTGTCGCCGCAGGCCTTGCATTGGCGGAGTGCCAACGGGATGTCCGGCGTTTCCTTGAAGCCGTAGTGGATCAGCACGCGAAATAGCCCGTCGCCCAAGTGGCTGACTTGAATGCGGTCCTCTTCCTTGACGTAGGGAATGTCCTTGGTCAGCACCGTCACGAAGACGACGCGCTCATGCAGCACCTTGTTATGGGCCAGGTTATGCAGCAAGGCATGGGGTACCGCATTGGGGTGGGTATTCAAGAAGATCGCATTGCCGGGGACGCGCAGCGGCGGATTGGCCATCAGGCTCGCCAGAAAGGGGTCCAGTTCGATGGCGCTGCTCTGCAGGCGTTCGCGCACGATCATGCGGCCTCGTTTCCAGGTGGATAGCAGCACGAAGGCCACGGCGCCCATGGCCAAGGGGAACCAGCCGCCATGCAGCAGCTTGAGCGAGTTGGCACCAAAGAAGGCCAGATCGACCGTCAAGAACAGGATCAAGCCGGAAACGGTCAATAGCCGGTTCCACCGCCACAGCACGGTCACGACGATGAAGCCTAGGATGGTGTCGATCGCCATGGTGCCGGTCACCGCGATGCCATAGGCGGCGGCGAGATGGGTCGAGGACTGGAAGCCCAGTACCAAGGCGACGATGCCGGCGAGCAGCATCCAATTGATGAAGGGGATATAGATCTGGCCGATCTCATGTTCCGAGGTGTGCAGGATTTGCATCCGCGGTAGGTAGCCTAACTGGATGGCCTGGCGGCTGATCGAGAAGGCGCCGGTGATAACGGCTTGCGACGCGATGATGGTCGCGGCGGTGGCCAGTGCGATCATCGGGTAGAGCGCCCATTCCGGCGCCAGCAAGTAGAAGGGGTTTTCGATTGCCGAGGGGTCTTCGATGAGCAACGCGCCCTGGCCGAAATAGTTCAGCATCAGGGCAGGCAGCACGAAGAAGAACCAGGCTAGGCGGATGGGCTGCTTGCCGAAGTGGCCCATATCGGCATAGAGGGCTTCGGCGCCGGTGACGGCCAGTACCACGGCGCCCAGCGCGAGGAAGCCATAGCCCTTGTGCACGCCGAAAAATTCGAAGGCATGCAGTGGGCTGAGCGCACCCAGTACTTCCGGGGCGTGGGCAATGTTGACTAGGCCGAGCAGGCCCAGCGTTGCGAACCATAGCAGCATGACCGGCCCAAACAGCACACCCATGCGCGCGGTGCCCTTGCTTTGGATCATGAACAGGCCGATCAGGATGCCGAGCGAGAGCGGCACGATCAGCGGTTCCAATCCCGGGGCGGCAACCTGCAGACCCTCCACGGCCGAGAGCACGGAGATCGCCGGCGTGATCATGCCGTCGCCATAGAACAGTGCCGCGCCGAAGATGCCAAAGCTGGTCAGCGTCCAAGCCAGTCGCGGATTGTTTTGGGTGGCGCGCTGCACCAGGGCCAACATGGCCATAATGCCGCCTTCGCCGCGGTTGTCGGCACGCATGACGAAGACCACGTATTTCAGCGATACCACGATGACCAGCGCCCAAAAAATCAAAGACAGGATGCCGAGTACATTGGCGGGCGAGGTGGCCAATGGGTGTGAGCCGGCGAAGACCTCTTTCATCGTGTAGAGCGGACTGGTGCCGATGTCGCCGAAAACCACCCCCAAGGCACCGAGGGCGAGGGCGGGCAGGGCTTGGCGAGGTTGATCTACACGAGCGGACATGGCGGGTGCTGGCAGTCGAAGATGGCGGCGGATTCTACGCCTGGAACTTGGCGGGGTATAGCGCGTGCGGCTGACAGCGGCTTAGGCCGGGGCGGTGAGTGCACGGGCGGCCTCGGCGATCAGGGCGGGGCCACGGTAGATCAGGCCGCTGTAGATCTGCACCAGGCTGGCGCCGGCCGCCAGTTTCGCGCGGGCATCCGCACCGGAGAGGATGCCGCCGACGCCGATCAAGGGAACCTCGCCGGCGAGCGCCTGATGCATCGCCGCCAAGACAGCGGTGGATTTCTCCCGCACCGGCGCGCCGGACAGGCCGCCAGCCTCGTCGGCATGGGGCAGCCCCTCGACGCCCTGGCGCGACAGCGTGGTGTTGGTCGCGATGATGCCGTCGATGCGATGCTTGCGGAATAGGCCGGCCATCTCGTCGATTTGCGCCGTATCCAGATCGGGGGCGATCTTGATCGCGATGGGCGTGTATTTGCCGTGCCGCTCGGCCAGCGTGGCCTGCTCGGCCTTGAGCGCGCCGAGTAGACGGTCGAGTTCGTCGGCTTGCTGCAAATCGCGCAGGTTCTTGGTATTGGGCGAGGAAATATTGACCGTGACATAGCTGGCCGGGCCATAGGCCTTGCGCAGTCCGATCAGATAATCGTCCACGGCGCGCTCGATCGGGGTATCGAAATTCTTGCCGATGTTGATGCCCAAAATGCCGCGATAGCGGGCGCGGGCGACGTTGGCCAGCAGGGCGTCGATGCCGTCGTTGTTGAAACCCATCCGATTGATGATGGCGGCGGCTTGCGGCAAACGGAACAGCCGCGGCTTGGCGTTGCCCGGCTGCGGGCGTGGCGTGACCGTGCCCACCTCGATAAAGCCGAAGCCGAGCGTGGCCCAGGCATCGATGCATTCGCCGTTCTTATCCAAGCCGGCGGCCAGGCCGACCGGGTTGGGAAAATCCAGGCCCATGACGGTGCGCGGGTTATCGGGTACCGGCTGGGCGACTAGGCCCAGCAGGCCGGTCGTTTGCAGCCTGCGCAGGGTTTTCAGCGTGAGGTTATGCGCAGCCTCGGCATCGAGGCCGAATAGCACGGGGCGGAGCAGGGGGTAGAGATCCATGGGGCGCGCGAAAAATCGGTTGAGGCGCGTACTTTACCGCATCGGCAGCGGTGGCTCACGCCGTAGGGCCTATATGGTCTGCCAGAGTTCGATGCGGTTGCGGCCGTTTTCCTTGGCGCGAATCAGTGCCATGTCGGCATTGGCGATGGCCTCCTCGACCGGCCGCCGATTATGCATCTCGGCCAGGCCGAAGGAGACGGAAATTCGCATGGTGTCGCCCGACGGCAGTTCGACCGGTAATTCGGCCAGCCCATGCCGGATGCGCTCGATGACTTGATAGGCATCTTTGAGCGGGGTGCCGGGCAGGCAGATCAGGAATTCCTCGCCGCCGTAGCGGTAGATCGAATCGTATTTGCGCAGCAGGCCTAGGGTGAACTTCATCCCCTGGCGTAGCACGGCGTCGCCCGCCGGGTGACCAAGCTCGTCGTTGATCCGCTTGAAGCGGTCGAAGTCCATCAAGGCGATACAGCAGGGGCGCTGGATGCGGACGGCGCGTTCTTGCTCCTCGCGCAGCTTGGTCAGCATGCCGCGCCGGGTGGCGCAACCGGTCAAACTGTCGGTGGACAGCAGCTCGCCGATGATGTCCAACTGCAATTTGCGCAGCTTGGTGTTCAGCCGCAGGCTGAGGTCGATATAGCTATCGTAGGTGTCCGGGTAGGGCCGCGAGCCGTCCATCACGTCGAGCAGGGCCAGGCGTGCGGCATTGTGCATGGCCTGTTGCACCTCGCCGAGTTCCTGGAAGGCGGGATATTCGCTGAGCGGATGCGTTTCGTGGACGTAATACCATTGGCCGAACGGCGAACGCAGGTGGGCATCGGGCGCGAGATCGGCCGGCGGCGGGTCGCAGGCGCACACAAGGGAACGGTTCAACTGCTTGAACCAGGCCAAATGGGCCGCGATGATGACCTCGAGTTCTTCGGTGAGGTTTTGAATCGCTTCGCGTTCCAGAGGTAGCGGCATGGCTCGGTGCGGGTTTTCTAGTGGCTATATCTTAGTCAGATTATCGGTGGCTGCGGTGCTTTACCGCGTACGGCGTGCACACGTCACCGCCAAGTGTGGCGTGCCTGCACTCGGGTAGAATGAATTTTCGATGAAAATTGCTGAGCCATGGAACCGAGCCAGAAGGAAGTGCTTTATGCCAAGCTCAACGGCGAGACGGCTCGCCTGCACTGGCAAGAGCTGCAGCGCCATTTCGCCCGCGGGGTGGTCATCAAGGTCGAGCCGGGGCTCGATCTGGTCGAGGTGGCCACGCAATTCGCCTTGGACGACAAGCAGGCCATTTCGGGCCAATTGAATGCCGGACTGGTTGCGCAGGCCTCCACCGAGGATGCGATCGCTTGGAATGAACGGCAGGCGGTGTTCTGGGCCGTTGTAGCGGCACCCTGGGTGTTGGTACAGGAAATCCCGGCGCCGGCCGGTAGTCAGCCCGTGCCGTCTTGAGGGAGGGGGATGGCCGCTTGGACGAACCGCAAAACGCCGTGCCCTTTTCCGATCGCCGAAAGCATCTCCGCGTCCGCGAAGCCTTTCCCGAAGTATGTCGCCTGTTGGCGCCTTTGATGGGAGAGATTCGGCAAGGGCGGGTCTCGGATTTTGCCCTGAGCCATATCGTGCACGACCATATGCCGGATATGCCGGGCATCGACTTGGATATCCTGGTCATCGCCATACGTCGGTATTGCCTGCGCAAAAGCCCGAACTAGCCATGCCGTGGGCTTGAACGGCTAAATCTTGGCGAAGCTGACACGAGCGGTGGGATAATCGCTCAACTTACCCAAGCGTTTAGCCGAACATGCCTATCCAGTGGTTCCCCGGCCATATGACCTCGGCCCGCAAGAAAGCGGCCGAGACCATGGCGCGTACCGATGTCGTGATCGAGGTGCTCGATGCTCGCCTGCCCGAGGCTAGCCGCAACCCGATGATCGAAGAGCTACGCCGCCACCGGCAGCGGCCTTGCCTGAAGATCTTGAACAAAAGCGATCTGGCCGACCCCGAGGTGACTCGGGCCTGGATCGAGTTCTATGCTCGGCAGCCGGGGGTGAAGGCGGTTGCCCTGTCGGCCAAAAAGCCCGGCGACGTGGCGAAGATTCCCGCGCTGTGCCGAGCCCTGGCACCGCATCGCGACGACGGCACCAAGCCGCTGCGCATGATGATCATGGGCATCCCCAACGTCGGCAAATCCACCCTGATGAATGCGTTGCTCAAGCGCAAGGTGGCGGCGGTCGGTGACGAACCGGCGGTGACCAAGTCGCAGCAAAGCCTGGAACTCGGGCCGGGCATGACCCTGACCGACACCCCCGGCTTGATGTGGCCCAAGATCGAGCACGACAGCGACGGCTACATGCTTGCCGCCAGCCATGCCATCGGCCGCAATGCCGTGATCGACGAAGAGGTCGCGCTGTTTTTGCTCGACATCCTGCTCGTGCGCTACCCGGCGGCGCTGAGCGCGCGCTACGGTTTCGACCCGGCGGGGCTCGACGCCGTCGCCACGCTGGAGGCTATCGCCAAACGGCGCGGCTGCGCGATCAAGGGCAGGGTGGACTTGGAAAAGGCCGCGATGGTGTTGCTGACCGACTACCGCTCCGGCGCGCTCGGCCGCATCAGCCTGGAAACGCCGCAGACCCGCCTGGCCATGCTGGACGGCGCCGGCAAGCGGCCAGCCGCTGTATCGGAAAGCGAAGGGGCGTAGCGATGGAGTCCAGACTGACCGAACTCGAAATCAAGCTGAGCTACACCGAAGACTTGGTCGAGGAACTCAACCGCACTGTCTATCGCCAGCAGGAACAGATCGAGAGCTTGCAACGGCAGATACTCAATTTACAGCAGCAGGTCCAAGACCTGAGCCCGCCGGGCCGGGGCGGCGACCTGCGCGACGAGATCCCGCCGCACTACTGACCGTGCGGGCGGTCAGCAGGCGCGGATTATTGCGGACTTATTTAGCGGGTGTGGCCGATTGGCACTTCTTCATGAAGTTGGCCTTGGCGGCGCCGGCCAGTTTCTTCTCGGCGGCCTGGGCGGCACAGTCGTTCTTCATCGGGGCATTGGTTTCCCGTTCGCACTTCTTGATGAAGCTGGCCTTGGCTGCGCCGCGCAGGTTCTTCTCCGCCGCCTTGGCCTCGCACGAGGCATGGTCGGCGAAGGCGAGGTTGGCGGTGAACAGGCCGGCTAACAAGACGATGATGATCTTTTTCATGAGCGATCTCCTAGGTCATGTGTTGGATAGCCGTACATGCAAGTTACCGCGATGTACGGTTGCCCACTTGATAAAACATAAACCCTTAAGCGGGACTTAGCCCGCCGCCGGTATTTTCTAGCGGCTGATCGGCTTGTAGCGAATACGCTTCGGCTTCGCGCCTTCCTCGCCCAGACGTTTCCGCTTGTCCGCCTCGTATTCCTGGTAGTTGCCGGCGAAGAACTCCCAGTGGGAATCGCCTTCGCAGGCCAGGATGTGGGTGGCGATGCGGTCGAGGAACCAGCGGTCGTGCGAGATCACCAGCACGCAGCCGGCGAATTCCAATAAGGCGTCCTCCAGCGCGCGCAGCGTTTCCACATCCAGATCATTGGACGGCTCGTCCAACAGCAGCACGTTGCCGCCCTGGATCAGGGTCTTGGCCAGGTGCAGGCGGCCGCGCTCGCCGCCGGACAGTTTGCCGACGATCTTCTGCTGGTCGCCGCCCTTGAAGTTGAAGCGGCCGATGTAGGCGCGGCTGGGCATCTCGAAGCGGCCGACGGTCAGGATGTCGGCGCCGTTGGCGATGGCATCGAATACGGTCTTGTCGTCTTCCAGGCCCTCGCGGCTCTGGTCGACCGAGGCGATGTTCACGGTGGTGCCGATGTCGATGCTGCCGCTGTCCGGCTGCTCGCGGCCTTGCAGCATCTTGAACAGGGTCGACTTGCCGGCGCCGTTGGGGCCGATGATGCCGACGATGGCGCCGGGCGGAATCTGGAAGCTCAAATTGTCGATCAGCAGGCGGTCGCCGAAGGCCTTGGACACGCCGTTGAACTCGATCACCTTGTCGCCCAAGCGCTCGCCCGGCGGGATGAAGATTTCCTGGGTCTCGTTGCGCTTCTGGTATTCGACCGAGTTGAGTTCCTCGAACCGGGCCAGGCGGGCCTTGGACTTGGCTTGACGGGCCTTGGGGTTCTGCCGCACCCAGTCCAGTTCCTGCTTCATCGCCTTCATGTTGGCGTCGATCTGTTTTTGTTCCTGTTCCAGTCGGGCCTCCTTCTGTTCCAGCCAGGAGGAGTAGTTGCCCTTCCAGGGGATGCCGTGGCCGCGATCCAGTTCCAGGATCCACTCGGCGGCGTTGTCCAGGAAGTAGCGGTCGTGGGTGACGGCGACCACGGTGCCGGGGAAGCGGACGAGGAACTGCTCCAGCCACTCGACCGATTCGGCGTCGAGGTGGTTGGTCGGCTCGTCCAGCAGCAGCATGTCGGGTTTGGACAGCAGCAGCTTGCACAGTGCGACCCGGCGCTTCTCGCCGCCGGACAGGTGTTCGATCCGGGCATCCCAAGCCGGCAGGCGCAGGGCGTCGGCGGCGATCTCCAACTGGGTCTGGGTGTCGTTGCCGGCGGCGGCGATGATCGCCTCCAGCCGGGCCTGTTCCTCGGCCAGCTTGTCGAAGTCGGCATCCGGCTCGGCATAGGCGGCATAGACCTCTTCCAGCTTCTGCTGGGCCTGCATCACCTCGCCCAGGCCGGCCTCGACCTCCTCGCGCACGGTCTTGGCCGGGTCGAGCTGCGGCTCCTGCGGCAGGTAGCCGATGGAGATATTGGGCAGGCGCTGAACCTCGCCGTCGAAGTCCTTGTCGACGCCGGCCATGATGCGCAGCACGGTGGACTTGCCCGAGCCGTTGAGGCCCAAGAGCCCGATCTTGGCGCCGGGGAAGAAGGACAGGGAGATGTCTTTGATGATCTGCCGCTTGGGCGGCACCACTTTGCTCACGCGGAGCAGGGACATGACGTATTGGGCCATTGGTCGAATCGAGTTGAAGCAAAAAAGGAATTATCGCATTACGGGGCGTTGGTAGCGTATGGCGTCAGGCCGCCGAGGACTGGGCTGAATGCCTGGGGATGATCGGATGCCGATCGAACGGGCTGAACTACTGGGGGTTTTGCGTGACGGCGAGGCCCTTGCGGACCAAATCGGCCAGGGAATCTGCGCGCATCTTGGAATAGAGATTGGCGCGGTGCACTTCGATTGTGCGTGGGCTGACGCCGATCTTGCGTGCCATTTCCTTATTCGACATGCCAGTCATGATCAGTTCCAGCACCTCGCGCTCGCGCGGAGTCAGGCGCGTCATCAGTCCATGGACTTCTTGCGAGCTTTCCCGCTGCGATATGGGCGCGCCACATTTCGCCAAGGCCTTTTGCACGGCATCGAGAAAGACTTGGGCCTTGAGCGGCTTTTCCAGAAAGTCTTCGGCCCCGGATTTCATCGCCTGTACTGCGGTGCCGACATCGCCATAGCCCGAGGCGAAGATCACCGGTAGCCAAATGCCGCGTTCGCGCATCTTTTCCATGACGGCGAGGCCGGTCATATCGGGCAGGATCATGTCGATCACGGCACAGGAGGATTCGGACGGGTGCACCATGTCCAGGAATTCTTGGCCGGTGGTATAGAGCGCCACGCTGACGCCAATCGATTGCAGCAGGCCGATATACCACTGACCTAGTGTGGGGTCGTCTTCCAAGATGTAGACGATGCTGTGGGTGCCATCTTTTGCCATCGTTATTCTCGCTCTTGAGTCAGTTTTCGGCTGAGATCAAAAGGATACTCCCGCTGTCATCCCGGCAATATACCGGTAAAAAAAGGATATGGCATCTGTCATATATCGGCCGAGCATAGCGCACAAACAAGCAGGGCCGCAGTAGCGGCCCTGTCAGGGAGGCTTATTTTTTCGCGGTGCGTCGTAAACGCGACAACAATCGCCGCGCCAGCTCGCCGAACAGCTCGGTCTGGGTCGGGTGCGGGAAGATGGCCTGGGCGACCTGGGTCAGGGTCATGCCACCCGAGACCATCATCACCGCCGCGCCGATCAGGGTATCGGTGTGGTCGGCCAGGAAGTGCACGCCGATGATCTTGCCGCTGGCTTTGTCGGCCACCAGCTTGATCATGCCGTGGGTCTCCAGCGCGATCATGGCCTTGGCGTCGATGCTCATCGGCATCTTGGCCTCGACCGCGTCGATGCCCTTGGCCTTGGCCTGGGCGACCGACAGGCCGACGAAGCCGGCCTCAGGCCGGGAGAAGGTGACACCGCAGTCCAGGTCCTGGTTGTATTGCAGCGCATGGCCGGTCAGGTTGTGCGCGGCGACTCGGCCCTGGGTGGCGGCGGTGTGGGCCAGCATGTAGCCGCCGATCACGTCGCCCACGGCATAGATGTGCGGCACGTTGGTGCGGCAGGCGCTGTCGGTCTTGATCGCCGCGCCGTCCAGCGCCACGCCGACCGCTTCCAGATTGAGCTTGGTCGTGTCGGGCCGTTTGCCGGTGGCCATCAGCACGTAGTCGCAGGCGTATTCCGCGGCCTTGCCCTCGGCATCGCTGTACTTGATGGTCATCTTGCCCGGTGTGCCGCTGATCTCGGCGATCTTGGCCGAGGTGACGACCTTGAACTCCTCGTTCAGCAGGCCGGTCAGGTTCTTGGCGATCTCTTCCTCGATCTCGGCCAGGATGCGGTCCTTGGCCTCGAGCATCAGGATGTCGGCGCCGAAGTCGCGCCAGATCTGGGCCATCTCGACCCCGATCACGCCGCCGCCGACGATGCCGAGCTTCTTGGGCGGCTT
>JAJZTS010000041.1 GCA_021848725.1 Pseudomonadota bacterium
CGAGCGCGTCGTGGTCGATGCCTTGTTCGAATACAGGTTGTCGACAATCGCCTCGACCGACCAATGTTTGGCGGCGTCCTCCCAATAACTGCGCAGACCCAGATTCCAGCCGCCGCTCAAGCGCTGCTTGTTGGCCTCGTCGGCGAAGCGCTCGCTGCGATAGGTCAAGGTTGTGCCCAGCTGCCAGCGCGCCGCCGGCAGCCAATTGCCGCCCAGGCTCAGTAGATGCCGGGGCAACCAGGGTACCTTGTTGCCCCGCAAACCTGTTCCGACATTCTCGCTTTGGCTGTATTGGTAGCGCATATAGCCAGACAGATCGCGCGTGAACAAGCGGTTGACCGAGAAGCCGGCCATGTCGACATCGGCAGCGCCGAATTCCGGCGTCGCCTCCCATAAATCTATCGCCATCGGCGACAGGCGATTGCGGTTGCGCAGGCGTTCGAGGTCTTCCAATTTCAGGTCTGCCACCAACAGCCCTTTTGGATCGGATAAATTTCGCACCTGCTTATGGTCAAGAAAGGCTTGAATAAATGTCTTGGCACCGGACTCCCACTCATATTGCATGCGCACCCGCTTTAACTCACCACCGAGTGCAACCAAACGGTCATCCAGGGCAATACCTGCCGTATCGGTCGACGCCAAAGAGTTCACGCCCACTGGCCGCCGCCATTTTTGCGCCGCCAGACGCAGTGTCTGACCCGCCATGGGATGCCAAGCCAGGCCCAACTGTGGATTCCATTCTCTGATGTTGTGGTCATCTCGCGTCACCGCTCTGGTATTCACAAAATAACCTCCACCAATATCGATGAGATCGCGATTTTCGAAACGCTTGGTCAATTCGACAATAGAGACCCCAAATTCCAACAGTAGGCTGTCGTTTTGCTTGAAACGATTGGAGATATAAGCCTGCTTTGACACGTGCTTGGTGTCACGCGACAGAGCTGTGCGGATAACGCCAAATCCATACTCATCGTAAAAGGGTTTGTCCTGTTGACCATATTCAAAACCCCAATTCACCTGATATGCCGGACTAACGTCGAAGGTATGGCGAAGCTGCCAATCCGACTGATCGGTCTTGCTGGAGTATGCATTGATCCTGCCGGTCGGATCCAAGCTCGTACCCAGGATCGCATTAATTGCACCAATCGTCGCCGCATCGTACACACTGCCTTTCAGCTTGGTATCTTCATTTCCGCCACCGGTCTTGAACCAAACTTGGGAAACAGGCGATAGCTTGTAATTGATACCGACATCGACTCGATGACTGTCGTAACTTAAGGAGCTATCCGGCAAGCCAGCCGCCAAATCGTTCGTATGTGCATCGATCGAGGCAATATTGTCGAAGAGAAACAAACCCAGCTCATGGCTCGGTTTTGCACCCAGGCCAAGTACAAGGTTTTTTCCGTCTCCGCTCAAACTATCCTCATCTGGTTGCACGTTGGTTCGGTCGAATCCCAGATAATAGGAAAAGGGTATTCGCTCGACGCTATAGCCATTGATCACACCAGATAGGTTGCGCTCCTGGATATCTTGATTCACCAATCGGCCACCAACGGTGGCATAGTGTCCCGGACTGGCCACCAGCGAATTGAAGCGGTTGGACGCGCCGAACACGCTGGGGTCGGACAAGAAGCCCTGGAACAGTTCCGAGTTCTTGTTGTAAGTGCCGCTGAAACGATCGGCCAGGAACAGATGGCTGCCGGCCCAATACGGCGTGTAGGCGTTGTGGGCATAGGCCTGGGCCCATTCCTCCAGGCCGAATTGCGCCAACGCGGCGCCGACGTTGGCATTACCCTTCTGATCGTTGAGCAACTGGTTCAGCGACTTCAAATAGGGCATCAACTCCGACGCCCGCTGCGCCTCGGCCACCGCCTCGCCCAATTCCATCCGATCCGCCGCCACCAGGCTCAGCATCATATGCGGCAAGGGATCTTTGATATCCAACTCGGCCGCGCGCTGGAACATCTCCACCGCACGCTGGCGGTTGCCCAATTGGTAGTAGGCCACGCCGGCATACATCGCCGCCCGAGCAAAACGCGGCTCCAACACGCCGGCCTTCAACAAGGCCTCCAGCGCGGCATCGGGCTGGCCTTGCTTCAAGCGCAGAATACCGAGACCGGTCAGCGCAACGTAGTCGTCCGGCTGCTGCGCCAGCGCCTCGGCGAAGTTCTTATCCGCTTCAGCGAATTCATTGGCAAAGGTTTCCAGCGTGGCAAGTTCGCCGCGGTAGCCCGGCCCCTGCGCGTTCAGTTCGATTGCCCGACCCAAGGCGCGACGGCCGGCCTTGACCGCCTCGCGCTCGGCCTCGACCCGGCCGACACCGAACCAGCCCTCGGCATGGCCGGCCTGCGCCGTAATCGCGGCACGGAAGGCCGCCAGCGCGCCCGGCGCATCGCCATCCACCCGGGCCAGGTCGCCTTGCGCGAGCAGCAACTCGACATCGTCCGGCTGCTTGGCCAGCGCCGAGTTCAAGCGGCGATGCGCCGCTTCGGCCTGGTCGTCGATCAGATAGGCGCGAACCAGCAGGGCCGCCGCGCGCGGATCGTCGGCGCGCGGTTCGAGCAAGGCGATCGCCTCGCGCGCGCGGCCGAGGAACAGCTGCAAATCGGCCAGCAGCAAGGCGGTATCGACGCTCGCCACGGGCTTGCCCTCGAGCACGGCCAGGGCGTCGGCATAGCGGCCGTCCTCGATCGCCGCCACCGTCGGCCCTAGCGCGGCCGGCACTTGGCGCAGCCAACGGCGTGGCTGCGGCCGATAGGCGGTGACCCACTGCACCCGCTCGCGGGCGTTGGTCAGCAACAGCTTGGTCGGTGCCTTGCCCGGCTCGGCCCGCGCCTGTTCGTTCGGCCGCACCGACAAGCGGCCCTGGTCGTTGTAGAACTCCACCTCACCCGACAGCACGGTCAGGGTCGACACACCCGCCTTGTCCACCACCAGCTCCCAATCGGTGCCGCGGATGGCCGCCGTCGCCGACGGCGTCTGGATGGTCACCACCGGGTCGCGCGTGACGCTGACCGCCTTGCGCTTGGATTGGGTCCAGACCCGGCCTTGGGTCATCTCCAACTTGGTCGGCGCACCGGCCAGCGACACCTCCTTGATCTGCAACATGCTGTTCTGATTCAGGCGCAACTGAGTCTGGTCCTGCAACAGCAAGGCCATCTGGCTCACATCGCCGGTACGGACGAAAGCACCGGCGTTCAGTTTTTGTTTGATTGTCGCTACCCGCCAGTCCTCGCGCGTACTGGCCCGGGTCTCGCCCTTGCCGATCACGGAAACAATCTCGGCATCGTAGGCTTGCACGAACGGAGACGAGATCAGCAAGGCGCCGCACAACAAGGCGGCGAGCGGCTTCATGCGGAATAGCGGCTGATCGACTGGCATAAGCGCCCCTTTATTGGACTGCAAACCCTTGCGCAGTGTTGTCGGCATAACGGATATAGAACATCGCGCCATCCTGCCACCACAGATCGTTGGCATGCGCCGTTGGCAGGCCGATCAGCGGATATTGCGGCAGCAAGGTGACCGGGCTGCCGTTCAACATCAGCACGGCCGTGCCGTTGCCGCTGGCGGTGGTCGAACTGGTCGGCGCCAAGGCCTTGATCGTGGTGTCGACCGTCGTGATGTCGGCGAAGACCGGATATAGGATCTGCGTCGCGCCGGTGCTGTCGCGGAAGGCGACAAAGCCGCTGCTGTCGGTCACGAAGGCCGGCGCACCGGTCTGGCCGCCACTGGTCGACTGACTAGCCGGCGCGGCCAGATAGCTGGCACCGCCCAGGTTCAGTTGCAGCGCGCCGTTGCTGCGCAGGCGGATGGTCGCGTTCGGGTCCGAGGCCTTGAGCACCTGGTTGAGGTCCTCGAAATAACCGAGCGTACTGCCCAGCGTCAGCTGGATGCCGCGGCTGGCCAGGGAGAACGCGCCGCTCGCGGTGTTGGCCACGTTGCTCGCGCTGAACCGGTTGCCACGCACGCTGGCCGTCGTGCCGCTCACTTGCACGGTCGGCACGCCGATCGGGATGAAGCGATAGGTCTTGCCGCCGGCGGTATAAGTCACCACGCCGTTGGTCTTGTCGTAGCTGATCTGGCCACTGGTTACGCCGAACTGGCTGTTCAGCGCCTCCTGAATCACCGTCAGCAGCGAGGCGGTGTTGTTCAAGCGGGCCAGATTGCCGTCCAACTTGGGCACCGTGCTATCCGTCGTGACTTGGGCCAGGGTCAAGGGGTCGCCGGGGATGCCCTTGTCGCCATTGAGTGAGCCGATACGCAATTGCTTCAGCGCACCGGTGTTGGTGATCTCCGCCGTCTCGCCGCCGTAGATATCTGTGGTCGAAGCAAAGCCAGAGAACAACAGACTTACCTTGCCGTTTTGCACGAAGGCATGGGTTTGGCTACCTGCTGCGTTGACGGTAAAACTGTCCTGGCTCGTGGTCGTAGTCAGTCCGCCGCTGCCACCCACGGCCAAGGTGTTGCCACTGATCGTGGAATTGATGTTGAAGGTACCCTGCGCAACTTGGGGCACCGTGCCGCCGCCAAAGGCAGTGAAGGTCAGGCTGGAACCTCCGCTCGGGTCAGTCAAGGTCAGAGCGCCGTTGTTGGTTGTCAGTGGCGTACCAGGAGTGGTCTCGATCAAGACTCCCGCTGGCAGATTGGCCTTCAGCGCCACCGGCGTGGTCGAATCGACCAAGACCGAGCCGTCAGCCCTGATCTGGGCGCCGGGCGGTGGCGTGGTGAATACCTGGGTCAAATCGGTGACCTTGGTAATCTTGCGGGTAGTCACCACGAATTGGCCCCTGCGCGCCCCGATACTGACCGTCGCACGGGCGCTGGTATCGTAGGTGTTGGCCGACTGTACCCTGACCCGCAGCACCGCACCGTTGACCACGGTACCGGGCGCACTGGTGAATTCGCCGCCATCCAAGGCGTATTCGCCGCCGACGATGCTGATCGGTTCGGCCTTGAGCAGACCGGCGATCGCGACCGCCTCCGAGGTCACGGCCTTGTTCAGCGCCGCATCGACCACGGGCGGGATGGTCAGATCGAACGTCTCGCCGCTGAAGCGGAAGATCCCGCTGCCGGTCGCCGCCAGCAGGCTGCCTGCACTGTCGTTGGCCACGGCCAGGGCGGTGACCTGGCCGGAGGTGGTGCCGTCGGAAATCTTGGTCCAGGTCGCGCCGCTATCGGCACTCTGATAGACATCGCCGACGCCGGTGCCGATATAGACCGTACCGGCCTTGCTCGGATGGGCATAGACGGCCGTCGGCGTGACCGCCAAGCCGGTCACCGCGGCCCAGGTCGCGCCGTTGTCGGTCGATTGGTACAGGCCCGAAGCCAAGGCATAGAGCGCACCGCTGCCGGCCGACAGCTTGCCGACCTTGCTCCCGGCCAGGCCGGCGGCAAGCCAGGTCACGCCGCCATCGGCGCTGCGGTAGATGCCGCTCTCGGTCGCCGCGACCAGGGCGCCGCCGACCGCGGCGACATCGTTGACCGCGCAGACCAACGGAAAGCCCTGCACCGGACAGCTAGGCAGACCGGTCACCACTTTGTTCCAGGTCGCGCCACCGTCCTTGCTCAGATAGGTGCCGGCCTTGTTGCCGGCGACGATGTTGCCGCTCGCGGTATCGGCCGCAAAGGAAAGGATCGTAATGGCATCGGTATTGCCGAACAGGGTGTCGATCATGCCGCTGTTCTTCACGGTCCAGCTGGCACCGCCGGCGCCGCCGTAGGCCGCACCCCGTTTTTCGGTGCCCATCCAGACCCCGCCGTTGAAATAGGCCAGGGCGGTGTAGGGGGGATCGGCCGGGCCGGCGCTGCTCTGCCAGGTCGCACCATTGTCGCTGCTGACATAGAAACCGCTGGCGTCGGCGCCGAATAGCTGGTTGCCCATACCGGTAACCAGCCAGGCCGGCTTGCTACTGGATACGCTGGTCCATCCGGCGGACGCCGGGGCAGTCGCGGCCAAGGACAAGAAAACGAACAAGACTACGCGAAAAAGCATCGCATTCCCCTTCACGCGATTCCCATACCCGACAGGCAACTTATTCATCTATTAAAGATACGCCATTTATTGCCGCCCGTACTGGGTTCTATTCGACGAACCGGAGCCCGGTCGCACCAGAACGGCGGCCTGGGGGGACGGCGCGGACGCTCGACGGCAACAAGCTCGCCGGCGAAGTCGATTGGCTCGCCCCCGCCGAACAGATGATGCCGACTCGGAACCCCGTGATTTACTGGACCGCTTCCTTGAGCTGATCGAGGATCGCGGGGTTTTAGTTACGGCCGTGCTTCCAACACTTAACCTGGCCTTGCCAGGTTAGCCTGCACTGAAACCCCGCGATCAATGGCTCCGTTCAAGAGCAAACCCAGTGTTATGCCACCGCCTCCTTCAATTGCTCCAAGATCGCGGGGTTTTCCAGCGTAGACACATCCTGGGTGATCGCCTCGCCCTTGGCGATGGCGCGCAGCAGCCGGCGCATGATCTTGCCCGAGCGGGTCTTGGGCAAGTTGTCGCCGAAACGGATCTCGTCCGGCTTGGCGATGGGGCCGATCTCCTTGCCGACCCATTCGCGCAGTTCGGCCACGATCTTTTTCGCCTCGTCACCGCTCGGCCGGGCACGCTTGAGCACGACGAAGGCGACCACCGCCTCGCCCTTGATCTCGTGCGGCTTGCCGACCACGGCGGCCTCGGCCACCAGCGGATTGGCGACCAGGGCGGACTCGATCTCCATGGTGCCTAGACGATGACCGGACACGTTGAGCACGTCGTCGATGCGGCCCATGATCCAGAAATAGCCATCGTCGTCGCGGCGCGAGGAGTCGCCGGCCAGGTAAACCTTGCCGCCTAGTTCCTCGGGAAAATAGGTCTTCTTGAACCGCTCCGGGTCGCCCCACAGGGTGCGCAATTGCGACGGGAACGGCCGCCGGATCACCAGATAACCTCCGCTGCCCTGCGGCACCGGATGACCATGCTCGTCGACGATCTCGGCCATGATGCCGGGCAGCGGCAGGGTGCAAGTGCCGGGCTTGATCGGGGTGGCGCCGGGCAGCGGCGAGATCATGTTGGCGCCAGTTTCGGTCTGCCACCAGGTATCGACGATGGGACAGCGCGATTGGCCGACGGTTTCGTAGTACCACATCCAGGCCTCGGGGTTGATCGGCTCGCCCACGGTGCCCAATAAGCGCAGGCTGGACAGGTCGTGCTGCTTGGGCAGGTCGCCGCCCAGCTTGATCAACGAGCGGATCGCGGTCGGCGCGGTATAGAAGGTAGTGACCTTGTGCTTGGCGATCATCTGCCAGAAGCGGCCGGCATCGGGGTAGGTCGGCACGCCCTCGAAGATCACCTCGGTCATGCCCAGCGCGAGCGGGCCGTAGGCGACATAGGTGTGGCCGGTGATCCAGCCGACGTCGGCGGTGCACCAGTAGACGTCGGTGTCGGGCTTGGCGTCGAACACCCACTGCATGGACAGGATAGCGCCGAGCAGATAGCCCCCAGTGGCGTGCTGAACGCCCTTGGGCTTGCCGGTAGAACCGGAGGTGTACAGGATGAACAGCGGATCCTCGGCGTTCATCGGCACCGCTTCGCAGGTCTCGGCTTGGTTCGCGATGAGGTCATGCCACCAAAGGTCACGGCCTGCCTGCATCGGGATAGCGGCATCGGAACGCTGGTACACCACGACCTTTTCCACATTGGCGACGTCGCCCATGTTCAGGGCCTCGTCGACCGCGGCCTTGAGCGGCACGCCCTTGCCACCGCGCAGGGATTCGTCGGCGGTGACCACGACCTTGGCCCGAGCGTCCTGGATGCGCTCGTGCAGGCTCTTGGCCGAGAAACCGCCGAACACCACGGAATGGATGGCGCCGATGCGGGCGCAGGCCTGCATGGCGACCACGGCCTCGATGCTCATCGGCATGTAGACGATAACCCGGTCGCCCTTCTGCACGCCCAGGCTCTTCAGGCCGTTGGCGAACCGGCAGACCCGGTGGTACAGCTCTTGGTAGGTGACCTTGGTCACGCTGCCGTCGTCGGCCTCGAAGATCAGCGCAGTCTTGTTGGCACGGGCCGGCAAATGGCGGTCCAGGCAATTGTAGGAGACGTTGAGTTCGCCGTCGTAGAACCATTTGTAGAAGGGTGCCGCACTCTCGTCCAGCACCTTGCTGAAGGGTTTGCTCCAGGCGATGTGCGTGCGTGCCAGTTCCGCCCAGAACCCCTCGTAGTCAGCCGCAGCCTTGGCCGTCAAGGCTTGGTAGGCCGCCATGCCGGACACATTGGCCTGCGCCGTGAAGGCGGCGGGCGGTGCAAAGACCCGGGTTTCAGTCAGGACAGATTCGATGTTGCTCATGCGTGCTCCTCGCAGGTTCCAGATTTGGGGTGCCTAAGCCGCCCAGGCGGGTGAATAATGCAGTCTATACACCCTTTATATAGCCGCCATTATTTTATGCCTACGCCCTCGCCGCAAGAATCGATTGCACTCGCCGCAGGATATAGCCGCTATCTGCAGGGCCGCCTAAGCGCCCGGCCCGAACTGCAAGCCAAGCTGGAGGCCACACTGGAACAGACCTGCAGCCGGGCCGAAATGATGGCGCGGCTGGCTGCACAGCCCTGGACCGACGAAGCCGGCCTCAAGCAGGCTTTGCGTCGATTGCGCCAGGAGGTCATGGCCAGGGTGATCGTCCGCGACCTGACCGGCCGGGCCGACTTGACTGAAGTGACCCGCAGCCTGACGGAACTGGCAGAGGTGACTGTGCAACAGGCCACGGCCTGGCTGCATGCCGACCTGGCCGCGACCCACGGCGAGCCGCTCGATAGCCAGGGCCGGCCACAGCAATTGCTCGTGGTCGGCATGGGCAAGCTCGGCGGCGGCGAACTGAACGCGTCGTCCGATATCGACCTGATCTTCGTCTTTCCCGAGGATGGCGAGACCGGTGGCGAACGCAAACTGTCCAATTTCGAATTCTTCACGCGCCTGGGCAAGCGCCTGATCAATGCGATCGGCGAACTGACCGCCGACGGTTTCGTCTTCCGTGTGGATATGCGGCTACGGCCTTATGGCGACGGCGGCCCCCTCGTCTCCAGCTTCGCCGCGCTGGAAGAGTATTTCTATACCCAGGCCCGGGAATGGGAACGCTATGCCTGGATCAAGGGCCGCGCGCTCACCGGCACACGCATCGACGAGCTGGAGGCGCTGCGCCAGCCCTTCGTCTTCCGCAAATACCTCGACTACAGCGCGCTGGCCGCGATGCGCGACCTGCACGCACAGATCCGGCGCGAAATCGCGCGGCGCGACATGGCCGACAATATCAAGCTCGGCCCCGGCGGCATTCGCGAGGTGGAATTCATCGCCCAGGTGTTCCAACTGATCCGCGGCGGCCGGCTGCCTTCGCTGCAACAACGCCCGACCCGCAGCACCTTGCACCAGCTCGCCGCCTTCGACCTCTTGCCGGAAACCATCACCCAGGCGCTGGAACAGGCCTATGTCTTTCTGCGCAATCTGGAACACCGCCTGCAATATCTGGATGACGCCCAGACTCAGACCCTGCCGAGCACCGAGACCGACCGCAATGCCGTCGCGCAGGCGATGGGCTTCGCGGACTTCGCCACCTTCCTGGCTCGGCTCGATCCGCTCCGACGCAAGGTCAGCGGCCAATTCGAGCAGGTTTTCGGCGCGCCGCAGGAAGATCAATCCACCCATCCGCTGATCGGCCTGTTCGAATTGTCGGCAGAGACCGCGCTCGGCAAATTGGCCGCACTCGGTTACCGCGAGCCCAAGGCCGTCTACGATCAACTACTCGCATTTAAACATGGCCAGCGCTATTCGCATCTGCCCGCTGCCAGCAAGACCATGCTCGACGGGCTGCTACCGCCGCTGATCGAAGTGGCCGGCCGCTTCGCCAATGCCGAGGCGACCTTGAGCCGCATCCTCGCCCTGCTCGACGCGATTGGCGGCCGCGCACCTTATCTCGCCCTACTGCGCGAATATCCACAGAGCCTGAACCAAGTCGCCAAGATGCTGAGCGCCAGCCCTTGGGCGGCGCACTACCTCAATCGTCAGCCGCATCTGCTGGATGAACTGCTCGATGCCCGCGCGCTGCTGGCGGCCCCCGACTGGGCACAAAAGCAGGCCGAACTGCACCAGCGCCTAAGCCAATACCAGGGCGACGTAGAACGGCAAATGGATGAGCTGCGCCACTTCAAGCAGTCCGAGGTCTTTCACCTGCTGGCCCAAGACCTGGCCGGCCTCTGGACGATCGAAAAGCTCTCCGACCATTTGTCGGCCCTGGCCGACTTGATCCTGGCCGAGACCCTGGATTTAGTCTGGGCGGGCCTGCCCAGCAGGCATCGCGCCAGCCCTGCCTTCGCCGTGATCGCCTACGGCAAACTGGGCGGCAAGGAGATGGGCTATGCCTCCGACCTCGATCTGGTTTTTCTCTATGACGACCCGCACCCGGATGCTCAAGATGTCTACGCTCGCCTGGCCAAGCGCTTGAATACCTGGCTATCGACGTTGACCGCGGCCGGCAACCTGTACGAGACCGACCTGCGCCTGCGACCGGACGGCGCCTCGGGCCTCTTGGTCAGTTCGACCGAGGCGTTCCAGGGCTATCAAAGAACGCACGCCTGGACCTGGGAGCATCAAGCCCTGACCCGCGCCCGCTTCGTCTGCGGCGATGCCGATGTCGGCAAGCAATTCGAAACGATTCGCCAGACCGTGCTGTGCCAGGCACGCGATCGCGACAAATTGAAAACGGAAGTGCTCGCGATGCGGCAGAAGATGCGCGATGGCCACCCGAACCCGAGCGGGCAGTTCGATCTGAAGCACGACGCCGGCGGCCTGGTCGACCTGGAATTCGCCGTGCAGTACCTGATCCTGGCCGAGGCCACGGCGCACCCCGAAATGACTGCGAATATCGGCAATATTGCCCTATTGAAGCGCGCCAGCGAACTCGGCCTGGTGCCGAGCGAGATCGCGTTGCCGGCCGCCGATGCCTATCGCGAACTGCGCCGCTTGCAACATGAGGTCAAGCTGCAGGGCGAAGACTATGCCCGGGTAGCGCCAGGATCGGCAAGCGCCAGCGCGGAGGCGGTCAAACGGCTCTGGCAAGCGGTGTTTTAGGCGCCAAACGGGTCTTCGCCAAAACGCCGCTGGATGTCTTCCACCTCGGACCGATTGCCGATCAGTGCCTCGACGCAATCGGGGTCGAGTTTAGCCCCGCTCAATTGCCGCAGCAAGGCGAAGGCCTTGTCGTTGCTCCAGGCCTCTTTATAGGGCCGGCGGCTGGTCAAGGCATCGAACACGTCGGCGACCGCGACGATGCGCGCCTCGATCGGTATCTCTCCCCCCTTGCGTCCGTAGGGGTAGCCGCTGCCATCGTAGGCCTCGTGGTGCAACTCCGCGATATTGCGCAGCACATCGATATGCGGCTGCTGAGCCAGATCGAAATTGCCCAACATCACGTCGATCAATTCCCGGCCTTTGCTGGCATGCAGCTTCATCTCCTCATACTCGGCCTCGGTCAACTTGCCGGCCTTGAGCAAGATGTTGTCCGGAATGCCGATCTTGCCGACATCGTGCAGCGGCGAGAAGACGAAGATGTGCTCGATGGTTTCGTCGTCCAGACCATAGCGTCCGGGCAAGCTGCGGGCAATCAGTCGCGCATAGCGCGACATGCGGTCGAGATGCGAGCCGGTCTCCGAGTCGCGCGCGTGCATCATGTCGCGTGCCGTCTTCACCGAGGCCAGCAGGGTACGCAGGGCGCTCAGGTCGTGGATGATGGTGAGCGAGATCAGATGGCCAAAGGGGTCGATCTGGTGCAACACCTCTTCGCTGAACACGTTCTGCTCGAAGGAATTGAAGAAAACGAAACCGAAGAACTCGCCCCGGCTATACATCGGCATGGTGTAGCTGGCGCGGTAACCCGCCCCGCCGATCTTCCGGCTATGAGGCTGGCGGCCGTTTCGAAAGATCGCCAGATCGTTCACCACCCGCGGCCGCCGGGCCTCGATGATCTCCAACAGCGAACTCGACTCCGCCAGCTTGGCTTGGTAGCGCGCCAAAGGCGTCTCGGGGCCGCTGCTGAGGAAGGTCCGCAACAGATCGGTCTGCGGGTCGTGGATCGCGCAAGCGATGCGGTCGAGGAAGGGGAAACGCTCCTTCAATACCGCATGGACACTATCCAGCTTGGCGGCCAAATCGGCATTCGAGTCCAGCCGATCCAAGCCATCTTCATGATCGAACATGCCCGGCATCGCAATCGCCCGGCACAACGCCGGCCTTGATGAACATGAGCAGCAATGTGGCGAAAAGCCGTCGGCCTGTCAAACCACCCCGAATGTCCGATTCGGACCGCCGCCTCAGCGGCTGATCTGGCGATAGGCGGCGTCGGCCAATCGGCCCATCTCGGCCTGGTCGATGGCCCCGGACAAGGCATAGCCCAAGTCGCGATCGACCCAATAAAAGACCTCGACGCCGTCCTCCCGTAGGTGGCGAAAACCGGTGGCGGCCTGCCCCGCACCGTCGCGCCGGACATACAGCGTCACGCGCCGAGCTTGGCCGTCTTGATACATGAATTGCGCCACCGGCCCGGCCTGACCGGACAGCAGGCGACCGCCCAACAACTCGAAACCCTGGGCCCGAAAATCCGGCGCATGCAGATCGTGACCGAGGCGCTTGGATAGCCAACCGACCAAATGCTCGGCGTGCTGCGCATCGACCTCGACCGGGTGCCGTTGCTCCGGGCTGAACACCACGTGGGCGAGCGCGGCATCGTGCGGCAGCGCGGCGTATTCCATGGCCGCGGGCTGGCTTTGCACGCCGACGCCATAGCCGAGCAGGCCGGTGGCGGCCAGGGCCATGATCGCGGCCGCGGCGCGCCAGAGCGGCCGCGAACCGCCACGGCGCACATTCACCGCCCGTACCAGGTCGAGCGGCAAGGGTTCGTTCAACACGCTGTCGAAGGCCTCGTGCAGGCTGCGATTTTGCGACTGCCAAACGCGCACCCGCGCTTCGTCGTCCGGATGCGCGGCCAGCCAAGCCTCGACCTCGACCCGCCGCTCGGCCGGCAATACGCCGTCGGCATAGGCATGCAGATCGTCTTCCGTGATTTCGCTCATTTCACCACCTGCAACTTCACGACCGCTCGCCCTTCCATAATCTCGCGCAGACGTTCGCGCGCCCGCGACAACCGTGACATCACGGTGCCGATCGGCAAGCCCAATACCCTTGCCGCCTCGGCATAACTGAATTGTTCCAAACCCACGAGCAGGATCACCGCGCGCTGCTCGCTCGGCAATTGCGCCAGCGCGGCATGGATGTCGCGCACGGCCAAGGCATCGCTTTGACCGCCGCGCACCGGCACGTCGGCCGCTTCGTCCAGTTCGCAGTGAACGGGGCCGCCGGCCCGAATCTGATTGACGAACAGATTGTGCATCAAGGTGAACAGCCAGGCGCGCAGATCGCTGCCCGGCCGCCACAGATCGAGCTTCACCAGTGCCCGCTCCAGGGTGTCCTGCACCAAGTCGTCGGCACGCGCGGCATCCCCGGCCAAGGCCCGGGCATAGCGGCGCAGGCGAGGGATGTGCTGGATCAGCTCGGTTTGCTTGCTCACTTAGGGCTTTGCGGTATGCCAGACATTGTTTACGCCATCGCCGGTCATATCGCCCGGTTTCTGGTCCTTGAACCAAAGATACAGCGGTTTGCCCTTATAGGCCCACTGCCGGTCGTTATCGTCGCGAACAATGACCTTGTAGTCGCCGACATCCTTATCGAACGCACCGGCCTTCAACGGCGGCCACTTCACCGCGCACTCGCCGTTACAAACGCTCTTGCCGGCGCCGGTCGAGTCTTTGTCGAATACATACAAGGTCATACCGGCCGCGTTGGCCAGCACGCCGCCCGCCTCATGGGCCGGCGCGCCGTTGTTGGCCAAGGCACTGCCGGCCAATAAAGTCAGGCCGAGGCCGGCCGCCAGGATGGAATGAACCAGTCGCATAAAACCTCCAATGGGTAACGGGTTGAACGGCTTGCAAGTCAGCTTGCATGCCGTAAACAGGCGCCGCCCCCGATTTATTCCATGCCGTGCATTCGACCCATTCGGCCCCGGCAGCGAATACGGTAAAATGCCCCTTTTCGCCGCATTTCTAGGAGTTTTGCATCATGTCCATGGCCGACCGCGACGGTTTTATTTGGTACGACGGCAAGCTGGTGCCCTGGCGCGAAGCCACCACCCACGTGCTGACCCACACCCTGCACTACGGCATGGGCGTATTCGAAGGCGTGCGCGCGTACAAGACCGGCCAGGGGCCGGCCATCTTCCGGCTGCAGGACCATACCGACCGGCTGTTCCGTTCGGCCCACATCCTGGGCATGAAGATGCCGTTCGACAAAGAGACCCTGAATGCGGCGCAGAAGGAAGTGGTGCGGGTGAACAAGCTGGAATCCGGCTACCTGCGGCCGATGGCCTTCTACGGCGCCGAGGCCATGGGCATCTCGGCCAAGACCCTGTCCACCCACGTCATCGTCGCGGCCTGGCCCTGGGGCGCCTATCTCGGCCAGGAGGCCCTGGAGAAGGGCATCCGGGTCAAGACCTCGTCCTATTCCCGACATCACGTGAACATCACCATGTGCAAGGCCAAGGCCAACGGCAACTACATGAACTCGATCCTGGCCCACCGCGAGGCCGAGCACGACGGCTACGACGAGGCCCTGCTGCTCGACGTCGACGGCTTCGTCGCCGAGGGCTCGGGCGAGAACATCTTCATCATCAGCAAGGGCAAGCTGTATACGCCGGACCTGACCTCCGCGTTGGAAGGCATCACCCGCGACACCATCAGCCAGTTGGCCGGCGAGTTGGGCATCCCGGTGATCGAGAAGCGCATCACCCGCGACGAGGTCTACTCCGCCGACGAGGCCTTCTTCACCGGCACCGCCGCCGAGGTGACCCCGATCCGCGAGTTGGACAACCGCACCATCGGCGAAGGCACGCGCGGGCCGGTCACCACCAAGCTGCAGGCCATGTATTTCGACTGCGTGCATGGCCGCTCGGCCGAACACGCCGATTGGCTTGCCCACGTCTGAGGGGAACCGCATGAGCCAGGACCTGCACAGCGCGCGCGTCGTGGAAGTCACTGACCAGGACCTGCCGCTGCATTGCCCGCTGCCGACGGAGCCGGTATGGAACGCCCACCCCCGGGTGTTCCTGCCGATCGAGGCCACGGGCGAGGCGCGTTGCCCTTATTGCGGCACGCTGTATCGGCTCAAGGGCGGGCCGGTCGCCGGCCACCACTAAGCCGGCGATTCAGACTGTCCGGGAGTAACGCGGTTTTTCAGCAGCTGCCTGTTTGAGGTAGGCGTCGAAACACATCGCGATATTGCGCAGGAACAGCCGGCCCAGGTCGGTCACGGAAATTCGGGCCGGCTCTAGCCGCACCAGGCCATCGGCCTGCAAGGGCTGTAAATCGACCAAGGCATCGGCGAAGTAGTCGGCGAACTTCACATTCCAGCGCTGTTCGAATTCCGCTTTGTCCAGTTCCAGGTCGCACATAACACGGGTGATCGCATCGCGGCGAATTTGGTCGTCGCGCGACAAGCGCAGACCGCGCTCGACGGCCAGACCGCCGGCCTGCACCTTGGCCTGATAGGCCTTCACGTTCTTCTCGTTCTGGATATAGGCAGCCGACGTCTGGCTGATGGCCGAAGCGCCGAAGGCGTAGATGTCGCAATGCTTGTGCGTGGTATAGCCTTGGAAATTGCGCCACAGGGTCTTGTCCTGCTGCGCCTTGACCATCTCGTCGGTCGGTTTGGCAAAATGGTCCAGACCGATGTTCACATAGCCGGCGGCACCGAGCCGATCGTAGATCAATTGCTGCAAATCCAGGCGCGTGGCGAAGCTCGGCAGTGCCGTCTCGTCGATCAGTTTTTGGTGTTTCTTCAACCATGGCACATGGGCGTAGGAGAACACCGCCAAACGATCGGGCGACCAGGCCAGCACCTGATCCAGCGTCTTCGAAAAGCTCGCCACGGTTTGGTGCGGCAAACCGACGATCAAGTCCAGGTTGATGCTGCCGAAGCCAAGTTGGCGCGACCAAGCATAGACCTGATCGATCAGCGCCGCCGGCTGCACCCGGTTGACCGCCTTCTGCACCTGCTCGTCCAGATCCTGCACACCCATGGATAAGCGATTGAAGCCAAGCTCGCGCAGGGCCTGCAAGTGCTCCAGGCTCAACTCGCGCGGATCGAGCTCGCAACCCATCTCGGCGCCATCCGCAATTTTGTAGTGGCGGCGGATCGCCTCGCCCAAGCGCCGAATCTCGGCCGGTTTCAGATAGGTCGGCGTGCCGCCGCCCCAATGCAGCTGCTCGACCTGGCGCGCCGGATCGGCCAGCGCGGCCACGGTCGCCATCTCTTTTTCCAAATAGTCGAGATAGGACATGGCCTTGGCGTAATCGCCGGTCGCCACCATGTTGCAACCGCAGTAGTAGCAAAGCGTGTCGCAAAACGGGATATGGAAATACAACGACAGACCGCGCGCCGCATCCTGCGAGGCGGCCAATTCCGCGCGCCAATCGGCCTCGCCGAAGGCGGCGTTGAAGTAAGGCGCGGTGGGATACGAGGTATAACGCGGCCCCGGCTTGCTGTACTTCTCCAGCAGGGCAGTCAATTCGGACATGACGATTCTCGATGCTGACGAACGCGGTCAAGTGCCCCGCGCCCAAAAATTAAGACAATTCAGTCCAAATTTTAGGCCTAGCGCCTAGCCGGGGCAAGGCGCGCGCCCTCGTCAAGGCAGCCACACCCGACAAAGGCAGCCCATCCCATCGCGGCAAAATTGTTGCCCTCGGCCCCCGGCCCTGCTATTAATTCAATAACCGTCTTGATCGGCAAATGGCACAAAATAGTTAGTCTGATCGGACTATTCAAGAAGTTTGTTGATTACTGATTTGCGTGCTATGCTTAGCGCAAGTTTGTAACCGTTTGATGAACCTCCCTGACCGCCGCAACGGCGGTTTTTCCAGCGGCATCGGTTTTCCGA
>JAJZTS010000042.1:0-3745 GCA_021848725.1 Pseudomonadota bacterium
AAACAGCCGCGCATGATGTTGACCGAGAAGCGGATCATCTCCCAGGCCGGGATGCGGGTGTCCCGGTAGCTCGGGTGCGGCGCGCGGGCATAGGGCAGGTCGTACACCCGGTCCATCTCCTCGGTGGAGAGCGGGATCGGCGGCGGGTTGAGCCAGACGTCGCGCTCGCCGTGCGCCTGCACCATGGCCCGGGCGTTGCCGGGGTTGGACTCGAGATGGAACACCCGCGAGGCATGGGCGTAGAGCACGTTGTTCTTCTCGACCTGCTCGTAGGCCGGCAGGCGCACGGCGGTGTGGGCGCGGATCTCACGGCGGGCAGCGAGTTTTTGTTCACGCGAGACGAAGCGGAGGGAGGCGGTGTGGTTTGCCCTTTCCCCAACTCCTCTCCCGCTTGCGGGAGAGGAGCTAATAAGATGGAGGTTTGTACCCCCCTCTCCCGCAAGCGGGAGAGGGGCTGGGGGAGAGGGAGTCAAGCGTTGGATTTCCTGATAGATCGCTTCCAGCACCGCTTCCGTCTCAGCTAGAACCGCGTTGTTCCAATAGCGCAGCACGCGAATGCCCTGTTGTTCCAGGTGACGCGTACGCTCGGCATCGTAGTCCTGCTGCTTGGCATGCTGCCCACCATCCAATTCGATCGCGAGTTTCAACTCGTCGCAGAAGAAGTCGATGATGTAACGATCGATCGGGTGCTGGCGGCGGAATTTCAGCCCCAGAAAACGCTTGGCCCGCAGAATTTCCCAAAGCAATTGCTCGGCATCGGTTTGCTGGCTGCGCAGTTCGCGGGCGTGGGCGAGGATGTCGCTGGGGAGTTGCTTAGGTGGTGTTGGTGTTTTTCCCTCTCCCCCAGCCCCTCCCCCGCTTGCGGGGGAGGGGGGTGTCGTTGCATAGGGGTCGGGGTGCGGATCGATACGTCCCGGCGTGTCGATCAGGGTCGAATCCAGTTCGACCCATTCCGCGCCCGGTAGCCAGTCGCGCGGCACCATGAAGGCGGTGCCGCGCAGGTCGCGGATGTCGGCGATCTTTTCGCCCGCGGCGAGGCGATGGGTCAGCGCGACCAGGGCGCGCTCGGCGTTGCCGAAGAGCAGCATGTCGGCCTTGGCGTCGGCCAGTACCGAGCGGCGCACCTTGTCCGACCAGTAGTCGTAGTGGGCGATGCGGCGAAGCGAGGCCTCGATGCCGCCGACGATCACCGGCACCTCCTTGAACGCCTCGCGGCAGCGCTGGGCGTAGACGGTGACCGCGCGGTCCGGTCGTTTGTTCGCCTCGGCCCCGGCGGTGTAGGCGTCGTCGGAGCGGATCTTTCTATCCGAGGTATAGCGGTTGACCATGGAATCCATGTTGCCCGCGGTGACGCCGAAATAGAGCTTGGGTTTGCCCAAGACGCGGAAGGCCTCGGCCGATTTCCAGTCGGGTTGGCTGATGATGCCGACGCGGAAGCCCTGCGCCTCCAAGAGCCGGCCGACCAGGGCCATGCCGAAGCTGGGGTGGTCGATATAGGCATCGCCGGTGACCAGGATGACGTCGCAGGCATCCCAGCCCAGTTGCTCCATTTCGGCGCGCGACATGGGCAGGAAGGGCGCGACGCCGAAGCGCTTGGCCCAGTAGGGGCGGTAGGAGAACAGGGGCTTGGCGGATTCCATGGGGTCCTGGGTTGATGCAATGAAAAAGGCCCGCAACGCGGGCCTTTTGCGCAATGCTGAGACGTATTTTAGCCGGCGAAGTTCGCGCTGGCGAAATCCCAGTTCACCAGGTTGTTGAGGAAGGTCTCGACGAACTTGGGCCGCAGGTTGCGGTAGTCGATGTAGTAGGCGTGCTCCCAGACGTCGACACAGAGCAGCGCCTTGTCGCCGGTGGTCAGCGGGGTGCCGGCGGCGCCCATGTTGACGATGTCGACCGAGCCGTCGGCCTTCTTCACCAGCCAGGTCCAGCCGGAGCCGAAGTTGCCCACGGCGCTGGCCTGGAAGGCCTTCTTGAACTCGTCGACCGAACCCCACTTGGCCTTGATCGCGTCGGCCAGCGCGCCGGTGGGCTCGCCGCCGCCGTTGGGCTTCATGCAGTTCCAGAAGAAGCTGTGGTTCCAGACTTGGGCGGCGTTGTTATAGACGCCGCCGGCCGGGGCCTTTTTGACGATGGCTTCCAGGTCCAGGTTCTCGAACTCGCCGCCCTTGATCAGGTTGTTCAGGTTGGTCACGTAGGCCTGGTGGTGCTTGGCGTAGTGGTACTCGAAGGTCTCCTTGGACATGTGCGGCTGCAGGGCGTCCATGGCATAGGGCAGGGCGGGCAGTTGGTGTTCCATCGTTCTTCTCCTGACTGAATTGGGGGCTACGAAACGAGACCAATTCTAAGGATGGATCCTATCTAAAACAATACTTGACTAATATTCTTAACTACTAATGCTTCTCTTCGGGCGGGCGAATTCGGCGGAAGGCGGCCCAAAGTAGCCCGTCGTAGCCGATCTTCATCACCGCACCGATGATGAGCGGGGTGCCGAGAGTCAGGGTCTGCATGAGCAAGCCGGCAAAGGCCGGTGCCGCAGCCCAGCCGCCCAGTCGGACCAGGTGAGTGACGCTGGAGGCGAAGGTGCGTTCTTCCGGACGGACCATGGCCATGACATAGGACTGCCGGGTCGGCACGTCCATCTCGACCAGACCTTCGCGCAGCAAGAACAGGATGGCAGCGGTCGGGAAATCCGGTGCGATGGCCACCGTCATCAGTAGCAGGCTGGAGGGGATATGGGTGAACACCATGGTGTTCACCAAGCCGATGCGACGGGCCAGCCAAGCCGCGCCGAGATGGGAGATGGCATTGAGCATGCGGGCGCCGACGAACAGGGCGGCAATGGTCTGGGCGTCGGCGCCGAAGCGGGCATGAAAGAAATAGGCGATCAGCGCGGCCCCGAGAAAGCCGCCGGCTAGCGCGTCGATGGCGAAGAGTGCGGAGATGCGGGTCAAGCGGCGGCGGCTGTCGGGGGCGAGCGGTGCCGGTCTTGCCGCCTGGATCTGTTCGATAGACGGGCCCAGCCGGGCAAAGAGCAAGGCTTGCACGGCGAACAACAGCACATAGAGGCCTAGTGCCAGCTTGAAGGCTGCCAGATCGGGCACGCCGCCATAGGCTTGCAGCCAAGCCGGCAGCGCGGCCAGCCCGCTACCGAAGGCGTGGCCGGCATCCTGCAAGACGTTGTACCAGGCGAAGGTGCGGGTCCTTTCGGTGTCGGTTGCGGTGGAGGGCAGGATGGCCTGCTCCAACACCAAGGCGGCACCGCGGTCGCGGCCCTGGCCATTGAGCATGCCAATGAAGGCCGCGATCAGGATGGCGGTGAGATCGGAGAAATACAGCGCGCCAAGTCCGCCGGCCACGGCGAGCCATGACAAGCCGATCAGGCTGCGGCGGCGGCCCCAGCGGTCGGCGCGCTGGCCGACCAGGAACACGGCTACGGTGGCGCCTGCCAAGCCGAAGCTAACCGTCAAGCCGATTTCGCTCGGCGAGAAGGCCAGCCTTGCCAGGTAGAGGCCTAGCAGCACGCCGATCAGGCCGGTGGCAACGGCGCGGAGGAAACTGGCGAGAAAGATGAGGCGGCGCTCGTGCATCGGGTAAGCCTAGCAGCCAAATCGTGCCGGCCATAATAGTTGACAAACAAAGTCGGGTTTTATACGATGCTGACAACTGCAGCCCCAAAGGGCTGGGTCAATTTCATAAAAGTGGTGAAGAGAGGAAGCAAGCAATGGAAATCGAAATCAACGGCAAA
>JAJZTS010000042.1:3845-16769 GCA_021848725.1 Pseudomonadota bacterium
CATAATAGTTGACAAACAAAGTCGGGTTTTATACGATGCTGACAACTGCAGCCCCAAAGGGCTGGGTCAATTTCATAAAAGTGGTGAAGAGAGGAAGCAAGCAATGGAAATCGAAATCAACGGCAAAGTGGTCGAAACCGATCCCGAAGGCTATTTGGTCAACCTGGCGGACTGGTCCGAGGATGTGGCGAGCTATCTCGCCTCCCAGGACAAGTTGGAGTTGCAGGAGAACCATTGGAAGATCATCCACTATATGCGCGATTACTTTAACGAATATGGCACCGCGCCCAACCTGCGCATCCTGCAGAAGGCGTTGAAGGAGGAGTTCGGTCCGGAGTGGGGCGAGAAGAAGTTCCTGTTCGACCTGTTCCCGTTCGGTCCGGCCAAGCAGGCCGGCCGCTACGCCGGCACGCCGAAACCGACCGGCTGCGTATAAGCGCTGTCGAATCGGATGTAACCCGTTAGAATCATGCCCGCCTCCCGCGGGCATGATTTTATGCAGTACCAGCAATAGCAAAACAACCTAATGAGGAGACTTACCCGATGAATCCGTTGCAAACCCGAGGTGGTACCGTCATCGCCGGCATCGTGCTGGCCATCATCCTGACCCTGATCGCACCCTTGCCCGAGGGTACGGCCCGCGCGGTCAATCCGCTGGAGATTTCGGTCTGGTTCCATGCCGTGGTCGGCGTGGCCTGGATCGGCCTGCTCTATTACTTCAACGCCGTGCAGGTGCCGGCCGTGGCCGCCGCCACCGCCGACGGCAACCCCGGCCCGGCCGCGATCAACAAGTACGTCGCGCCGCGTGCGCTGTTCTGGTTCCGCTGGGCCGCTGTGCTGACCTGGCTGTCCGGCGCCGGCGCCTTGGGCCATATGGGTATTTTGAAAGATGCCTTTATGCTGGCCAACCCCTCGGTTTATGCCATCGGCATCGGCGCTTGGCTCGGCAGCATCATGCTGTTCAACGTCTGGGTCCTGATCTGGCCGAACCAGAAGAAGATCCTGGGCATTGTTCAGGCCAGCGACGAAGAGAAGGCCAAGGCCCGCAAGATCGCCTTCCTGGCCTCGCGCACCAACGCCATGCTGTCGATCCCGATGCTCTTGGGTATGACCGCGCACGCGCACGGTTTGCCGTTCTAAACAGACCCGCGCCAAGACGAAAACGGGGGCCGCGGCCCCCGTTTTTTATTTGCGCTGGCGATCTACAACTCGCGCACTACGCGCAGGCCTAGGTTGATGTCGAGTTCGTTGTGCAGACGCGGCTTGCGCGCAGCCGAGCGGGCGTCGAGCGCGCCCTCGAACCAGGAGCCGCCCTTGGTCACGCGCCAGTCGCCCTGCGCCGGCTTGCGGCTCATCGCATCGATCGGGCCGAGCCAGCGATCGCTGGTGAACTCCCAGACATTGCCATGGACCTCGAACAGGCCCCAAAGATTGGCCGGGTAGCTGCCGACCTCGACCGCACGGTTGAACGGCACACAGAAAGGCAGGAAGCGGCGCCAGCCCGAGACCGCTTGGCGTGGCGGGGCAAAAGAGCCGACATTGGCCTCGCTGCAAGTCAGATGTTCGCCAAAACAATAGGCGGTGCGGCTTCCGGCGCGCGCCGCATATTCCCATTCCGCTTCGGTCGGTAGGCGATAGCGCTGACCGGTTTCCTCGGACAGCCAGGCCAGATAGGCCCCGAAGCCGGCCAAGTCGATGTTGATCGCCGGCTGGTGCTCCTCGCCTCGGACGAGGTGGTTTTGCCAAAGATAGCCGGTGGCCGCCTCGAAGCGGCCGAACGCCTCGGTGGTGACGGTGTGGCGGCCGATGGCGAAAGGCTTGTCCACGTGCATGTTGCGCGCGGGCAGGTCGCCGAAGCGGCGCGTTTCGTCGCTGGCGCCCATTTCAAACACGCCGGGCGGGATCACCGCCAGTTCGGGGCCGGTGCCGCCGCTCTTCATGGCGTCGTGAAAAAACACGGCGACGTTGCAGCCGAGTGCGGCCTCGGCCTGCAACGCGCGTAGCGCTCGGGCATCGAGGTCATGGACATAGACCGGCGGCATGTTCGCGAGACCCGCGTTCATGGTCATGCCGCCTGCCAATGGCCGGACTTGCCGCCCAGTTTTTCCAATAGGCGCACCTGTTCGATGGTCATGCCGCGATCGACCGCCTTGCACATGTCGTAGATGGTGAGCAAAGCCACGCTGGCGGCGGCGAGCGCCTCCATCTCGACGCCGGTGCGGCCAACCGTCTCGGCTGTGGCCTGGCAGTCGATGGCGTTGCGGGCCGCGTCGAATTCGAAGTCGACGGTGACCCGGGTCAGCGCGATCGGGTGGCAGAGCGGGATCAGGTCACCCGTGCGTTTGGCGGCCATAATGCCGGCCAGCCGGGCCACGCCGAGCACGTCGCCCTTCTTGGTGCTGCCGTCGCGGATCATGGCCAGGGTCTCGGCCTGCATAACGATATGGCCGCCGGCGGTGGCCGAGCGATGGGTTTCCGGTTTTTCGCCGACATCGACCATGTGGGCGCGGCCTTGGCCATCGAAATGGGTGAAATCTGTCATAAGGGTGGGAACTCCGATACAGGGCCATTATCATAGGCCCATGCGATCTCTTCGTGCCATTGCTGTATCACTGTTGCTGACTTATCCCGTCCAGGCGGCGGAGTTACCGGACTTGGGCGAGATCGCGCGAACGAGCTTTACCTCCGCGCAAGAAACCAAGCTGGGGCGTGAAATCATGCGCCAGATTCGGGCCGAGAAAGACTATCTCGACGATGCCGAGCTGGCCGATTACCTCAATGGCCTCGGCGAGCGCCTGGTGGCGGCCAGCGAGGACCCCAGCCGGCACTTCGAGTTTTTCGTGGTGCGCGACGCCACGCTGAATGCCTTTGCCTTACCGGGTGGCTATATCGGCGTGCACACCGGGCTGATCTCGGCGACCCGCAACGAATCGGAGTTGGCCGGGGTGCTCGCGCATGAAATCGCCCACGTCACGCAAAACCATTTGGCGCGCCTGGTCAAGGCGCAAGAAGGCTCGACCTTGGCGACCTTGGCGGCACTGGCCGTGGCGATTCTGGCGGCACGGTCGAATAGCCAAGCCGGCCAGGCGGCGATTACCGCCGCCCAGGCCTTCAGTGTGCAGAACCAGCTCGATTACACGCGCGACCACGAGCGCGAGGCCGACCGAGTGGGTTTCCAGACGCTTAAGCGAGCGGGTTTTGATGCCGGCGGTATGGCGAGCTTCTTCGAGCGGCTGCAAGCCCAGGGCCGACTGTATGAGGTCAATGCGCCGGCCTATCTGCGTACCCATCCGCTGACCTACGAGCGCATCGCCGATATGCAGAATCGCCTGCAGGATATGCCCTACCACCAAGTCGCGGATTCACTTGAATACCGTTTGATGCGGGCCAAGGTGCAAGCGCAGGAAGGCAATGCGGCCGATGCGGTGAAGCGTTTCTCCAGCCAGAGCTATCAGGACGACACCGAGGAAACGACACGGCGCTACGGGCTTGCCGTGGCCTTGTTGCGGGCCAATCAGGCGGAGCGCGCGGCGACGGAGTTGCAAGCGACCTCGCGCAAATATGCGCAGGTGCCGGTTATTGCCGATCTGATGGCCGAGGTGGCCTTTGCTCGCGGGCGCGGCAGCGAGGCCTTGGCCTTGCTGCGGGCCGGCATGGCGGGGCATCCAGACTCCCGGCCGTTGTCTTATGCCTATGCCAAGGGTTTGCTGCGCCAAGGCCAAGCGAACACGGCTTTGGCATACCTGCGCAAGCAGTTGGCGCTGCATCCGGACGATGTACACTTGTTCGAGTTCCAGGCTCAGGCCTACCAGGTGCTGAAGCGGGACATGGAGTCGCATATGGCCCAGGCCGAGGTCTATGCCCGGCTCTATCAGTACCGTGCGGCGATCGAGCAATTGCAGTTGGCGCTGAAAAGCGGCGACAGGGATTTCTATACGCTTTCTATCGCCGAGGCGCGGCTGCGACAGTTGCAGGACCTGGAAAAACAGAGCCGACCGATAAATTCGTACTAGTTGCGTTAACAAGTCTTGGCCTGATGTCCGAACTCGTCTATTCTCGTGCCGTCGTGGGATTCGCGTGTAACGCAAATGCACGTCGGAAAATGGCCGTCAATAATGAAGGAGACATCGATATGAAGCGCACTCCGATCACGCTAGGGGCGACTTTGCTGGGCGCCTTGTTCCTGTATGCCACGCCGGTTCTGGCTGATGAAGCCAAGAAGGAAGAGACCGGTAAAGACATTGCTTTCAATAAATCCAAAGGTAATTGCCTGGCTTGCCACGCGATGCCCGGCGTCGCCGACGATCAGCAGCCTGGCAACAGCGGGCCGCCCTTGATCGCGATGAAGGATCGTTTCCCCGACAAAAAGGTGCTGCGCGCCAAGATTTGGGATGCAACTGCCAGTAATCCGGGTTCTTACATGCCGCCGATGGGTAAGCATAAAATCCTGAGCGAGCAAGAGATCGACAAGGTCGTCGACTTTGTCTACGGCCTGTAATTTTTAGTGAGGAGTAGATAGATGAATCATCAGCGTAGAACTGTTCTCAAAGGTGTGGGCTCTGCCGCTGCCGTGGGCGTGGCCGTTGCCGCTGGTCTGTTGAAGCCGACCGCTGCGTTTGCCGGTGACCGTAGCGCCTTCGATGCCAAAGGTCTGGATGCCGCGATGAAGGCCATCAAGGCTACCGGCGCCGCCGAGAGCAAGGACATTACCGTCAAGGCCCCCGACATCGCCGAGAACGGCGCTGTGGTTCCGGTCGAGATCACCAGCAACATCGCGGGCACCGAAAGCATTGCCATCCTGGCCGAGAAGAACGCCAGCCCGATGGTCGGCGAGTTCAATCTGTCCAACGGCGCGCAGGGCTTCATCTCTACCCGCATCAAACTGGCCAATACCTCTAACGTGCGTGCTGTGGTCAAGGCCGGCAGCAAGATGTATACCGCGACTAAAGAAGTCAAGGTCACCATCGGCGGCTGCGGCGGCTAATCGCCCACCGTTTGGCTTTCACACGAACTGATACTGGATTGAAGGAAGGATACAAACATGGCTGAGCCGATGAAAATTCGTGCCACGATGGCTGGCGATGTCGCCGACATCAAGGTGCTGATGAACCACATCATGGAAACCGGTACCCGCAAAGATGCCAAGACCGGTCAACTGGTTCCCGCCCATCACATCACCAACATTACCGCCACCGTTGGCGGCAAGACCGTGCTCGACGCCGAGATCGGCGGTGCCGTGTCCAAGAACCCCTACCTGGGTTTCAAGGTCAAGGGTGCCAAGGCGGGCGACAAGGTGACGGTCAGCTGGGTGGACAACAAAGGCGACAAGAACAGCGCTGACGCCACGGTTGCTTGATAAAGCGACTTAAGCCAGCGGGCCGGCCATGTCGGTCGGCCCGTTCCGAATACAGTCAATGGAGGACGACAGCATGAAAAAATTGCTATTGACGCTGGTGGGGGCTGGCGCTTTGCTGGGTGCGGTATATGCATCGGCAAGCCCGGAAGACGACCGTGTTGCAACCGTTAACTATTACAAGCACAAGTTCCCGGATGTGAAGTTCAAGGACTACATCTATGGTTCTTTGGCGCTGGATGCCGATGCCAAGGCCCAGTACGACAGCATCATGGAATTCCCGCCCTTTGAGACCGTGGTCGAACAGGGCAAGAAGATGTGGGAAACCCCGTTCAAGAACGGCAAGAAGTACGCCGATTGCTTCGCGAACGGCGGCAAGGGTGCGGCGGCCATGTACCCGATGTTCGACGACAAGAAGGGCGAAGTCGTGATCTTCGACGAAGCCTTGAATGCCTGTCGCGTGGCCAACGGTGAGCAGCCCTACGATGTCGGCGATGCCAAGACCATGGGCGTGCTGCTTTCCTATGCGCGTACCTTGTCCGACGGCTATAAGGTCAACACCAAGATCAACGGTGCTGCGGCCGTGGCGGCCTATGAAGACGGCAAGAAGACCTTCTACTCGCGTGCCGGTCAGTTGAACTTCTCTTGCGCCAACTGCCACCAAGTGGATGCCGGTGTGCGTCTGCGTTCGGAGCTGCTATCCCCGCACTTGGGCCATACGACCCACTGGCCGGTGTTCCGTGGCGGCGACAACCTGGTGACCCTGCAGAATCGTTATGTCGGCTGCCATAAGACGGTGCGCCATGTACCGGACAAGCCGGGTAGCGTCCGCTACAAGAACCTGGAGTACTTCGAGTCCTACATCAGCAACGGCCTCGAAATGCATGCTTCGGTGTTCCGCAAGTAAGTCTGTCTAGCCTGATAGGCTGATAAAATCCGGGCCGCGCGCCCGGATTTTTTTTGCCGAATATTCCTATGCTTTTTGGGCCATAGTTACCATTTACGTGGCTGCCTTGTCTGCCGAAAATTTAAACAATCGTTTCGCACCGCTTTTAACCCTAAGGAGAACCCCCCATGTCGATGTCGCGTCGGGAATTTTTGCAAGTGCTGGCCGCGGCCTCCGCAGCCGGCATGATGCTGGACAGTAAACAGGTCCTGGCCGGCAATGCGCCGAGCAACTTCTATGACATGCCTGCCTACGGCAACGTCTCGCTGCTGCACATCACCGACACGCATGCCCAGTTGATGCCCATCTACTTCCGCGAGCCCAACGTCAACATCGGCGTCGGCGGCGCGGTCGGCAAGGTGCCGCACATCGTCGGCGACAAGTTGCTCAAGTACTTCAATATCCAGCCCAACAGCATCGATGCCCACGCCTTCACCTACCTGAATTTCGAGCAGGCGGCCAAGACCTACGGCAAGGTCGGTGGCTATGCCCACCTGAAGACCCTGGTCGACAAGGTACGCGCCGCCCGTCCTGGTTCGCTGCTGATGGACTCCGGCGACACCTGGCAGGGTTCCGGTACCGCGCTGTGGACCAAGGGCCAGGACATGGTCGATGCCAGCATCGAGCTGGGCGTCAACGTCATGGCCCCGCACTGGGAATTCACCCAGGGTGCCGAGCGCGTGATGGAGATCGTCAACGGCGACTTCAAGAAGCACGGCATCGACTTCATCGCGCAAAACGTGGTTACCAACGACTTCGGCGACCAGGTGTTCAAGCCCTATGTGATGAAGAGCATCAACGGCGTGCAGGTCGCCATCATCGGCCAGGCCTTCCCCTATACCCCAATCGCCAACCCGCGCTACATGGTGCCGGACTGGAGCTTCGGCATTCGCGACGACGGCATGCAGAAATGGGTCAACGAAGCCCGCGCCAAGGGCGCCCAGATCGTCGTGGTGCTGTCGCACAACGGCATGGACGTCGACATCAAGATGGCCTCGCGCGTGACCGGTGTCGACGTGATCTTCGGCGGCCACACCCACGACGGTGTGCCGGTGCCGGTGCCGGTCAAGAACGCCAAGGGCGTCACCCTGGTCACCAACGCCGGTTCCAACGGCAAGTTCCTCGGTGTGATGGACTTCGACGTCAAGGGCGGCAAGATCAAGGGCTGGAAGTACCGCTTGGTCCCGGTGTTCTCCAACCTGCTGGCGGCCGACGCCAAGATGGAGGCGTTGATCAAGCGCGTGCGCAAGCCCTACGAGGCCAAGCTGAATGAGAAGCTGGCCATGACCGAAGGCCTGCTCTATCGCCGAGGCAACTTCAACGGTTCTTGGGATCAGTTGATCATGGACGCGATGATGAAGGTGAAGGGTGCCGATGCCGCCTTCTCGCCGGGCTTCCGCTGGGGTACTTCGCTGCTGCCGGGCGATGCCATCACCATGGAGAAGCTGCTCGACCAGACCGCGACCACCTACTCGTTCAGCACCCTGACCGAGATGACCGGCGCCACCATCAAGGACGTGATGGAAGACGTCTGCGACAACCTGTTCAACACCGATCCCTACTATCAGCAGGGCGGCGACATGGTGCGCGTCGGCGGCATCACCTATGCCCTGAACCCCTACGAGAAGATGGGTAAGCGCATCAACGATCTGCGTCTGCACGGCAAGCCGCTCGACGCCAACAAGAAGTACAAGGTGGCCGGCTGGGCGCCGGTGGCCGAGGGCGCGACCGGCACCCCGATCTGGGATGTGGTGGCCGAGTACCTGCGCACGGTCAAGACCGTCGCCCCGCCCAAGTTGAACAACCCTCGTCTCATCGGCGTCAAGCAGTCCGACCCTGGCATCGCCGACTATATTGCCAGCGTCTAAAAGACGCCGGCTTGGAAAGGGGGCCACAAGCCCCCTTTTTTATTTCCAGCGCCGATGAGGGCGTAGCCTGGCGATTACCGTCAGCGCCTGCCGCTTTATTTCCGCCAAGTCGATCGATTGTTGTCCATAGTGGCACGCTTCCACGGTGGCAACCAATGCGCTCAGCGCGGCATCGTTACCCACCTGGCTGTGCATGTTGCCCAGCCAGCGCCGCAAGGTTGCTGCCGTTGGCGTGTCGGCTCGCAGGTGAAATGCTTTCAATATTCGAACAAGCTCAGCCGTGCGGGTGGCCTGCGCGATGGCGGTCAAGGCCTCGTGCCGTGCCCGGCGCCACTGCACCTCGCGCCCGATCAGGTGCATCGCCGCTTGAAGCAGGACAAAGCCGAGTAATACTGCGGCGACTTGGCTCAGTTTGCGCCAGAACGGGTCGTAAATTTGCAGTTGCTGGGTCGGCAGAACGATTTGTTCCAGTCGCGTTGTCGCTGGGTCGAAATAGGGCAGGGCCAAGGCCGGCACGCTCAACGGCCCACTCGCCTCGGGCAGGGCATACAGGGTGACCGCCAAGCGGTTGAGCGGCGAATCGCGTTCTTCCGGCACCAGAGTCTCGATGGTCGGTGGATAGATCTTCCAGGCGGCGTAGGTCTGTAATTGCAAGGCGAGCAGGGCCTTGAGGCCATCGGCGCTATAGCCGCTATCGACAGTGAAGCGCCAAGCCAAGGGCCGCTCGGTCGGCGATTCCTTGGCCATCGGCTCGACGCTGATCGTCGGTCTGCCCACTGGCACGTTGAGCGGCAGCCAGCCGGGCACGGCCGTTGCGCTGAATGTCGCCTTCGGCGGCGGCAAGCGGAAGCGTTGGCCGAACTTGCCGGCCTCCAGCCTAGGCAGGGCCAAGTCGATTACGCCGGCCTGGGTTGGCAGCACGGCCCAGTGATAGCGATGGGCCGTGCAACGCCCGCCTTCCTGTTCGATCTCGATCTGTTCTTCACCGAGGACACGCAGCTGGGCTTGGCTATTGAGCGGCAATTTCGGCCGTTGCCATTCCAGACTACCGTCGTCGCAGATCTCCAAGGTCAGCCGGGTCGGCTGGCGCACGAAAGGTTGTGCCGGCTCGGTATAGAGCTTGAAGCGGGTGGTCGGCATGAGCTCGGAACTCGCCATGACCTCGATCGGCAGGCTGCGGCTGCGCTCGTTGCCGTTGCCGAGCGGAGGGACGGCGAGTTTGCCGGTGTGCAAGGGATAAAGCGTGATTTGCACTGTGCCTTGCCCATCGCTGCGGCTCAAGGTTTGGCCGAAGACCTCGAAGTCGCGGTTGAGCGGCGTGAGGTCGAGTTGTTCCAAGCTCGCCGCCTTGCCGCTGATGCTCAGCGTCAGCGGCTCGCCTAAGGCCAAGCGCTTATGGTCGAGTTGCGCGTTGAGCGACCAGGCATTTGTCGCGCCCAATAGCGCGAGGCAGACAACGACGCGTCTCACCACGGCAACAACTCCAGCGTTGTGCCCGAGCTGTCCTGCTTCAACATGCCCTGATACATCGCGGTCGGTTTGTCGTTGAGCAGTTCCAGTTTCTTTAGACCCGATTGCAGGCGCCGACTGCCGGCATCGGCGCTGTTATGGCTGCCGGCCGTGCCTGCGAGCCTGGCATCGCGAGCCGCGCCCTTGTCCTGGTCGACCAAGGTGCCGGTCTCCTTGCGCTCGAATTCCTTCACCGCGATGTCTCGGTCCCATTCGGTGTTGACCTCGCCCTCGGAGAAGAAGCCCATGCGTCCGCGCAGATCGGTCTTGCCCAGCACCGGTTCGCGCCGCTGCTTCAAGCGGTAGTCGGCCCGTTCCAGATTGGCCAGGGCCTTCGCATCCTTCGGCCGGTCGCGCAGCACCGCTTGATACGCCTCGGCTGCGGTGCGCCAGTTACCCAGCGCGTAGTGGGCATTGCCCAGGTCATACAGGGCGTCGTCGCGTTCTTGCCGGGTGCGCGCCAGCAAGACGGCGGCGCTGAAGTGGCGTTGGGCCGCGCCGTAGTCATTAAGTCGCCAAGCGGCGGCGCCGGCACCCATCTGGCCGAGGTAGCCGCCGGCCCGCTCGAACCGGGTCTGCGCTTCGGCATGGCGGCCTGCCCGGTACTCGCGCCAGGCGGTTTGTAGCGCGTCGTCGGCATGGACCTCGGCCTGCGGCCAGGCGATGAGCCCGGCGATCAACAATGCTGCGGTCTGCGGCAGGGCGCGCGGTAGATGCAGCCAGAGCAGGAGCAGCAGGGCGGGGGCCAGGCACCAGGCATAGAGTTCGCGCCAGGCGCGTACCTGATCGGCCGCCGGTGGCTCGGCCGGCAGCTGGGCGAGGTGATGATCGTAGAGACTTTGCCAGTCGCCATCGCCATCCGCAGCGGCGACGAACAGGCCGCCGGTCTGCAGCGCCAAATCGGCGTAGCTATCGATCGCCATGCGGCTGATGACTTGAACGCCGTCCCGTTCGGCAAAGCCCCCATCGGCCAATGGCACGGCTGCGCCGTTGTTGCTGCCGACACCGAGGATGTAGAGCGCAACCCCGGCGTGCTTGAGCGATTGCACGGCATGGCGTACGGCTTCGCCGGCGCCGCCGGCCAGGCTGTCGGCCTCGGCGTCGGTCACCAGCAGGACGGCCTTGGATTTGCCAGTGCCGGTTTGCAGGTCGCGCAGGGCAAGTTGCAGGGCAGCCGCGAGGTTGCTGCCTGGGCTTTGAATCAGGCTGGTATCGGCCTGGTCGAGTAGGCGCCGCAGTACCTTGACGTCATCGGTCGCCGGGCTCAACAGGCCGGGTTCGCCGGCGTAGACCACCAACCCGATACGCTCGCCGTGCAGGCGATGGATCAAGTCTTGCAGCTCCAGCTTGGCGCGCGTCAGGCGGTTCGGGCTGACATCGTTCGCATTCATCGAGGCCGAGAGGTCGAGTACGATGTCGAAGCGCATCAGGTGCTGCTTGGCGAGAGTCCCATCGCTTGCTGCGCGCTCTTGCAAGGGCAGGCGCGGCCCGGCCGCGGCGGCGGCGAGCAACAGCCAAGCCAGCACGTTGACGGCTAGGCGGCCGCGGTCGCGCCGCTGGTCGGCGGCGGCCAGCACTGCCCATGGCAGCAGGGCCGCATCGGCATAGCCGGCCAGCTTGTGCCGGCGCCAGTAACTCAGTCCCCACAACAGCACAGGTTGCAAGGCCAGCAGGCCCCACCAAGGCTGGCGCCAGTCGAGGCTGAGCAGGGCATCGGTCACGCTTCCCTCCGCATGGCCAGCAAGCGGCCCGCCGTGAGCAAGCTCGCGGCGAGCAGCAGCGGCAGCCAGTACCACTCCTGCACTTCGCGGTGGCGGGCGGGGCGGGCCAGGGTTTTCTCCAAGGCGCCGATGTCGCGGATCACCTGTTCGGCATCCGCGGTGCCGTGCACGAAGTAGTGGTGGCCGCCGGTGGTGCGGGCGAGGTCGGCCATGTTCGGCTGCGGGTCGGTTTCTTCCACCGCGGCGCGGCCTTCGGCGAACAGGTCGCTGCCGATCTGCACGGTGTGGATGGCCACACCCAGTTGCCGCGCCACGGCCAGGGCCTCGGCCGGGGTCATGTCGCCGCTGTTGCTCGGCGCGTCGTCGCTGACGAGGATCAGCGCGGGGCGCAGCTTGTTCGGTTGCAGTTGCTTGAGCGCCAGGCCCAAGGCATCGCCCAAGGCGGTGTTGTCGCCGGCCATGCCCACCTGCAGCCGTTGCAGTTGGGCCAGGACATAGCCGCGGTCGAAGGTCGGCGGTGTCAGCGTCGCGGCGGTCGAGCCGAAGGCGATGATGCCGAAGCGGTCGGCCGGCCGACCTTGGATGAAGCGGCCGATGACCTCCTTGAGCACGGCCAAGCGTTCGACCTTTTTGCCGTCGCGCTGGAAGTCGTCGATGCTCATGGTCTGCGAGGTGTCGATCACCAGCACGATGTCGCGGCCCTCGGGCGGCGGGGTCAGCCATTGGCCGACCTCGCGCGGCTGACTGAGGCCGACGACGATGAGGGCGAAGCCGAGCGCGGTGAGCCACACCGGCAGGCGGGCGCCAGGCAGCTTGGGCTCGGTCGCTGCGGCCGGCAGCAGGTGCGGATGCTTGAGTCGCCAAGCCTGTGGCAGACCTTCGCTGCTGCGGCGCAGGGCGAAGGCCAGCCAAACGGCAACGGGCAGCAGGGCGAGCAACCAGAAGGGTTGGCCGAGTTCGAACATCAGCGATGACCCTGTTGCCGCAACAGTGCTTCGGCCTGTTGGCACAGCGCATCGAGTATGGCCCGCGCCTTTTCTTGCGGCGGACCGAAACGCAGCCGCGCCAGTTCATCGAGCCAGGCCTGTTCAGGTTGGGTCTTGAAGTGAGGCAGCAGGCTGGCCAAGGCATCGGCGGCGCGGTGTGGATCGGGCAGGCCACGCAGGCGTTGCAGCGCGCGCCGCGGGGCGCCGCGGCGCCAATGCCAATACAAGAAGCCGACGATGGCAAGGCCAAGCATGATGGTGCCGCCGATCAGGGCCCAGTCGCCGTCGCTCCCAGTGACGTTGGCGATCTGCGGCTCGATGATGTCGGCGAGGTCCTTGTGCGGATCAGGCATGCGGCACCATGAGGACGGTCAGCAGGTCGTCTACCTCGCTGCCTAGGCTGAGGTGGCGCGCACCGGCGCGGGCGAAGTGGCCGGCGATGGCGGCCTGGCGGTCGCGGAAGGCGGTGGCGTAGGCCGTGCGTTCGGCCTCGTGGCCGGTGTCGATCCAGACATCGTCGCCGCGGGTCATGTCATGGAAG
>JAJZTS010000043.1 GCA_021848725.1 Pseudomonadota bacterium
CCCTGCCGGACGACTTGGCAGAAGGCGAATGGCGCTGGTTGGAACCGGCCGACCTGGAACGCTTATGGCAGGCCGCAGATGCTTGAACCGAACCCGGCCAACCACTGGCAGGCCGATCATGCCGCACAACTGCTGAGCTGTTACCGGCATTGGACAGGGCATGACCTAATCGACCCCAGCCTGCCCCCACCCGAGGCGGCGCACACCTTATATGGCGTACCCTTCGTCGTGCTGTCGCACGGCATCGAGGCCGATCCCTGTTTCACCTATGCCAATCTAACGGCACAGCGGCTATTCGAGATGCCCTGGAGCGAGATCGTCGGCCTACCCTCGCGCTACTCGGCTGAACCGTTGGTACGCGAGGAACGCGAACACCTGCTTCGACGCGTGGCTGAGCATGGTTTCATCGACGATTACAGCGGCGTACGCATCGCCAAATCGGGCCGGCGCTTTCGCATCGAGCATGCCACGGTATGGAATCTCATTGCGGCCGACGGCAGCCCGGCCGGGCAAGCCGCCGCCTTCAGCCATTGGCACACACTCGACTGAAAACATCTTCTTACCTTGTGGTTTACCCTCGGCCAGCCGTGGTCTAACTTGGTATTACCTAAAGCCATAAGGAGAGGGATCATGAATGCCATTGCCCACGACTTCGTCCGCCCCGGCTATGAACCCACCCTAGACCCGGATTTTCCCCACGCCCCCATCGATTGGAACCGAGATGCGGGTCTACGCGCAGCACAAGCACTCGGCTTGAACCTGAGTGAAGAGCACTGGCAGGTGGTCTGCGCCTTACAGGAATTTTATGCCCAGCATGAGGAAAGCCATATCAATGTACGCGAACTGCACGATGCCTTGGATGAGTTCTTTCATCCCGAGGGCGGTATCAAATATTTGTATCGGCTGTTCCCCGGCGGGCCCATTGCCCAGGGCTGCCGCCTGGCTGGCCTGACGCCACCGGCAGGCGTCACCGACAAAGGCTTCGGCAGCGTCGTTTAGGTGTAATTGCCGCCGGCCGGGTTCAGCTCGATGTAATACGGGGGCGTGTCGACCGGTCCTTCCTGCGCGGCCTGGCTGCGGCACAGCATGGCCTCGACCCGAGCCGCTTGGATGAAGGCGGCGTCGACCACAGCCGGATAGAGGCGATGCTGGCGCTCGACCATTTCCGCCTGTCGACGGGCTTGTCGCTCTAGACGCTGGCGGGTCTCGGTAGTCAGGCCGGCCAAAAGCAGCAACCACGGTGCCTGCCAAGCCAAGTAATCGGCGACCAGCCGCTCATACAGCGCATCATGACCGGACTCGGCTAGAAACAGCGTAGGGAAAGCCGCCCCTTCCAGTCGGCGGCCGACGAACAGATCGGACAGATTGTCGCCCACCAGCCCTATGCCGCTGCCATCTGCCTCGCGCCGGAACCACTGAGTGCTCGGCGGCTCGCCGGCGCAGGCGTTGACGTAGCTGGTCAGCCGATCGGCCGCCGATTTGCCTTCATCCACGCAGTTCTGCGGCAGCGCCTCGCTCAAAAAGGTCGCGCGCGCGGCCAGGCCGGCCCGCCAAAAGACCGGCTGCCCCTGCCTTGTCTCGCTTTCGGCCAAAGCGCTATGCAATAAAGCAAGCGGCTGGCCCTCGATATCGAGCAGCCAATACTCGTAACAGTCCTTGGTCTCAAAGGGCAGTTTGTCGTGCAGGACAAGCAGATGCTCGTAGACCACCGCCCCCATCGCTTCCATGCGCAGGAAATCCTCGGACGGATAGATCGGCCCGCGCTTGAGTCCCCGCTCAAGCGACCAACTGCCATAGCGGATATCGCTGATCTGGATGCTGGTACCGGGCGCCAGATCGCGGGTCAGTTCATCGTTGCTGACGTAGATATCCCAGTGGAGACCGTCGCTGGTCACCGCCTCGGCCGCCGCATAACGGATAACATGCACCATGCCGCGATAAGGATTGAGCAGACGTTGGGCGTAGCAATCAACCAGCATCGACAACCCCTCCATCGACCGCAAATCGGCGGATCGGTATCTAGGTCAAGCCACCGCCAAAGAATTGGCAAACATTTTAAAATGGGCTTGAATCACGGTCAGCTTTGCCATTCCCTGTCACACTGTTTTTATCGACCCAAAGGGAGCAATGACATGGAGTTCTTTGCCACCGCCGCCGTCCACGTCCGCGCCACAGACCTGCAGCGACAACTCGCCATCGGCAATCTGCCGCATTGGTGCGCCTCGATCGACAAGGTATTGGAGAACGAAGGCGATAGGGGCAGCATCTATTGCCTTTGGGGTGAATTCCGGGTCCATCGCGAACTCATCCGCGATGGCGTCCGATTCTCGTTGCCGACTTGTCCCAATGGCTTGCAATGGACCGTCAGCGTGGAAAACGGCGCCCACGCGGGCCGGGCCCTGGTGCACTGCACAATCAACCGACGCGAACATGCCACGGATTTCATCGAATCGATCGAGCGCTTTGTCAGCGACTGGAAAACCGGCCTGGAAGGCAGCCCCCCTGCGGTTCATCCCCGCCCAGCAAAGGGTTGCGACTGCATGCCCTGGTTTGCGTAAACTGGTTGCGTGAAGCCGGTGAAGTCAAACGTATTCGTCGATCTTGTTGCCGACATCGTCGGCCCGACGCGTGCGGGTCCGGCGATCTAGGCTGGTTCGGGTATCCAGAATGATCGTTTCGTCAGCCTCGCGGCGGCCCTCCTGCCGCCGATCCTCGCCGCTACGCCGTTCCTCTGCCTCTTCGCCCGCCTGCTGTTCCGCCCCTCCCCGCTTGGCTTGCTGGCGCTTGGGCAGGTAGGTCTGGCGCGCCGCCGCATTTGGCGCGGTTGGGCGCACCGGGGCGATGGCATCAGGCTGACGAATCTCATAGCGATTCTCGATGACCGTGGTCGGTGGGATATTGTCGGCTGGCAGACGCATCAATGCCCTCTCGCGGCTTCCTTATGTTCAATATATAGCTTTTTTATCGGCAAGGACTGCGCCAACTTGAGCCGGTAGCTCAAATTTGCAGCGACGGCAGCAGGAAAGTCGGACGCGCCGTGCTGGCGGCCACTGCCTCGGCACCGACCACGCCGCCAAGTATCAAGGCCGAATCGATACCGAAATCGTTGGCCCCGCGGATATCGGTCTCCAGTTGGTCGCCAATCATCACCATGTCGCGGCTACCGGCACGCCGTTCGGCCTCTTCGAAAATGGCGGCATGCGGCTTGCCCAGACACGCGAAGCGCAAGTCGAGACGCTCCGGGTAACGCAAGGTCAAAGCCGCTTCGATCAGCAAGGCAATGCTGCCCGAGGTCACACCGAAGCCGTGCCCGGTCGGGAAGATCAAGTCGGGGTTGGGCAACACCATCGCCGCCGGCCGACCGGATTCGATCTTGTCGATCAAGGCCGAAAGCGTTGCGTCGACCGTTTCCAGAAACGGAAAACCGGATTGGTCGCAAACCACCAACACATCGAAGTCCGCATTCAAATCCACCACTTTGCCACCGGCCAATTCCACATAGCGTCGGCTGTCGGCCGGGCCGAGCACGCGGCAGCGCTGGCCGACCAAGCCTTGTTCGAGGAAATAGGGGGTCAGCAAGGAACCCGAGGTGATGATGCGTTCGGGCGGAATCGCCAGACCGAACGCCCGATAGCGCGCTGCCGCGGACTCCGGCAACCTGGCCGCACCGTTGGTCAGCATGAAATAGGCCTGACCGCGCCGGTTGAGCGCTTCGATCAATTCGTAGGCGCCAGGCAGCGGCCCTGCCAGGGTAACCAATACGCCATAGGCATCGAGCAGCAGCACAGGGTACTTGCGCAGCAGATCGGCGATACCGATGCGAGGGATAGGCGTCATCGAGGGCCCGCGGCTTCGCAGCTTGCACATCGCAGCACGACCATGGCTCAAGCCTTTAGCATTTGTGAAAGCTCGATTTTGCCAGCATTGGCCGCTTCAGGGTTTGCGCTGCATTCTTCATGTGTTAGCCTGAATTGATGCATTGCATGTTCCAGAAATGAGACCGAGCTTGAGCTTACACACCCTCTCCATCCTCCTGATCGGCGCCAGTCTGCTCGGAGCGAAGCCGAGCGTAGCCGCCCAGGAAACGCTGGATCCCGGCTTTGTCGCTTGGCTCGGCGGCGTCCACGACGAGGCCCGATCGCGCGGCGTATCCGAGCGTACCTGGCAAGCCGCACGCTCCGCCATGCGCCCCATCGAACGCGTGCTCGACCTGGATGCGAAGCAACCCGAGTTCGTCGAGACCTTCTGGAATTACCTGGATCGGCGTGTGAACGGGCAACGCATCAACGAAGGCCGCAAGCTGATGCAGAAGCATCACGCCCTATTGGACAAGATCGCACACGATTATGGCGTGCCGCCTGGGATCTTGGTCGCCTTCTGGGGCATGGAAACCCATTACGGCAAATTCACCGGCGGCTATCCAGTCGTCGGTGCGCTCGCCACCCTGGCCTATGACGCGCGCCGCAGCCGCTTCTTCCGTGCCGAGTTGCTCGATGCCTTGGATATCCTGCAAGCCGACCATATCAAGGCTGACGTCATGCTCGGCTCGTGGGCCGGCGCGATGGGGCAAGTGCAGTTCATGCCATCCACCTTCCGCCGTTATGCCGTCGATGCCGACGGCGACGGCCATAAGGACATCTGGTCGTCGCCGGCCGATGCGCTGGCCTCGGCCGCTCACTACCTGCACGAGGCCGGCTGGCAAGCCGAGCAAACTTGGGGCGAACCCGTGCGCCTGTCGGCCGATTTCGATTGGCAACTCGCACGTCTCGATGTCAAAAAACCCCTGTCGGCCTGGGCTGCGCTTGGCATTAGCCGCAGCGATGGCAGTCCGCTACCCCAACTGGACGAGACCGCCTCGCTCCTATTGCCGCAGGGCCACACCGGGCCGGCCTTCCTGGTCTATAGCAATTTCGACGTCATGCTGACTTGGAACCGTTCGGTGAATTACGCGCTGGCAGTCGGTCACTTGGCCGACCGTCTAGAGGGCGCGCCTGCGCTGTATCTCGGACGCGATGCCGACAACCGCCGCTTGACCCGTGAGCAGGCCATGGAAATCCAGCAGCGCTTGGCACAATTGGGATTCAATGCGGGCGAGCCCGATGGCGTGCTGGGCTCGAAGACCCGAGCGGCGATTCGCGCCTATCAAGCGGCCAACAATCTACCGGCCGACGGTTACCCTTCGCTGCCTCTATTGGAGCAACTCCAAGCCGCCGTGCCGCGGCCCAGCAAGACCGCCTTACTTCTCTTCTGAAGCGAGCCGGACGATTTCCCCCTGCTGGGAAAGGTAACGCCGCTTGGCATTGGCCGGCTGCAAGCGTTCGCTCAGCCAGGCCTCCGCCGTAGAAGCCGCCATGGGCCTGGCGAAATAATAGCCTTGGCCCTCGTCGCAACCGAGCGGCAACAAGGCCTGCAACTGCGCCTCGGATTCGACACCCTCGGCCACCACGGTCAGGCCCAAGGCGCGTCCCAACGATACGATCGCGCTGGCGATGGCCATATCCTCGGGGTCGGTCAGGATATCGCGCACGAAGGAACGGTCGATCTTCAGCACCAGGATCGGCAGCCGCTTCAAATAGCTCATCGACGAGAAGCCGGTGCCGAAATCGTCGATAGCGATACGCATACCCAGCTCTTCCAGTGCGCCGAAGGTCGTCATGATCCGGTCGGATTGTTCGAGCAAGAGGTTCTCGGTAATCTCCAACTCCAGCCAACGCGGCTCCAAAGCGTATTTGCCCAGGCAATGGGCCACGTGATCGGCCAAGCCCGGCTCCCAAAATTGCCGCGACGACACGTTCACCGCCACACCGACGCGCATGCCCTTGTCGTGCCATTCGCGAACCTGGGCACAAGCCTTGTCCATCAGCCATTTACCGACCGGCACGATCAGACCGGTGTCCTCCAGGGCCGATACGAATTCGGCCGGCGACATGTAGTCGTGGCCCGGCCGCTCCCAACGGAGCAAGGCCTCCACCGAGGTCGGCATGCCGGAAGGCAAGGTCACCCGTGGCTGGTAATGCACCGTGAACTCGTCGTTTTCCAGGGCCTGGCGCAAAGCGCGCTCCAGGCCGACCCGCTGCATGACCTTGGCCGCCATCTCGGCGGTGAAGAATTGGTAGTTCGAACGGCCGCGATCCTTGGCGCGATACATCGCGGTATCGGCCGCCCGGAACAGGTCGTCGATGTTGTCGGCATCGTTCGGGTAGATGGCGATGCCGACACTGCAGCCCATGAATACTTCATGCTGCTCGACATGGAAGGCCTGCGAAAAGGCGTTGACGATGTCCCCGGCGCGATCCGACACGTCTTCGATCTGGGTCATCCCCTCGAGCAGGATGATGAATTCGTCGCCGCCCAAACGGGCGATGGTGTCGCCCGGCCGCACCATCTTGCCCAGGCGTTCGGCCGCCAGTTTCAAGACCTGATCGCCGACCGCATGGCCCAAGGTGTCGTTCACATCCTTGAACTTGTCGAGATCGAGGAACATGACCGGCACGATGCGCCGATTGCGCTTGGATTTGACGATGGCCTGCTCCAAGCGGTCGCGAAACAGCACGCGGTTCGGCAAACCGGTCAGCACATCGTGATAGGCCAGGTGATGCAGCCGCTCCTGGGTTTCGACCAGCCGCGTCGCATCGCGGCTGGTCGAAATGAAATGCGTAATCTCGCCCTTCTCGTCCATCACCGGCGAGATGGTCTCTTCCTGATGATAGATATCGCCGCCCTTGCGGCGATTGATGAAGGTTGCGAAGAAGGAATGGCCCGAGGTCACGGTTTGCCACAGGTCCTTGTAGAACGCGCCGTCGTGGCTGCCGCCCTGCAAGATGCGCGGGTTCTGGCCGATCAGTTCCGCCTGGTTGTAGCCGGTCATCTTCTCGAACGCCGGATTGACGTACTCGATGGCGCCATGGTTGTCGGTAATGACCACCGCCTCGGCCGATTGCTCGATGGCCCGAGTCAGTTGCCGCATGCGCCGCTCGGTGCGGCGACTATCGGTCACATCGGTGGCGAGGCCGGCGATACGCTGGATGCGGCCGCGCCGGTCGCGCAAGGGATAGGCTTGCAGCGAGATCCAACGCACGTCCCCTTCCTGCTGCACGACCCGGAACGGCGGCAGTTCGATTGCCTCGGGCAATTGCTCTGCCGGCGTCGAGATAATCGCCTCGATCTCGGCGCGATCTTCAGGATGCAAGCTGAACAACCAAGACAGCGGCGACTGGATCAATTGGTCGCGCGAACGCCCCCACATCCGTTCATAGGCCGGGCTGACATAGAGCACCCGCTGCCAATCCGGTGTCCAGACCCAAAATACCTGGGGCATGTAGTGCGCGAGGACGCGAAAACAATGCGCGCTTTCGGTAAAGAAATGAGGGTGGTCCAAGCCAAGTTGGCTGCGATAGCGTGCAATCGAAAGCGGGTCGGTCAGCCTGCGCCAGGCCGCCCTGAGCTTCATCATCATTATTTACTGGCTCCACCATCCAGTTATGCATCATTCGGTCGCGGCATTGCCACCGCAGCCGATAGCCAAGTCTACGCCTGAAACCCGCTGCCTTCCAGACCGGCTCGACATGACAAATGACCTATTTGCGACTCGACCGAACAAAGGGTTACGATCAAACGCAAACGATGATTGGAGCCCATTTGTGATCGACAACCTGATCTGCTGGAAATGCGGTGCGGCGCTCGATGCATTACCGCAACCGCTGTCGCGTCGCGCCGAATGCCCAAATTGCCATGCCGAATTGCATGTGTGCCGGCTCTGCCGCCATTTCGATCCGGCCAAGGCCAAGCACTGTCGCGAGCCAGTGGCCGACGAGGTGAAAGACAAGACCCGCGCCAATTTCTGCGACTGGTTCCAACCCCAGGCCTTGGCATCTTCGTCCAGTGGCGGCAATGCCACAGCCAAACGCGCCGAGTTGGAGTCCTTGTTCGGCGGCACTGGCGACAAAACGACCGAACCGAGTTCGGCCCGGCAAGCCTTGGCCGATCTGTTCGACGCAAAACCCGATTAAGCCATTTTTAGCCTGGACGAAAACCGAGTGCGAAATTTAGCGAGCTTGGGGGCAATTACCGCCACGCAATAACCCTGGTTTGGGTGGTTACGGAAATAGCCTTGGTGATAAGCCTCGGCCTGCCAGAAGGTCGGTGCCATCGCCACCTCGGTCACAATGGCATCGGCGAACACCTTGGCCTCGGTCAATTCCGCAATCAGGCCCCGCGCCGTTTCCAGCTGTTCCGGCGAATGGCAAAAGACCGCCGAACGATATTGCGCGCCACGGTCATGGCCCTGACGATTCGGCGTGGTCGGATCGTGGATCGCGAAAAATATCTCGAGGACCTCGCGGTAACTGATCACAGCGGGGTCGAAACGCAGTTGCACCACCTCGGCATGGCCGGTGTCACCGCCACACACGGCCTCATAGCTCGGCTGCTCGACGTGCCCCCCCATGTAGCCGGACTCGACGCCAAGCACACCCTGCACGGTTTCGTACACCGCTTCCAGGCACCAGAAACAGCCGCCGCCTAAGGTCGCTATTTCTACCGTTTGCATTGTTCACCTCCCTTTATCGATCAGGCCGGCATGGCGTAGGAAAGCTTCGACGTAGCCGAGCAGGCCCGGCGTCTCAGCTTCGGCATATTCATATCGGGCACGCAATATCGGTTTGCCGATCGCGACCAATCGGGCCAGGTCGACCGGCGTCGCCGCAATCACCGCCGCTGCCTCGGCCCGGTCCAAAGTTGCCGCCAAGCCGTGCAATTGCGCGGCAGAGTAGCCCATGGCCGGCAACACCGAACCGATCTGCGGATATTTATCGAACACCGGCGCGATCTGCGCGTCGAGCCACGGCCGCGGATCGACGATCACCGCACCGGCGCGTTGCGCCGCCACCCAGCCAGCGCCATAGGCCATGCCGCCATGGGTCACGGTCGGACCGTCCTCCACCACGACGACGCGTTGGCCGCGCAAGGACTCGGCTTGTTCCAAGCTCACCGGCGAGGCGGCGCGCACAATGCCGGCCCTTGGGTTCAAGCGCCGAATGTGATCGAGCACCCTTTGCACCGCTGCCGGCTCCGCCACATCGGTCTTCATGATGACCGCGACATCGGCCATGCGCAGCACGGCCTCGCCCGGGTGGTAACTCAATTCGTGGCCCGGCCTGAGCGGGTCGGTCAGCACGATGTGCAGATCGGGCTTGAGGAAGGGAAAGTCGTTGTTGCCTCCTTCCCAAATCAGTAGGTCGGCCTCGCTCGCGGCTTGCTCGGCGATACGCGCATAGTCCACCCCGGCATAGACGACATGGCCGAGCGCGATATGCGGCTCGTATTCCTCGCGCTCTTCCACCGTACACTGTGCGGCGGCGATGTCGTCCAGGCTGGCGAAACGCTGTACCGCCTCTGCCGCCAAGTCGCCATAGGGCATCGGATGGCGCAGCACGGCCACGCGCAGGCCTTGCCCCCTCAGCCAATGCGACAAGTAGCGCGAGGTCTGCGATTTGCCGCAACCGGTGCGCACCGCGCTGATCGCGATGACCGGCTTGCTGGCCTTGATTTGCGTGCGCTCCGGCCCCAATAGCAGGAAATCGGCCCCCGTCGCCAGCGCACGCGAGGCGGTATGCATCACATGTTCGTGCGTCACATCGCTGTAGGCGAACACCACTTGATCGATCCGTTCCCGCCGGCAGATCGCCTCCAACTCGGCCTCGTCGAAGATGGGAATGCCCTCGGGATAGCGCGGCCCGGCTAGCGCGGCCGGATAGCGGCGACCAGCGATGCCGGGGATCTGCGCCGCGGTAAAGGCGACCACTTCCACCGCCGGGTCGTCGCGATAGACCACGTTGAAATTGTGGAAGTCGCGGCCGGCAGCGCCGAGGATCAGGATACGGCTTGCGCGTCGTGCGTCCATCACGGCTCCTTTGCCTGAACTCGATGCTCAGGTCTGTTTCTTCACACCGGCGGGCAAGTGTTGCCGCAGGGTCTGTGCCAGACGGGTCATGGTGTCGAGGTATGGGGTGCGCTTGCGCCAAACCAAGGCGATCACCCGGCCCGCGCCCTTTGCCGCCAACGGCTTGATCGCGATGCCGGCTTGAACCGGCGTGGCACAGGCCAACTGCGGCAACAAGGTCACGCCGATACCCATGGCCACCATCTGGCGCAGGGTCTCCAGACTCGTCGCCCGTACCTCTTCGCTCGCCAGGCCCTGTAGGCCGCAGACTGCCAAGGCCTGATCGCGCAGGCAATGGCCCTCTTCCAACAACAGCAGATTGGCCTGGCCCAATTCATCCAGGCTGACCTTGGCCTTCCGCGCCAAGGCATGCCCTGCTGGCAAGGCGGCCAGGAAGGGCTCGGCAAACAAGGGGGCTACCGTCAGCCCTTCCTCGTCGATGGGCAGGGCGAGCAGGCCGGCATCCAGTTTGCCCTCGTGCAACTGAGCTAACAAATGCGGCGTCATTACCTCGCGCAACAACAGCCTGAGCTTGGGGTAGGACTGTCGCACCTGCAGCAAGGCATGCGGCAGGTAATAGGGGCCCAGGGTCGGGATGACGCCGATCTGTACCGTGCGGTCCATCGGGTCTTCGGCATATTTGGCCAATTGCCGGATGCGCTCGGCCTCTTGCAGGATCAATCGAGCGGATTCCACGATCTCGCGCCCGATCGGCGTCGGCGTAATGCGCTTCAGGCTGCGGTCGAACAGGGTCGTGCCGAGGGTGTCCTCCAGTTTTTTCAGGCCGGTCGACAGGGTCGACTGGCTAACGAAGCAGGCCTCGGCCGCTTGACCGAAGTGACCGGCCTCCGCCAGCGCCACCAGATAACGCAGTTCCTGCAGGGTCATGGCATTCGATTGAGATTGTCAATCGTTGAATTCTAGACAATTCATTAGCTCGAACAAGACTTTTGTCCTTTAATGAACGCAGGCCCAGCGCGACCTGTCCTCGCTGCGGCTCCAATCAACCACAAGGAGAACATCATGGCTATCGATATCGGTATCAGCGACAAAGACCGGGCCAAGATCGCGGAGGCCCTGTCCAAGATGCTGGCGGACAGCTACATCCTCTACCTCAAGACCCACAACTTCCACTGGAACGTCACCGGCCCGATGTTCCAGACCCTGCATCTGATGTTCATGCAGCAATACACCGAGCTGTGGAACGCGCTGGACCTGATCGCCGAACGCATCCGCGCCTTGGGCCATCCGGCACCGGGTTCATACAAGCGCTATGCGACGCTATCCACGATCAAGGAGGAGGACGGCGTGCCCGCCGCCACCGACATGATCCGGCAATTGGTCGCCGGCCAGGAAGCGGTGGCCCGCACCGCGCGCGCCGCATTCAAGGTAGCCGATGCGGCGAACGACCAGCCGACGGCCGACCTGCTCACCCAACGCATGGAGGTGCATGAGAAGAATGCCTGGATGTTGCGAGTGCTGCTCGAGGATGACACCGCCGCGAAGCCGAAAAAAGGCCGCAAATAAGTTGGCGCGGCACGCCTAAGAATCAAGCCTGCGCCAGCGCCGCCAGGCTCTCCCGGACGATCTCGCGCACCTCGGCATCGGGATCGTCCGCATGCGCGGCCAGATAGGGTTCGGCCTCGGCACTGCCGGTCAGGCTCAGGTAATGACATGCATCGGCCCGCACCCGCGCATCGGGGTCAGCCGCCATCTCGCCCAATCTGGCCGTCAACGATTTGAGCGCGGCACTATGGGCAAACTCTTCCATGAGCACACCTGCGCCCAGGCGGACGTTCAGGCTCGCCTCCGGATTGGCGATGATCGGCAAGATTGCACCGAGCCGGTCCGGCGCGGCCTGCACCAATTCGACCACATGCGCGGCCTGGCCGTCCTTGAGCAACTGATGGAAATAGTCGGCCCAGCCTTCTTCGCTCTTGGCCCGTTCGGCCCAGGTCTTCAACTCGGCAGCGCTTTGGGCGCCGGTAAATTCGAACTGGCCGATGCGCACCCAGGGCACGGTGCGCACGTTCTGCGCGTCGGCCAACTCGGGGTGGCGCTCGACGTTCACCACCGTCAACTGGCCGACGATGCCCTGTTTGACTAAATCCGCCAAGGCGGCCAGCGTCGTCGCACAATGGTGGCAGTGGCTGGAGATCATCAACGTGGCATTGGGTGCTGTCATCGCTCAGGGTAGAAAATATTCCTTGTGTTGGTTAGGCTAACCCAACATCCGGCCCGCGCCTAGACCGCTTTTTTTTGGGAGCCAATGAATCACATGACCAACCCCCACCTGTTCGCCCCCTTGCAACTCGGCCCCTACACCCTGCCAAACCGCCTGGTCATGGCGCCGCTCACGCGCTGCCGCGCTCAGCGCGACGGCGTGCCGACACCGATCATGGCCGAATACTATGCCCAACGCGCCAGCGCCGGCCTGATCCTAAGCGAAGCGACGCCGGTGACGCCGATGGGGGTCGGCTACCCGCTGGTTCCCGGCATCTGGAACGATGCGCAAATCGCCGGCTGGCGACCGATCACCCGCGCGGTGCACGACAAGGGCGGCCGTATCTTCATGCAGCTTTGGCACGTCGGCCGCATCTCGCACCCGTCGCTGCTGCCTGACGGCGCCACCCCGGTCGCGCCGTCGGCGATCGCCCCTCGAGGCGAGGCCGGTACCTACGAGGGCTACAAACCCTTTGTCACGCCGCGCGCCCTGGCAATCGAAGAACTGCCCGGCATCGTCGCGGATTACCGCAAGGGTGCGGAGAACGCCTTGGCCGCCGGCTTCGACGGTGTCGAGGTGCATGCCGCCAACGGCTACCTGCTCGACCAGTTCCTGCGCGACGGCAGCAACCGGCGGACCGATGCCTATGGCGGCAGCATCGACAACCGCGCCCGCCTGCTGCTGGACGTGCTCGACGCGGTCTGTAGCGTAGGCGGCGCCGACCGTGTCGGTGTGCGCCTGTCGCCGGTACAGCCGTTCAACGACATGCACGATTCCAACCCCGAGGCCACCTTTAGCCGCGTGGTGGAACTGCTCAATCCCTTCAAGCTAGCCTATCTGCACGTGACCGAGCTTGGCTGCGACCGGCCCGATCTGGCCGGCCCGTATTTCGATGTGAAAAAGCTGCGCCGCATCTGGCACGGCATCTACATGGCCAACCACGGCTACGACAAGGCCAGCGCCAACGCGGCCCTGGCCGCGGGCGAGGCCGACTTGATCGCCTTCGGTGCCCTCTACATCGCCAACCCCGACCTTGCCGAGCGCTTTGCCCAAGACGCGCCGCTCAATACCCCCGACCCGGAAACTTTCTATATGGGCGGTGCCCGGGGTTACACTGACTACCCTGCAATGAAGTAACCGAGACCGCCATGCGCCGCCCCTTGCAATTTTTGTATTTCCTCGGCCTCGGCCTGTTGGCCAGCACGGCCTGTGCTTCCCGCGTCGCGCAGGAAGAAAAGATCGGCGCGGCGACGGAGGTGATGCAGCAAGCCACGCGCCTGCCCGAGCAAAACATCCCGCCACGCCTGCTGCACAATGCCCAGGGCATTGCGATCATCCCCGGCGTGATCAAGGCCGGCTTCATGGTCGGCGGCAGCTATGGCAAAGGCGTGCTATTGGTCCGCAATGAACAAGGGCAGTGGAGTCCGCCGCTGTTCATCGCGCTGGCTGCGGGCAGCGTCGGCTGGCAGATCGGCGCGCAATCGACCGACGTCGTCCTGGTGTTCAAAAGCCGGCGTAGTGTCGACGGCATCGTGCGCGGCACCTTCACCTTGGGCGCGGATGCCGCCATCGCCGCCGGCCCGATCGGCCGCCGCGGCGAGGCCGCGACCGACGCCGAACTCAAGGCCGAAATCCTATCCTACTCACGCTCGCGCGGCCTGTTCGCCGGGGTGTCGCTCGAAGGGTCGAACATCGCCATCGACCATGAGGCCGACGAAGCCTACTATGGCAAGCCCATTTGGCCCGCCGAGGTCCTTGCGGGCAAGGCCGGCACGCCGGCCTCGGCCCAGCCATTGATCGAAGCCGTGCGCAAAGCGACCCATCGCGAATAAGCGCATTCGCCTCAGCTCATGCGCTTCAGCATCATTCCGGTCACCCCCTATCAACAGAACTGCTCGCTGATCTGGTGTGGGGCAACGGGCCGCGCTGCATTGATCGACCCGGGCGGCGACATCGAACGGCTGCTCGCCGTCGTCGCACGGCATGACCTCAAGCTCGATAAGCTGTTGCTGACCCACGGCCATCTCGACCATGTCGGCGCCGCCGGGGTTTTGAGCGAACGGCTTGACCTGCCGATCGAAGGCCCGCACCAGGACGATGCCTTCCTGCTCGACACACTGCCGCAGCAGAGCCAGATGTTCGGCTTTCCGCATACCGAACCTTTCTATCCAACACGTTGGCTGCAACAAGGCGATCGCGTCGACGTCGGCAACGAAACCTTGGAAGTCATCCACTGCCCTGGCCATACGCCGGGGCATGTGGTGTTCTTCCACCGACGCAACCGCTTGGCCTTCGTCGGCGATGTGCTGTTCAAGGGGTCGATCGGCCGCACCGATCTGGCCCGCGGCAACTACGAGGCCCTGATCGACTCGATCCGCAACCGTTTGTGGCCGCTGGGCGACGATGTCCAGTTCGTACCTGGCCACGGCATGATGTCCAGCTTCGGCGCCGAGCGCGAGGACAATCCGTTCGTCGGCGACCGCAACGCTTAGCCCTGGCGCCAGTCCAGCCACGCACCCCGGCACCACCTCTTTATCCCCTTAAGTAGGCTTTAAGTCTCGCTACGGAGAATGCACTCTGCCAAACGAGATTCGTAAGGCGTTCGTTCCCTCAACTGATTGGAGAGACCTCATGAAGACCATCGCTGCCATCCTGACCGCCCTAACCTTCGGCTTCACCGGCGTTGCCGCTTTCGCCGCCGACGCCGCCGCGCCTGCCGGCAAACCGGCCGCCGAAAAGCCGGCCCCGAAAGCCAAGGCCAAGCATGCCAAGAAGAAAAGCGCCAAAAAGGCGGACGCCGCTGCCGCCAAGTAAGCGTTATCCTCACAACCATTCCTGATGTTCAGGAATGGTCGAGGAAGCACTCTACTGCCAGCCCCTTCGCCTCCGGCCAAGGGGCTTTTTCATCTCTGGCGAAAAACACTAAACTTGATCGGAAACCCGGCCGACAACATGAAACTCCTACTCATTGAAGATGACCCTATGATCGGCGAAAGCGTCGAGGTAGGCCTGCGCCAAGCCGGCTTCACGGTCGATTGGGTGCGCGACGGCCGTGCCGCGGAACTCGCGCTGGAGACAGGCCACTACGGCCTGGCCCTGCTCGACCTGGGCCTGCCGCGGAAGGATGGTATGACGGTATTGAAAGGCCTGCGCCAACGGCAAGACTCGCTGCCGGTCATCGTCATCACCGCGCGCGACGCAGTGGCCGACCGGGTGGCCGGGCTCGACGCCGGCGCCGACGACTACTTGGTCAAACCGTTCGACCTCGACGAATTGCTCGCCCGCGTGCGCGCCTTGAGCCGACGCCAAGCCGGACGCACCGAAAACATTCTCCGGGTCGGCGCATTGAGCCTGAACCCGACCACGCGAGAGGTCAGCCTGGCCGGCCAGCCGGTCCATTTATCGTCGCGCGAACTCAGCCTGCTCCAAGCGCTGATGCATAAACCCGGCGCCGTCCTGTCGCGCTTTGAGCTGGAAGAACAACTCTATGGCTGGGACGAAGAAATCTCCAGCAATGCCATCGAAGTCCACTTGCACAACCTGCGCCGCAAGCTCGGGCCGGAAATCATCCGCAATGTGCGCGGCGTCGGCTATAAGGTCGTGGCTCCCGATGCCCTCCATCCGTAAGCGCCTGTTGCTTTGGCAGTTGACCGCCCTGGCCCTGGTCGGCATCGGCGCCAGCCTGGCCACCTATTGGCTGGCCTGGAACAGCTTCCAAAAGGCGCGCGACCACGAACTGGAACAAATCGCCTACACCGTCGTGCGTCATGGCTTGGAAGGCGACGACGACGACGAGATCGACCGCGGCCAATTCGTCAGCCAAATCTGGGACACAAATGGCGAATTGGTCTATAGCTCGTCCGACCCGGTCATGCCGCGGCAGACCCGCATGGGCCTGAACGAATTCAGTTGGCAAGGCGAGCGCTGGCGTGCCTACACGCTGACGGCGCAGGGCTTGATCATCCAAGTCGGCCACTTAGCACGGGCAGGCAATGAACGGCTGCGCATCGTGATCGGCCCCGTACTGCTGCCTCTGGCCCTGTTGATGCCGCTGTTGGGCATTGCGATCTGGCTGACGGTGAGCCGCTCGCTCGCACCCATGCAGCAGATACGACAAGAGTTGGACAAACGCGAGTCGAACACGCTGACCCCCATCCCCTTGGCCGACCTACCGAGCGAGATTGCGCCGATGGTCGCGGCCATGAACGACTTGTTCGTTCGTTTGCATGAAGCCATCGAATCGCAGCGCCGCTTCGTCGCCGATGCCGCCCATGAGTTACGCACCCCGCTGACGGCACTCCGGTTGCAAGCCCAAATCGCCGAACGCACAGCCGATGCGACGGAGCGGGCCGAGGCGCTGGCCCGCCTCGATGCAGGCATCACCCGTGCCGGCCATTTGATCGAACAACTGCTCGCACTCGCACGCC
>JAJZTS010000044.1 GCA_021848725.1 Pseudomonadota bacterium
GCTGCCGTGACCTTACCCGATCTACCCGCTTTCTCGATCAACCTCGAAGAGCTGCTGGTCGCTGCCGTGCTGGCGACGGCGATCTATCTGCTCGAGTGGCTGCTGTTCGCGAAGTATCGGCGCAAGCCGGTCGGCACCTTGGTGGTCAAGCAGGAGCCTGCTTTCGATGGCGATATGGCGGCTATTCGCGGTGAGTTGGCGCGGTTGCATGCCCGGGTCGATTTGCTGGAACAGCAACTGGCCGAGAAGAGCAAAGAGGCCGAGGCCAAGGAGACCGCCGCCTTGTCACCCTACGCCAAGGCCACCCAGCTGGCACGTCAAGGCGTCTCGGCCGGTGACTTGTCCGAACATTGCGGTATCTCGCGCGGCGAGGCCGAGTTGATCGTCGCCTTGAATCACCCGTCGCGATGAATATCAATCTATTGCCGACGGCGGTCCTGCAGTGGTTGAAAACCCAGGGTTCGGCGCTGCTGCAGCCGGGCAAGCCCCTGCCACCGCCGAACTTCGAAGCCGGCAAGACCTATCAGGCCCAGGTGTTGGCGGCCATGCCGAGCGGCCGTTTTATCGTGCAGGTCGACGATCAGGTGCTCGATATGGCCTTGCCGCAGACGACCCGGCAGGGCGATACGCTGAACTTGACCTATCTGAAGGCGCAACCGCGGGCGACCTTTTTGTTGACGGCGTCGACGCCGGAACGGCCGGGCGAGGGCGGTACCACGCCCCAGCAGCCTGTGCGGGTGAGCGAGTCGGCCAGCACGATCGCCACCTTGGCGGCGTGGGCCGTCAAGCAGGCCGCGCTGCCTGCGGTCGCGACACAGCAAACCGTTGCCTCGTCGCCGACGAACCCGGCTGAGCTGGCGGCGCAGGCCAAGCTCGCCAGTAGCCCTGGGCCGACCGCCAACCCTGCCGCAAATGCCTTGCTCACGAATACGGCGCGGACCAATACCGTTTTGCCGCTGCCGCCGGCAACACCGCCCGTGCCGCAGGCGAATGCAGCACCGCAGGCCGGGGTAGCCCCGCAACCAGGCACGGCAGCGCAGACGGCGCCCGTGGCCCAAGCGGGCGCGGCGAAACCGCAAGTCGTCACCGCGATGCCTGCTGGCGGCAATGTGGCGACGCCCGCCACGCCTGCCGCCGCACAGAACCCAAGCGCGGCGAGTGTCGCGCCTAGCCTCGGCCGGCTTGTACCCGAAGCCATTTCGACGACGCCCGGTGCTAATACGCCCTTGCCCGCTGCAGGGGCGTCGGCGGCAAGCGCGAGCAACCCGTTGTTGACCGGCGCGCGCGCGATCGCGCCGCCACTGCTGGACCAAGCGGCCGATCAGGCACAGGCCTGGATGGCGCCGCTGAAACAGGCGGTGAAAGAGAGCGGCATGTTTTACGAGGCGAACCTGCAACGCTGGGCCAGCGGCCAGCAGGGCCTGGCCGAGGTGCAGCGCCAGCCGCAGGCCGGCCTCACGCATATGGTCGCGGCGGCACAAGGCGCGCAAGTCCAGGAATTGGGCGGCATGCACGAAGACGTCGCCCGTCTGGCTGGCCGCCAATTGCAAATGTTGGAAGGCCAGCCCTTCATTTGGCAGGGCCTGGCTTGGCCCGGCCAATGGCTGGAATGGCAAGTCGAAGAGCGCAAGGGTAACGGTAGCGGCCGGGGCGGGCAGGAGGACGAGGCGCCGTGGCGCACCCAATTGCGCTTGCATTTGCCGCGGCTTGGGGGGGTGTCGGCCGAGATCGATCTGGCGCCGCAAGGTCTCAAGCTCAGGCTGGCAACCGACAGCGAGGCGACCTTGACCGAATTGCGCGGCGCGCTGCCGCAATTGACCGGGCGCCTGGATGCCGCCGGGCTGGCGGTATTGGGTGTGGCGTTGGAAGCGACCGAGGCGCCGAATGGCTGAAGCCGATCATAAGCCGCTGCAAGCCGTCGCGCTGACCTACGAGGTTGAGGACGGCGCACCGCGCGTCGTCGCCAAGGGCCGTGGCCTTTTGGCCGAGGAGATCATCCGCCGCGCGAAAGAGGCGGGGGTCTATGTGCACGAGTCGCCGGAGTTGGTCAGCCTGCTGATGCAGGTGGACCTGGACGAGCGCATCCCGCCGGTCTTGTACGTGGCCGTGGCCGAATTGCTGGCGTGGCTGTATCGCTTGGAGCAGGGCCTGCCGGAGTCGGCTGCCTCAGGCCAGCTTGAGGGTGCCCAATAGGGCCTGTTCCAGGGTGAGGCGCGAGCTGGCTTGCGCCAAGTCCTCGCCATTCACAACGAAGACATCTTCCGCCCGCCCACCCAGGGTATTGATCTTGGCGGAGCTGACGTCGATCTTGGATCGTGCCAGGATGCGCGCGACATCGTAGAGCAGGCCGGGCCGGTCGCCGGCGGTGAACGACAGGACATAGCCGGTGCCGTTGTCGCTCGGGACCAGCACGATCTCCGGTTCGATCGGGAAGGACTTGAGTTGGCGCGACAGCCGAATGCCAGTCAGCGCATCGAGTGGCTTCTTGTCCTTCAGCGCAGCCGCCAATTCATACTCGATATAGCTCAGCACATCGCGATAGGGAATCGCGCGGTTCGCCTCGTCCATGACCAGGAAGCTATCCAGTGCGCGGCCATCGCGTGTGGTGTGGATGCGCGCCTCCAGTACGGTATATTGCATGGCCGCGAAGAAGCTGCAGATTCGAGCAAACAGGCCGGGCTCGTCCTGGGCGTAGACCAACACCTCGGCCCCTTCGCCGATCGGCGCCAGCCGCGCACGCACGATGGGGGCGTCCTGCTTGAGCAGGGGCAGTAGGCGGCGGGTCTGCCAAGCGATCTCTTGTGCCTCGTGGCGCAGGAAATACACGTCGTCGAGCTTGGCCCACAGGACTTGCTCCACCCCCGCTTCGTAGCCGTAGAGTCGCAAGGCTGCGCGTGCCTGCTGCTTGCGCGTTTCGATGTCATCCTGCACCGGCGAACCGCCTTCCAGCACGCGCCGGCCGGCCAGGTACAGTTCGCGCAACAGCTTTTCCTTCCAGGCGTTCCAAATCTTGGGGTTGGTTGCCCGGATATCGGCCATGGTCAACAGATACAAGGCGGTCAGGCGTTCCACGCTGCCGCAGTGGCGGGCGAAGGCGGTGATCACTTCGGGGTCGCTCAAATCCTCTTTTTGTGCGGTACGCGAGAGCGCGAGGTGTTCTTGCACTAGCCAGGCAACTAGGTCGGCTTCTGGCTTGGCTAGGCCATGGCCGAGGCAAAAGCGACGGGCATCGATGCGGCCCAAGGTCGAATGGTCGCCGCCGCGGCCTTTCGCGATGTCGTGGAACAGCGCGGCGAAATAGAGCAGATCGGGCCGGGTGAATTCGCGCATCAGCCGGTGCGCGAGCGGAAATTCATGGGCCAGTTCGGGCAGGGCCAGGCGGCGCAGATTGCGCAGCACCATCAGGGTATGTTCGTCGACCGGATAGATATGCACCAGGTCGTGCTGCAACTGGCCGGTGATGCGGCCGAAGGCAGGCAGGTAGCGGCCGAGCAGGCCGAGCCGATGCAACAGGCGTATGGCTAGAGTCACGCCGCGCGGCTCGCGGAAGATTGCGAGAAAGGCAGCATGATTGGCCGGGTCGCGGCGGAAGGCGGCATCGATGTTCCGGCTCGCGCGCCATAGCGCGCGGTAAGCGTTGGGGGCCAGGCCTTTTAGTTCGGGGTGGCGTTGCAGAGTGAGAATGGTCTGGAAGATCGCATGCGGCTCGCGCTCGTAGAGAGCTTCATCAGCGAGGTCGAGCAGGTTGTCGCGGCGCAGGAAATTCGGTGCGTCCTCAAGCTGGCTGGTTTTGGCCAGGACATAGAGGCGTTGGGGCAGAATGCCGAGCAACAGCTCGTTGGCAAAACCGATCTCGCGCGCGGCCTGGTAATAGCGTTGCATCAGCAACTCCGAGGCGCGGCGCGGGCCTTGGCCGGTCAGGCCGAGCTGCTGCGCGAGCGATTCCTGAAATTCGAACAGCAAGCGGTCCTCGCGCCGCTTGGCGGCAAGGTGCAGTCGAATGCGCAGCTCGCTGATCAGCCGCGCGGCGGCGTTCAAGCGGCGTGCTTCGCTTGCCTGCAATAGCCCGGTCTGAGCCAGTGCGGTGATCTGCGAGGGCAGTCCCATCGCTTGGGCAACCCACTGCACGGTTTGCAGGTCGCGTAGACCGCCCGGGCTTTCCTTCAAATTGGGCTCCAGCAGCATGGCGCGGTCGGCAAAGCGGCCGTGGCGGTTGCTTTGTTCGAGCAGCTTGGCTTCGAAGAAGGCCAGCGGATCGAGTTGTGCTTGAAAGGCGCGCTGGAATTCACCGAACAATCGCCTATCGCCGGCGAGCCAGCGTGCCTCCAGCAAATTGGTTTGGATGGTGATGTCCTTCTGGGCCTCATCCAAGCACTCGGACAGGCGCCGCACACTATGGCCGATCGGCAGGCCGACGTCCCAGAGCAGGGCGATGAGCGGTTCGAATCGGCCCTGCTCGGTTTCGGCCAGGTCGTCGCCGGTCAGGATCAATACGTCGACATCCGATTGCGGGTACATCTCGCCGCGGCCATAGCCGCCGACCGCGACCAGGGCGGCGGCACGCGGCAGGTCTTGGTTTTGCCAGATGTCTTGCAACAGCCGGTCGACGGTCTGGCTGTGCTTGGCCAGGTAGGCGCTGGGGCGCGGACTGGCCAGGAAGAGTTGCCCGAGCATGTCGCGTGCGGCGTGCAATTGCGCACGCCAGTGCGCGATACGCTCGGGGTCGGCGGTCATGGCCGGATGAAGGCGGGGGGCGGCGGGCTGCCGGCCGAAACGGTGAGCACCTCGTAGCCGGTCTCGGTGACCAGCACGGTGTGTTCCCACTGCGCCGACAGGCTGTGGTCTTTGGTCACCACGGTCCAGCCGTCGCCCAGCATGCGGATGTCGCGCCGGCCGGCGTTGATCATCGGTTCGATGGTGAAAATCATGCCGGCTTGCAGCACGACGCCGGTGCCCGGCTTGCCATAGTGCAACACCTGCGGTTCTTCGTGGAACTGGCTGCCGATGCCGTGGCCGCAGAACTCGCGCACCACCGAGAAGCCGTTGGCCTCGGCGTATTGCTGGATGGCGTGGCCGATGTCGCCCAGGTGGGCGCCGGGTTTGACCTGTTCGATGCCTTTCCACATGCAGTCGTAGGTACCGTCGATCAAGCGCTTGGCCAGGATACTCGGCGCGCCGACCGCGAACATGCGCGAGGTGTCGCCATGCCAGCCGTCTTTGATCGTGGTGATGTCGAGATTGACGATGTCGCCCGCGCGCAACTTCTTGCCGCCGGGTACGCCGTGGCAGACCTGATGGTTGACCGAGGCGCAGATCGACTTGGGGTAGGGCTGGTGGCCGGGTGGCGCATAGTTGAGCGGGGCCGGCACGCAGCCTTGCACGTCGACCATGTGGTCGTGGCAGAGCTTGTCCAACTCGTCCGTGGTGATCCCGGGTTGGACGAAGGGCGCGATGTAGTCGAGCACTTCGGAGGCCAGCCGGCCGGCGACGCGCATTTTTTCGATTTCTTCGGCGGATTTGATGGTGATAGGCATGGTTTGGACTGCGTCCAGAAAAGACGGCCAGGATATTGACCGCGCTGGTAAATGTAAAGGCAGGACCGGCTTGTCTGACTATAATCGACCCAGCGGCAACAGAGGTACAGGGTATGAGGATCGGGGCGGTTGGGTCGGGTTCGGCGGATTATTTCTCGCCCGCGGCGAAGCGGGCGGGGCAGGATAAGTCTGGCCAGGCCGATCCAACTCAGGTCAGTCCGGAGGTCCAGCGCGAGGTACAGCGGCTCAAGCAGATCGACCAAAAGGTACGGGCGCATGAGCAGGCCCATTTGAGCGCAGCGGCCGGATTGGCCACCGGCGGTGCCAGTTTTCAGACCGTGCGTGGGCCGGATGGCCGGCAGTATGCGGTGGCCGGCGAGGTGCAGATCAGCGTTTCAAGCGCGGCCACGCCCGAACAGACCGTCGCCAAGGCTCAGCGGATTCGCGCTGCGGCCCTGGCTCCCTCCGACCCCTCTTCGCAAGACCGTGCCGTCGCGGCGGGCGCTGGCCAATTGGAGGCCCAGGCGCGCGCCGAGCTGAGCCGGAAAAAGAAGGAAGAGTCCAGTACGACGAGTCCTGTCGAGCAAGCGGCCCAGCCAGTCCAACGGACGCCGGATCGATATGGCCAAAAGGCCATCGCGGCCTATACTCAAGCCGGCATTTCGGCTTCGCCGGTTGCGGCAGATACTTACGCTTAAGCGGCATCGATCAATAAGGGGGCGAGTCGCGCGAATGTCGCAGTGGCGATAGCAGACTGCAATCGCACTAGCATGGGAATGCCAACCCGAATCGGCGATTCGGTTAGGCTACGGTATCGCGATAGAGGGATGATCATACGGGTATGAGCTACAGCGTAGATCAAACGGCGTCCAATTCATCGGTCTGGGCCCAATCGAGGCGGCACCCATACAGCTATCGGGCCCAGCACCCCTGGCTGCTCGGTCTGGTTTTGCTTCTGACCGCGCTGTTCCTGATCGTTTGGCGGTTCCCGCCGGAAGAGGCCCACGCTTTCCAGGGCTTGGCCGCCTATCTGCCGCTGCATAGCTTTCTCGAAGTGATCGCCATCGCGGTGGCGGCCTTGGTGTTCGGCATAGGCTGGCATGCGCATGACCCCGGCCGGCCGCGTAACCTCATCATCCTCAGTTGCGGCTTTCTCGCCGTCGCTCTGCTCGATTTCGCCCATGCCATGTCTTACAAGGGCATGCCTGATTTCGTGACCGAGGCCGGGGTCGAAAAGGCGATCGATTTCTGGCTGCTGGCGCGGTATACCGCTACCGTCACCCTGTTGACGGCGGTGCTGATGCCATGGCGCCCCTTTGCCTATCCCTGGGCACGCTTTGTCGCACTGGGCGCCAGTGTGGTCTGGATTGGGGTGGCCTATTGGCTGGGCCTGTATCACGACGACTGGTTTCCACACACCTTCATTCCAGGCCGGGGGCTTACCGGGTTCAAGGTCGGCGCGGAATATCTGCTGGTCGGTTTGAGCGTGGCGACCGCCATCGGCATCTACGGTCTAGGCAAGCTGAAGTACCGCTTGCATTTGCCGAGCTTGCTGGCCGCAGTGGTGGTGATCGCACTGTCGGAGTTGTGTTTCACCCTGTATTCCGAAGTGACGGATGCCTTCAATCTGCTCGGTCATGTTTACAAGGTCGCCGCGTATTTGCTGATCTATCGCGCGGTTTTCATCGAGGCGGTACAGGCGCCGTATTCCCAAGTCCATGAAAGCGAACGGCAGTTGTATCGCGAAAAGGAGCGCTTGCGCACAACGCTACATGCCATCGGCGATGCGGTATTGGCGGTCGATCGGGCCGGCAGGATCGAGTTCCTCAACCCGACGGGGGAGCGGATGACCGGTCAGCGTAATGTCGAGGCCATGGGCAAACCGCTGCAAGAGGTCCTGATCTTGCGCGATTCGGATAAGGCCGATCTTTTGCAGGCGGAGCTGAGGCGCTTGCTCAAAGGCGAGATTACGCAGGTCTATCTGGATGGCAAGTGCCTGATGAAGTCGCACGACAAGGAATACGTCACCGAGATATCGTTGTCGGCCTTGAAAGACGAGGGGGGACGCACCGTCGGTGCGGCTGTCGTATGCCAGGATGTGACCGAGCGCAGCGAATTCGAGCAGCGTCTGCAGTATCAGGCCGGACACGACCCGTTGACGCAATTGCCGAATAGACTGTCCTTGCATGAGAGCCTCAGCCAAGCCATGTGGGAGGCGGGCGTCAACCACAACAAGGTCGCCGTGCTGTTCCTGGACCTGGATCGGTTCAAGGATGTCAACGATACCTTGGGCCACGATGTCGGCGATCAATTGCTCAGGGTGGTGGCCACCCGGTTATCGCAATGTATGCGCCAGGGCGACGTGGTCGGGCGCATGGGGGGCGATGAGTTCATGGCGATTCTGAAGGGCTTGAATCGCGCAGAGGATTGCCTGCCGGTATGCACGGCGATCCGCGAGGCCTTCTCCCGACCGTGTTGGATTGGCGAACACGAGTTCTATATCGAATGCAGTATCGGCATCAGTCTATTCCCTCAGGATGGCGAAGACGAACGCACGCTAGTGCGCAATGCGGATATTGCGATGTACAGCGCGAAGGAGGTCGGCCGGAATACCTATCGCTATTATTCCCGGCAGATGAATGCCGCCTTGGTCGAGCGCTTGGAAATCGAGCAGGGCTTGCGGCATGCCTTGGAGCGCGGCGAGTTGTACGTCTGCTACCAGCCGCGAGTCGATACGGAGCGGGGCTGCGTGGTCGGGGCCGAGGCCTTGGTGCGTTGGCGCCATCCCGAGGGCAAGCCGATCGGGCCGGACAAATTCATCCCGGTGGCCGAACAGACCGGTTTGATCGGCCGAATCGGCGAGTTCGTTTTGCATCAAGCCTGCAAGGATGCCAAATCCTGGCGCGACAAGGGCTACGATGCCATTCGGGTCGGCGTGAACTTTTCCGCTTCGCAATTCCGCGATCCTGCCCTGGTGGACAAGATTCGGCTGGTATTGGCCGAAACGGCTTTGCGGCCCGATGCCTTGGAGATGGAACTGACCGAAGGCACCTTGATGGAGAACGCCGAAAGCGCATTGGCGTTATGGCAGCAACTCGACCGCCTGGGGGTGCAGATGGTGATCGACGACTTCGGTACGGGCTTCTCTTCGCTGAGTTACCTCAAACAGTTGCCGGTCGATTTGATCAAGATCGACCGCTCTTTTGTGACCGACATCGCCAGCAATGCCAGTGGCGAGGTGATCGTACGCGCAGTGATCGCGATGGCGCAGAGCCTACAGGTCAACGTGATGGCCGAGGGGGTCGAGACGGAAGAGCAGTTGGCCTACCTGAACGAACACGGTTGCCGTGAGGTACAGGGCTACTTTTACAGCAAGCCGCTGCCTATCGACCAGTTCCACGCCTATTTGCTGGAAAATTTCCCGACGCCAACTCGGGCTTGACCGCCCCTCTATTTGACCCGCATACCCGGCTGCGCGCCGCTGTCCGGGCCGAGCAGGAAGGGGCCGCCGCGCTCGTCGGAGGCGGCCAGCACCATGCCCTCGGATAGGCCGAACTTCATCTTGCGCGGCGCGAGGTTGGCCACCATCACCGTCAACCGGCCGATGAGTTCCTCCGGCTTGTAGGCCGACTTGATGCCGGCGAACACCGTGCGGGTGGCGCTGCCGACGTCGAGCGTGAGCTTCAATAATTTCTCCGCGCCCTCGACGTGCTCGGCGTTGACGATCTTGGCGATGCGCAGGTCGATCTTGCTGAAGTCGTCGATGCCGATGATCGGCTCCCAGCCGACGGCCGCTTCTTCGGTCTTGGCTACTTGTTGCTGATGCCCGGCATGGCGCTGCTGCGAATGCGGCTCGGGCGTCGGTGCCAGGGTCTGCTTGTTCTCTTCGATCATGGCCTCGATCTGCTTGGGGTCGATCCGGGTCATCAGGTGCTTGTATTCGTTGATGGTGTGACCACTGAGCAAGCTGCCGGCATCGGCCCAGCTGAGCGGCGCGAGGTTGAGGAAGGCCTCGACGTTCTCGGCCAGCTTGGGCAGCACCGGTTTCAGATAGAGCGCGAGCAGGCGGAAGGCGTTGACCGCCACCGTGCAGACCTCGTGCAGTTCGGCCTCGCGGCCTGCCTGCTTGGCGATCTCCCAGGGTTTGTTGCTGTCGACGTACTGGTTGGCCAGATCGGCCAGGGCCATCACCTCGCGTAACGCCCGGCCGTACTCGCGCGACTCATACAGTTCGGCGATGCCGCTGGCGGCCTGTTGCATCCGGGCCAGCAACGCCTGGCCCACGGGCACTTGGCCGAGCTTGCCGTCGAAGCGCTTGGCGATGAAGCCGGCCGAGCGGCTGGCGATGTTGATGAATTTGCCGACCAGATCGGAGTTCACCCGGGCGCTGAAGTCCTCCAGGTTGAGGTCGATGTCCTCCATCGTGTTCGACAGCTTGGCCGCGTAGTAATAGCGCAGCCACTCGGGGTTCAGGTGATTCAAGTAGCTCTCGGCGGTGATGAAGGTGCCGCGCGACTTGGACATCTTCTGGCCGTTGACGGTGAGGAAGCCGTGGGCGAACACCCCGCTCGGTGTGCGCTGGCCGGAAAACTCCAGCATGGCCGGCCAGAACAGGGCGTGGAAATAGAGGATGTCCTTGCCGATGAAGTGGTAGAGCTCGGCCTGGGAGTCCTTGCCCCAGAAGGCGTCGAAGTCGATACCTTGGTCGGCGCATAGTTTCTTGAAGCTGGCCATATAGCCGACCGGGGCGTCGAGCCAGACATAGAAATACTTGCCGGGTGCATCGGGGATCTCGAAGCCGAAGTAGGGCGCGTCGCGCGAGATGTCCCAATCGCTCAATCCCGCGGTGAACCATTCGTCCATCTTGTTGGCGGCCTCGGCCTGCAGGGTGCCGCTGCGGGTCCAGTCTTTCAGGAAGGTCTCGCATTTGCCCAGGGCGAAGAAATAGTGCTCGGACTCCTTGCGCACCGGCTTGGCGCCGGACACGGCGGAGTAGGGGTCGATGAGGTCGGTCGGCGCGTAGGTGGCGCCGCAGGCCTCGCAACTGTCGCCGTACTGGTCCTTCGCGCCGCATTTGGGGCAGCTACCCTTGATGAAGCGGTCGGGCAGGAACATGGCCTTGTCCGGGTCGTAGAACTGCTCGATGGTGCGCTGCTCGATCAGGCCGGCTTCGCGCAACTTGAGGTAGATCTGGCTGGCGAACTCGCGGTTCTCCGGCGAGTTGGTCGAGTAGTAATGGTCGAAGCCGACGTGGAAGCCGTCGAAGTCGCGCTTGTGCTCGTGCCAGACCCGGTCGATCAGCTGCTCGGGGCTGATGCCCTCCTTCTCGGCGCGCAGCATGATCGGCGTGCCGTGGGTGTCGTCGGCGCAGACGTACCAGCACTCATGGCCGCGCATCTTCTGGAAGCGCACCCAGATGTCGGTCTGGATGTATTCGACCAAATGGCCGAGGTGGATGCTGCCGTTGGCATAGGGCAGGGCGGAGGTGACCAGAATCTTTCTCTGCGAGGTGGGAATTTTGCGTGTCATGACCGGCATTTCATTTCAGAATGGCGGCTATTTTACGCGTTCGGAGGCATTTCTTTGGCATCCAATCGAGCAGGCGCCCTGAATCCGGGGGTGAAAAAGCGCGAGGTCTGGGCCTGGGCCATGTACGACTTCGCCAATTCCGGCTACACCACGGTGGTGATCACCGCGGTCTACAACGCCTTCTTCGTCGCGGTGATCGCCGGCAACGCGGTCTGGGCCAGCTTTGCCTGGAGTGCGGCCCTGGCTGTGTCCTACGCGGCGATCATGGTCACCGGCCCCGTGCTCGGCGCCTATGCCGACCAGCACGGCGCCAAGAAAAAGCTGCTGCTGCTGTCCACCCTCGGCTGTGTCGTCGGCACCGTCTTGCTGGTCTGGCCGGCACCGGGTCAGGTGGCACTGGCGATGGCGCTGATCGCGCTGTCCAATTTTTTCTTCGGCACCGGCGAAAATCTGATCGCCGCCTTTCTGCCGGAGCTGGCGCGGGGACGGGCCATGGGTCGGGTTTCCGGGTGGGGCTGGGGCTTGGGGTATCTCGGCGGTTTGTCGGTGTTGGCCCTCGCCTTGGCCTATGTCAGCCAGGTTCAGGCTGTGGGTGGCGGCGCGGAGGCGTTTGTGCCCGGCGTGATGTTCATCACCGCCGGCCTATTCATGTTGTGTGCCTTGCCGACCTTTCTGTTTCTGCAGGAGCGGGCGCAACCTCGGCCTTTGGCCGCCGGTTTTGCCCGCGATGCCTTCCGGCAAGTTATCGGTAGCCTAAGCCATGCTCGGCAATATCGCGACCTGTTCCGCTTTCTGATTTGTATCGTGTTCTATCAGGCGGGCATCCAGGCCGTGATCGCGCTGGCGGCGATCTATGCCCAGCAGGCCATGCATTTCGACACTAAACAGACCATCCAACTGGTCCTGGTGGTCAACGTCACGGCTGCGCTCGGTGCCTTGATCTTTGGTCATGTGCAAGATCGCATCGGCCATAAGCGGGCAATCGGCTTTACGTTGATCGGCTGGCTGTGCATGGTGACCTTGGCTTATACGGCGATTGAGCCGATTCGATTTTGGTTGGCGGCCAATATCGCCGGGCTTTGTCTTGGCGCCTCGCAGTCGGCCGGCCGTGCCTTCGTCGGTTACCTCAGCCCGGTCGCCTATCGCGCCGAGTTTTTCGGCCTTTGGGGCTTGGCGGTGAAGCTGTCCTCCATTCTCGGCCCGATTACCTATGGTGCGGCGGTCTGGGTTAGCGGCGGGCAGCATCGGCCCGCCATGCTCAGCTTGGGACTGTTTTTTCTGATGGGTTTGGTGCTTTTGTGGGGGGTGGACGTAGAGCGCGGTCGGCGTACTGCCCTGCGCCGGCGGTCTACGTCCTAACTTGGGCCCTGCCCAGGCCGCTCACGGCTTTTGTGGCGGGGGGCTCAAGCGTGCATCGGGTTCTCGTCGATCGCCTCGATGAATACTTTGGTGGTGGTGCGCAGGCGTAGGGAGACGATACGTCCCAGGTCGAACAGGATCATGCGCGCTAAGCGCGGATGCAGGGCTGCGAGCATCTCGAAGCGTTCCATGGTGAGTTCCAACAGTTCGCCGTCCGTGCGCGCTCTGACGGTGGCGGAGCGGGGCAAGCCATCGAAGAAGGCTTGCTCGCCGAATACCGATTGGGCCGGCATCAGGGCGAGCTGCACGGTTTGCTGCCGGTGTTTTTCCGTGACGATGGATTCGAGTTCCCCTTCGGCGACGATGAAAAGAGATTGCCCGGTGTCGCCTTGGCAGATGATTTCATCGCCGGTGCGGAACGGAATGGACATGCAATGTTCGAATAGCCTTATCCAGTCGTCCTTGTCGGCTTCTGCTAGAAACGCCACGCCTTCTGAATGGGTCGCTTGAGCGGCAGCATCGGGGTGGTCGATAAAGTGAGTTGGGTTCATGTCGCCTCCTACGGCATGAATTATGCTGGCCATGCGGTCGATGGTCTATGGGTAGTGGCCGGATTTGAGTGCGCGACGGCCGATAGTGTGATGCGGGCCGCCAACTGGGGTTTGCTGAGGCTACCCGCGCGAGGACAGGCAAAGTCCATCGGCGCGGGTTTTGCCGGGATTTACTGCTGGGCTTGCAGGCTAGGCCGGCTCGGCTGCTTGGTTTGCATCGGGATGACAGGCGTATTCACCGGCGAGATGGCGGGCTTCTCCGTGTCTCTAGCCGGCTCGCTGCGATCCAGGTGATAGAGCGCAGCGACGAGGCCGATGGCGGAGACCAGCAGGAAATAGGGGCCGAATAGCCAGAACACCAGCGGCACCGCAAAGAAAAAGCTGCGCATGCCGATCGCGAACATGTTGCCGGCTCGGTGCAGGCGTTGCGCCACTGCCTTCGGTGTCAGGTTGTGGTGGGCGTCGTGTTCGGGCACGTTTACCATGAATACCACATGATTGGCCAAGCGAACCGACATGGCAAAAGCGAAGAAGGCGACGATGAAGTCGGCCAGTAGGCACATCACCTTGAAAATCCACAACTCGGTGGCATTCGAACCCATGGCGTTCAAGGCGTGCCAACTGTGGGAGATATTGTCGGATTGACCGGACAGGGTGAGCGTGCCGACGATGAGCAGCGCGGCGGTCGATGCCATGAGCGAGGCGCCCATGATGAAGTTACGCAGCGTTTGAACCGCCATGACATCCTTGCCTGGGTTGCGCATGACGTTTTTTACCCAGAGCGTGCGGGCGAGGGCATTGACCCCGTGAATGGTATAGGTGGGGTCTTCTTTGACTTTGAGGTTCAGAAAGAAATAGTAGGCCGCGATCAAGCTGACACTGATGGCAAGCGCGCCGACGTCGAGACTGAATCCGGAAAATTCATTCATCTTAATGCGTATCCTTTGTCGTTCTCTTTACGCGTGGCGCGGCATGCCGATGTCAATGGGGGTGGCGGTTTGAAGCCGATCGGTCTTGCCTAGCCTGCTGGTATGGCTGTCGAGCGCTGGCTGGTGGCCCAGGTTGCTGCGCAGCAGTTTGCGGAATTCGGTGGGGTTGTCGGCATTGGCAAAGACCAGGGCATCGAGCAGAGTGCGGGCGGCTTGTTTGATGGTGTTCATGGTTTTTCCTTTCAGAATGCAGAGATCTGGCTTGATGCGCTGCCCTATGCAGTTTGTATGCCATATAGCTAACATATTGTTTCTATTTGTCATTTTTGCGAGTTCTGAGGGTTTGCCGAATTCAAGTGTCGCAATTTGCATCGATTGTTGAGGGCTTTTTAGTGTGGCCCTAGCTGCAGCTGGAGTGTGGCTGCCGATCCGGTTGTGTTGCATAAACCATCACTACGTTGCAATATGCAACCATCTTGTGTCTCTAGGCTTGGGTCCGAGGGGAGGGGGTCGATGAACCTGCGCGGGTTGTTGAGCATGCATGACCTGCGTAATTCGCTGAGCGGAAAGGTCACATTGGGCTATTCCGCCGTGGCCTTGGTCATTTTGGTGACCTCGTTGTTTTTCGTCGGCGAATTGCGCAATTTGGAAGAACGGGTGCTGCTGGGGCAGCGGGCCACGGACTTGTTTGACGCGGTTCTGGAGATTCGCCGCTTCGAACGAAATTATTTTTTACATCGACAGCAGGCCGATCTGGATGAGAACGCGCATTACATCGGGCTTACCCAAGCATTGCTCAGCCAACACCGGGCTGATTTCCTCGCTATTACCCCGCCGAGCCGCTTGGACGAGCTGCAGTCGCTGCTAGCCGAGTATCAACGCCAGATTGCCGCTCTCGGTTCGGGCATTGCCGGCGGCGGGCCGATGGAGTCGATCGAGCCGCGTGTCCGAGCCTTGGGCAAGGAGATCGTCTCGATTGCAGAGGCCATGGCGGGGAGCGAGCGGCAACAGTTGCAGGCGACCCTCGCCTCTTTCCGTACGGTGCTGCTTTCCGTCATCGTCGGCATGGCGCTGCTCATCGTGGTGGTTGGCCGTGCCCTGTCGCAGCGCGTGGTGCGGCCGCTGAAGGAAATGGAATCCCGCGTGGCGGCGGTTCCGGGAAACCGTCAGGAAAGACTCGATCCGCCATCGCAAGACCGCGAGATCGTATCCATCATCGAGGCCTTCAATCACATGTTAAGGGAACTCGGGCTGCGCCAGAAATCATTGATGCGTTCCGAGCGGCTGGCCTCGCTCGGAACCATGCTGTCCGGCGTGGCGCACGAGCTGAACAACCCGCTGTCCAATATCTCCAGTTCATGCCAGATATTGCAGGAGGAGATCGGCGACGGCGACCTGGCGATGCAAAAGGTGTATTTGGCGCAGATCGATCAGCAGACCGAGCGGGCGCGCAACATCGTGCGCTCGCTACTGGATTTTTCGCGCGAGAAGGCATTCAGCAAGGTGCCTGTTCAGCTGGGGCCGTTGGTGGCGCAGACGGTGGGTTTTGTGCGCGGCGAGGTGTCGGCCAAGTCGGTGGTCCAGCTTTCCGTGCCGGATGGGCTGGCCGTGCCGGCCGATGCGCAACGCCTGCAGCAGGTGTTCGTGAATTTGATCCGCAATGCCATGGATGGCTTGGCCAAGGAGGGCCGGATACTCATTTCTGCGCGTCAGATCTATGCCGATGGGCCGCCTGCTGGAACGGCCTTGGGTTCGGGCTGCGACTACAAGGGTGAGGCGGTGGAGATTTGCGTCAGCGATACCGGGCCCGGCATCGCTCCGGAGATACTGCCTCGTATCTTCGATCCATTTTTCACCACGAAGGATGTCGGACATGGCATGGGCTTGGGCCTGTTCGTCGTCTATGAAATCGTCGACGAACATGATGGCTGCATTTCGGTGGAAAGCGCTCTGGGGCAGGGCACCACGTTCTGCATCCGCCTGCCTGGGGGCGGTGGCACCGAAGGCGAACAGATATCGAACAGGGAGGCACTGAAATGATTGGGCATCTGCTGATCGTCGACGACGAAGAGATTGCCATGCGTAATCTCCAGCATGTCATGGAGCGGGAAGGTTATACGGTCGCGGCTTGCCAGAGCGGTGCCGAGGCCGTCGCCCTGCTGGGCGAACAGGGCTTCGACGTCGTCCTCACCGATCTGCGCATGGAAGGGGTGGATGGCATGGATGTGCTGCATAAGAGCCGCGAATTGCAGCCCGATGCAGAAGTCATCCTGATTACCGGTTATGCGACGGCGGAGTCGGCCGTCCAGGCCTTGAAGCAGGGCGCGTTCTATTACATTGCCAAACCGTTCCGCTTGGACGAGGTGCGCAAGGTGGTGGCCGAGGCGGTGGCCAAGGTTCGCCTGCGCCGGGAAAACGGCGTGTTGCGCCGAGAGATCAAACGCTATCGGGATGGCGAGACCATCCTCACCCAGGATACGGCGATGCAGCGCCTGCTCGATACCGCGCGCCAGATCGCGCCGACCGATTGCAGTGT
>JAJZTS010000106.1 GCA_021848725.1 Pseudomonadota bacterium
TCACCCCTCGTACAGCCGGCTCTTGGTCGAGACGGTGCGCTGCCAGTCCGGCATCGAACCGATGCGCCGGATATTGGCCCACGTGCCCTTGTAATAGGGCAGGAAGTGCGCGTCGAGGGCGGTGCTGGTCACCGAACCCTGGACGCCCTTGGGCGCGCCGAACACCATGAAGGTGTCTCCCGGCTTGAGCGTGGCCTCCGGATAGGCCATCGCGGTGGTGGCGCCATTGTCGTTGTAGACCTCGACGACATCGGTCGGTTTGATACCAAGCTTTGCCATGTCGCCGGGATTCATCTGAATGACGGCGATCGGGTAGCGATCATTGATGAACTTGTCATATTGATCGTTGAACCAGGACTGCCAAACTTCGTTCAGGCGCCCGTTGCCGATATAGAACTTGAACTTGGCCTTCTGCTCGGCAGCCGGCTTGAGCATACCCTGCCACTTGGCCGGAAACACCTTGGCCTTGCCGCTCTTGGTGCCAAATTTTCCATCGGTGTAGAGCATGTCGGTGCCGACCATCTTGTCGTCCTGCACACTCTTGACCGGCAGTTGCACGCCGTTGTTGCCGGCCTTGCGCAGCAGCTCATAGGTGGCGAGATGGCCGGTGTCGCCGCCCTGGCTGTCGATCTCCCCTGCACCAGGCTGGCCGGCGCGGCGGAAGCCGTCGTTGAAGGCGTCTTCCTCGGTGGCCCACTCGAAGCCTTCGAAGCGCTTGGCCATCTTGACGTTGCCCTCGGCCTCGTACATCACGCGGATGGTGTTGGCGATGCGCGCGGCGATCAGGCAGTCGGGAAGGGCCTCGCCGGGCGGGTCGATGAATTTCTCGGAGAGGCGCATGCGGCGCTCGCCGTTCATCGAGGTGAGGTTCATCTCGCCCGACACCGCGGCCGGGAACATCACGTGGGCGGCTTCCGCGAGCATGGTCGGATAGATGTTCATCATGCCGACGAACAATCCGCCCTTTTGCGTGGCGGCATAAATCACGTCCACCATCTCCTTCGGCGTGGCACCCCGCGCCTTGGCCATGGCCTGGCGCACGATCTGGCTGCGGCGAATGACCGCCTCGCGCAGGGCCTGGGCGTTGTTCGTGGTCTGGAAGCTGTTGCAGGCCCAGTAGGTCATCATCTTGCCCTTGCCGTTGATCAGATAGTCGTCGACTTCGATCAGCTTGTCGTGCATCGGGATCGGGAAGTTCGCCGCCGGGTAGCGGTGGGCCGGTTCGGGATAGCCGGGGCGGCAATAGCCTTCCTGGTGCCCGCCCATGCGCACCCAGCCGGTGCCGCGGCGGCCGACGTTGTGCGTGGCCACGACCACCGCACCCATGGCCTGCTCGGTGACATAGTTGTTGTTGCCCCAGATGATGCCCTTCTCGAAGGCATGCATGGCGCGCGGCAGCCTGCCCGGAGCCTTGGGCTTGTAGCTCCACTCCGCGGCCTGCTTGATCTGCGCCACCGGCAGCCCGGTGATGCGACTGCATTCGTCCAACGCCATGGCGTTGGCCTTGACCGCCGCGTCGAAGCCTTCGGTGTGCTGGGCGATGAAGTCCTTGTCGATCCAGCCCTGGTCGACGATGTAGGTCAGCAAGCCGTTCCACAAGGCACCGTCGGCGCCCGGGTTGATGGCCAGATGCAGCACTTGATCCTTCGCGATGCTTTCGCTGATCGAGATCGACGGCGTGCGGCGCGGGTCGACGAAGATGAACTTGCCCGCGGCCACAGGTTCGTCCGGGAACATCTTCTTCTTTTTGTCCAGCGTGGCGCCCTGCAGATTGGGCAGCCAGTGCACGAGGAAGTAGTTGGTCTGGTTCTCGTAGGGATTGTTGCCGTTGGACCAGATGACGTCGGCCAGCTCGGCGTCTTCGTAGCTGTTGTTCAGCTCGAATATGCCCATGTCGCGATTGCCGAAGCATTCGGAGTTGTAGGCCGGGCGGTTGTGGATGCGGCAGGTGGGGGTCTGGATGGCCGAGAACATCAACTTTCCCGTGCCCCAGGTGTTCTCGAAGCCGCCGCCCGATCCGCCATGGTCGAACATCGCCACCGCGATGGCGTCGGGCCCCTCTTTGTCGAGAATCTTCTTGACCATGCCGCCATAGATCTGCAGGGCATAGTCCCACGCGGTATCCAGCCACTCGCCACCTTGGTAAACGCGGGGATGGAGCAGCCGTTCCCGGGTGATGCCGTCGGCGTTGTAGAAGTAGGACGCCATGCGACCTCCTCGGGTGGAACTCAGACCCTGGTTGACCACGCACTCTTTGTCCGGCACGATCATGACGTTGTAGCGCTTGCCGTTCTTGTCGGTGAGCACATTGGTCATGGCCGGGGTCATGGTGGTGGCAAAAGGCGGGAGCTGTTTGCGAAAGTCCAGCCCGAGCGCATTCTGGTGGGGTGCCCGCCCGCCCTCGCGGTCGGCATCCCAGGTGTAAGTGTGATAGCCGCAGCCGACGATGCAGAACTGGCAGGTCAGGTTGGTTTTCTTGGCATCTGCCGGCGGCAGTGCGACGCGATCCTTGAATTGCGACATGGTGTTCGTCTCCTTGGGTGGCTTACAGCACGTTGGCCTGGCGGCCGTAGATCAGGCCGGTGACGGCCACCGCGTGGACGGTGTCATTGCCTGCGTCGTAGCTGAGCTGGATCTGCGGCAGATCCTCGGTGGCCTGGCCGCAGATCATCTGGCCCGACTTCTCGGGGTCGAACATGCTGTAGTGGCAGGGGCACTTGAAACTGCGCGTGGCGGGGTCGTACATCAGCGGGCAGCCCATGTGGGTGCACAGATTGCTGTAGGCGACGATGTCGCCGTCGGGCCCGACACCGCCTGGCACACGCTGGCCCATCTTGATCGCCACGCAGGGCGAGTCGGCGTCGGGGTAGCTGAACGACACCGGGGTGTTGGCCTGCATCGCCTTGGCCTTGCCCACCGTGGTTTTCGGGTAAGGCAACACAGCCATGCCGGCTGCGGCCTGGATCGCGGCC
>JAJZTS010000045.1 GCA_021848725.1 Pseudomonadota bacterium
GTCAGCTACTGGAAGGCATGGTGGTCACGCCGCGCTTGGTCGGCGAACGGGTCGGCCTGCACCCGGTGGCGGTGATCTTCGCCTTGATGGCCTTCGGCCAGCTGTTCGGCTTTTTCGGCGTACTGCTTGCCATCCCCACCTCGGCCGCGCTCTTGGTCGGCCTGCGCCACCTGAAGCGACATCTCGATTAATCCAGCCGGCGATACTCGCCTTCGATGAAATCGTCGTTGGCTGCCTGCGGCCCGCGCGGGCCGCGTGGCGTCGGCCACAACAACAAGACCAGCGCGATCGCATCGCTGATCGCGCCCGGCAGGATCAGCAGCACACCGGCCAGCATATGACGACCGCCCTCCCACATCACGGCGAACGGCGCCCGCCCTTCCAAGGCGGCGAACATCAAGCGCGGCAACATCTCGGCCTGCGCGATGCGCAATACCGCGATGCCAGCCAACATCGATGCGGCCAGCCAAGCCAAGGTCCACCAGCCGGCCCACTGCCAGATCCAAACGATGCCAGCCAGTTCCAGCACCGGGAAGCCCAGGGTTACAATTAACAACGCCAGAAATCGCATAACTATCCTATGTCGGAGCCGAGCCCCTTGCTGTGCATCACCACATTGCCCGATGCGGACGCGGCGGGCAAACTTGCGACAGCCTTGGTCGAGCGGCGTTTGGCGGCCTGCGTGAACATCCTGGCGCCTTGCCGATCGGTGTATCGTTGGCAGGGCGAAGTGCACAATGACAACGAGGTGCCGCTGCTGATCAAGACCACCGCTGGACGGTATGCCGCCTTGGAGGACTACCTCAGGCAGAACCATCCCTATGATTTACCGGAACTGATCGCCATCGACCTTGCCCAAGGCTTGCCAGCTTACCTCGCTTGGCTGGCAACCGAAAGCAACGCTTCGGCGGAGGCTAACCTCGGGGAATCCGAGGTTAAGCAAAGCGGCCGAAGCCAAACAACCGACACCTAACCGCACGGAGCCACCATGCGCCAAATCCTGACCGCCATCCTGCTCTTGTTCGCCACCTTCCAGGCCTATGCCGAGGAAGAGCTGCTGGAACCGGAGAAGGCCTTCCGCCTCAGCGTCCGCCTGGTGGACAACGCCAACCTCGAGGCACAATTCCGCGTCGCCAAGGGCTATGCGCTGTACAAGGAGAAGTTCAAGTTCAGCGCCGACGGCGCCAAGCTCGGCAAGCCCGACATGCCGGCCGGCAAGATCAAGGACGACGAATACTTCGGCAAGGTGGAGACGATGCGCGGCGATTTCAAGGTGCGCATCCCGGTCAGCTATGCCGGCGGGCCCAAGCCGTTCAAGTTCACCGCCGTCTATCAAGGCTGCGCCGATGCCGGCGTGTGCTATCCGCCGCAAGAGACCAGTTTCACCTTGCAACCGGTCGCAGCGGCCGCCGCGACTGCCGCACCGCCAGCCGGCACACCCGCAGCCGGCGGCCTGAGCAGCCTGAAGCAACTGGCGAGCGACCTGGCCGGCGGCGAACCCGATCTGCTGCCGCCCGACCAGGCCTTCAAGCTCGAACTGGCGCCAGCCGGCAATACCACAGTGAACGCGATCTTCACCCTGGCCGACAGCTATTACCTCTATCGCGACAAGATCAAGTTCAGCGTGGTCGAGCCCGCCGGCGTGAAGATCGCCAATGTCGAACTGCCCAAGGCCGACGAGAAGACCGACCCCACCTTCGGCAAGACCTATGTCTATCACAACGGCCTCACCGCGTTGATCAAGCTGGACGGCCTGGCCGCCACCGGCGGCACGGTGAAGCTGAAGGCCAGCTTCCAGGGCTGTAGCGAGAAGGGCGTGTGCTATCCGCCGATGGACAAAACCTTCGACGTCGCCCTCGGCGCCAACGCCGCCGCGCCGACCACGAGCGCACCGGCCGCACCGCCAGCCCCAGCCAAGGCCGCCAATGCCGCACCGGCCGACACCTCCGAGTCCGGCCAGATCGCCGCGCTGCTCAAAGGCGGCAGCTTTTGGGTGGTGGTGTCCAGCTTCTTCGTATTCGGCCTGCTGCTGGCCTTGACCCCGTGCGTGTTCCCGATGATCCCCATCCTATCCGGCATCATCGTCGGCCAGGGCCACGACATCACCAAGCGCCACGGCTTTCTGCTGTCGCTAGCCTACGTGCTGGGCATGGCCATCACCTATGCCCTGGCCGGCGTCGCCGCCGGCATGTCCGGCACCTTGATCTCCAACGCGCTGCAAAACGCCTGGGCGCTCGGCTTCGGCGCCGCGATCTTCATCGCGCTGGCCTTCTCCATGTTCGGCTTCTACGACCTGCAGTTGCCGAGCTTCCTGCAAAGCCGCTTCACCGAGGTGAGCAACAAGATGCAAGGCGGCAAGTTCACCGGCGTGTTCGCCATGGGCGCACTGTCGGCGCTGATCGTCGGCCCCTGCGTCGCCGCGCCCTTGGCCGGTGCGCTGCTCTACATCGGCCAGACCGGCGACCTGGTGCTCGGCGGCGTATCGCTGTTCACCATGGCCCTGGGTATGGGCATGCCGCTGCTGCTGATCGGCCTGTCGGCCGGCGCCTTGCTACCGCGTGCCGGCGGCTGGATGGACGCGGTGAAGAAGTTCTTCGGCGTGATGATGATCGGCATCGCCATCTGGCTGGTCTCGCCGCTGATGCCGCAAGTGGCCAGCATGCTGTTGTGGGCCGCGCTGCTGATCATCTCGGCGATCTACCTCAAGGCATTGGAGCCGCTGGCCGCCAACCACCACGGCTGGGGTCATTTCTGGAAGGGCGTCGGCCTGATCGCGCTGGTGGCCGGCATCAGCCTGCTGCTCGGCGCCCTGGGCGGCAGCCGCGATCTGTTGCAGCCGCTCAACGTGTTCAAGGGTGGCGTCGCCAACGCAACCGCGGCCGAGACGCAGGGCCTGAAGTTCCAGCGCGTAAAAACGGCGGCCGAACTCGATGCCGCCATCCAGGCCGCCGCAGGCAAGTATGTGATGCTCGACTTCTATGCCGACTGGTGCACCTCGTGCAAGGAGATGGAGCACATCACCTTCGTCGACCCCAAGGTGCAGGCCAAGTTGAAAGATACGGTGCTGCTGCAGGTCGACGTCACCGCCAACAGCGCCGACGACAAGGCCCTGCTCAAGCGCTTCAACCTGTTCGGCCCGCCCGGCCTGATCTTCTTCGACAAGGCCGGTCAGCCGGCCAGCTTCCGCGTGATCGGCTATGAGCCGCCGGAAAAATTCCTCACCAGCTTGAACAAGGCCATGCCATGAAACGCCACCATCTCGCAGTCATCGTTGCCGTGCTGTTCGGCGTGGCCGGTGCCTTCGTCTACCGCGAGCTCGGCAACTCGCACAAACCCGCCGCCATCGAAGGCGGCGAGGTCGACGTCGCCGCCGTGATGGCCGCCACGCTGCCCAATCTCGACAACCAGCCGCAAGCACTCAAGCAATGGCAAGGCAAGGTCCTGATCGTCAATTTCTGGGCACCCTGGTGCCCACCCTGCCGCGAAGAGATCCCCGGCTTCATCGACCTGCAAAAGAAATACGGCGATAAGGGCCTCACCTTCGTCGGCATCGCGCTGGACGAACCTAGCCGGGTACAGGCCTTCGTCGACGAAGTTGGCATCAACTACCCCGTCTTGATCGGCGGCGCCGAGGGCGGCCAATTGAGCACTGTCGCCGGCAACCGCCTGGGCGGCCTGCCCTACACTGTAGTCATCGACCGCCAAGGCAAGGCCATCGCCAACTTCACCGGCGCCGTGGCCGAGAAGAAACTCGAAGCGCTGGTCGCACCGCTGCTATGAACGCCGTCGTCGCGCCGGCCGCGCCGCAAACCGACAGCCCAGCCGGCCCGATCAAACCCAGCCGCAGCCTGCTCACCGCCGCCGGCCGCGCCATCGGCGACTACAAGATGATCCGCGACGGCGACCGGGTGCTGCTCGGCCTGTCCGGCGGCAAGGACAGCCTGTCGCTGTTGCACACCCTGCTCTATCTGCAAAAACGGGCGCCGATCAAGTTCGAGCTGGCCGCCTGCACCGTCGACCCGCAATCGCCCGACTTCGACCCGTCGCCGCTCAAGCCCTATCTGGAACAACTCGGCGTGCGCTACTTCTACGAGAGCCAGCCCATCCTGGAAGAGGCCAAGGCGAAGATGCAGGGCGACTCCTTCTGCGCCTACTGCTCTCGGATGCGCCGCGGCATCCTCTACCGCATCGCCCGCGAGAACGGCTACACCGTGCTGGCCCTGGCCCAGCACTTGGACGACCTGGCCGAGACCTTCATGATGTCCGCCTTCTTCGGCGGCAAACTGCGCACCATGCAGGCGCACTACCTCAACGACGCCGGCGACGTCCGCGTCATCCGCCCCTTCGTCTATGCGCGCGAGCGGCAGACGCGCGACTTCGCCAGGAACGCCGGGTTGCCGGTGATCTCAGAGAATTGCCCGGCCTGTTTTTCGATGCCGATGCAGCGCTATCAGATGAAGCAGTTGTTGGAACAGCAGGAGAAGGAACACCCGCAGTTGTTTGCCAATCTGCTGACGGCGATGCGGCCATTGATGGACAGACATCCCGAATAACCGAAGGCATTCAGCACGGCCGAATATCCGGCGCCGCCGGTAGAGCAAACCACCTACACCCGGATCGGCACCTCGAATCCGTAAGCTTGCCAGTCGTCATTTTGGTTAGGCATTACCCTTTATAAATAGACAATCCGAACCGAAACATATAAAACTATCGCGCTTGGCCAGGTTGGCAACGAATCCTGGCCGTTTACTGGCGGTCTGGTTCAATTTTCCGCGCTTTATACGAAGGAGTCTGACATGAGGACACTGCGTGCGCTTACTTTGGCCCTGCTATTGCCGGCGAATGCCATTGCCGGATCGCTCGACGGCGTATGGCGCATAGACGGCGATAGCCCCGATATGCTCGACCTCTTGTATGAAGCCAACGGCTTCCTGTTCTTTATCGAGCTGTCCAATCTGCCGACCGGTCAGCTGGAAGGGGAATGGAGTGACACGGCGTACGGCCCGATAAATGGCAACGTTGCCAGCCTGACGGTCTACAGCACACGCAAAACGGAATCCACCACCATAACGTTTTCATCCGCGACAGAAGGGACCGTCGTGATCAACTCTTGCAAACCGAAGGTCGCGACCACAACGTGCCCACCGATAAACACACCGATGATTATTCGCAAGGTTTTATAAAAACCTGTAGAACTCATAGGGTGGCTTTGCGCAGCAAGCCGCCGCTGCGACCTGTCCCGCCTAAGGGATCGAATACCACTTCTTGACGGTATCGGCCGCCGACTTGTGGTATATGCCCCAGCCATTCCGATAATTCGGGTCGTCCCAGGTGTGGGGCCGCCAATGCCGCGGCTGCAAGTCCCACAGGCTCACGCCCTTGAGCCAATTGCCCTGATTGAAATTCAAGGTAAACAGATAGGCCTCCAAGCCCCTGGACTGCAAATCCTGATTCTCCGTCGCGGCAGCGCCGTAGTAGTCGTTGACGCCCCACAGCGCGCCGTTGGCGCTTTGATAGCCGCCTTCCAGGGTGAATATCTGCTTGCCGTGCTTGTTTGCGATCTGCTCCAGATAGGTAATCGGATCTGTGATATCGACGCCGGGCGTGTTCCGCATCAGCGCCGACAATGTCGGTGCCGAGAGCGTGTCGTTCTGGCTCAGGCGGACATAAAAGGAACAGGAGATGAAATCGACCAAGTCCCAAAAGACGACATCACCGACATCCTTGGCGCCGCTGTACTGGCTGAACATCGCGTCATAGGTCACGGCGCCACGGTAAACACCACGCACCGCCTGAATCGTCGATGCCCATTCGCTACGGAATTGCCAATCGAGGATATCCAATTCGGTCCCAATCGAGACTGCATCGACCGACTGCATGGGCAGACGGCCGATCATATCGAGCAGGTAGCTGCGCCAGGCGGGGAAAAACGTCGCCGGCAGGAATTTTTCAATGTTCGTGTTTGTACTGTTGCGATTCTGGCCGCAACATTGGGTGCTGATCACATGGGGTTTCAGCACCACATACAGGCCCAGCGCCTTGGCTCGGGTAACGACACTTACGATGTCGGCCCATGGCGGGTGCGTGCTGCCGCCGTTGCTGGACATGGTGCCATCGTCGGCGAACTCGACCATCCAATCCAGCACGACCGCATTACCGCCTTCGCTCTTGACGAATTGAAGTGCTGCCTCGTTGTCGGCGGCGACGTCCCAGGAATCTCTCGAAAAGGCGGACAGGTTGAAGCCGCGCAGCTTGAAGCCGACGGATCGTTCGGTCGGCGTCAATTCAGGGGTGCCGATACTGATGAGCTGCCCAGGGGTGAACACGACGTTTGCGTAGGCATCTCGACCGTCGACCACGACGGTCGGCAGCGTTGCCTGGTTCAACGTGGCGTCATAGGTGCTGATCGTACCCTGCGGATTCCCACCGCCGACGCCAACCAGACCACCGACCGTCACAACCACGGCAGGATAAGTAACGCCATTGACCAATAGAGAAGGCAACGAGACTTGATTGCTTGCGGAGTCGTAACTCGGGACGGACTGACCCGCCGCTGTCGCACAATCGAGGCCAACGACAAGAAGGCACGCCGCGACAGGCAATTGCCAATGTTTCCGCATCCCAACAATCAAACCTGATAAGCGCTTGCACGGGGCCACGTCAGCACCCTGCCTTGCCGTTGCCCAGCGGAGGCAGCATTGTAAGCTTGAGAATCGTCATATCGTCGCGGATGATACCTTCAATAAACGAAGGAACCTAGCCAAGCCACTGCGCCACCCAATTCTTTCGTTCGCACCCCCATAGATTGGCTTCGCCTGGCAACCATCGAAAGGGACAGCGCATGGCGCTACACACCGCCTTTCACAGACAGCACTACCGAACGTCATATCCGGCAGCGCAAACACATCCTGTCTTGCGCAGGCGGCGACATACCCAGGTATGCCCTCGAAAAACCCAAGGAGGTCGACATGCACAAATCTTCGATAAGGCTGATTCTTTCAGCCGCCCTGTTCTTTTTGTTCCAAGGCCAGGCGTCCGCCGTCGTGGTGGATTGCACCACCATTCAGAGCGTGGCGGTATCCCACTTTGTCACGCACAACAATGAATACGGCGGCCACCTGAATGCGCATGTGCGCGGCCAGACGCCGCCGCCCGGCTTCTCGCAAAACGGCCGGACCCTGTTCAGGGATACCCATGATTGGGAGGAAGCCTATGCCGCGCTGGCGAACCAGGTCCCCGCGCTCCAGTGCAATACCGATGCCGCCCTCGGCACCGAAGCGGCCAGGACGCTGCCCTGGCAATTCTTTTCTTACCAATGCACCGCGGCGAACATCAACGGCGTCTGCACCAATGGCAATGAGATACAGACGAATCATGTGGTGTATGTATTGCGAGTGGTGCCGAACGGGAATGGCCGGCGCTGGATTGTTTTCACGGCGTACCCGACACCGCAGTAATACCCAGGCCGACACGCCCCGCGCCGCCGGTCGCATCGATCGGCACATCGCCCGGATTTCGCTTGAAATCCGGGCGATGTGCTTTATGGCTTACTCGCCGCCGCCCAAGGCCTTGTACAGCGCGACCTGAGTGCCGAGCACCTGGCGCCGGGTCGTAGCCAGCGTCTGTTCGGCAGCGAAGGCCTCACGGCTGGCGTCGAGCACTTCCAGATAACTGGCAATACCGGCTTGGGCGCGGGCCTGTACCCGCTCCAACCGGCCCTGCTGCGCCTGCAGGTTGGCCGTCTGCGCGACCAGTTGTTCGCGGTAGGTCGTTTGCGCCACCAACGCATCGGCCACTTCGCGGAAGGCCTGCTGCACGGTCTTCTCGTAATCGGCCACGGCGGCGACCTTGCGCGCCTCGGCCACGTCCAGGTTGGCCTGGTTGCGGCCACCGTCGAACAAGGGCAAGCGCAACACCGGCTGGAACAGCCAGGCCTCGCTGCCGGAATCGAACAGGCCGGATAGCGCGCTGCTGGCGCTGCCCAGGTTGGCGGTGAGCGCGATGCGCGGGAAGAAGGCGGCGCGCGCGGCGCCGACGTTGGCGTTGGCCGCGCGCAAGCGCTGCTCGGCCGCGCGCACGTCGGGGCGACGCAGCAGCACGTCCGATGACAGGCCCGGCGTCAGCTCGGCCAGCGGTGCGGCCTTGGCCGCTTGCGGCAGCGTGACCGCCATGCCGGTGAGCAAGCTCAGCGCGTTTTCGGTCTGTCGGCGCTGGCGCTTGAGTTCGGCCCACTGCGCGCGCACCGATTCGGCCAGGCTCTCTGCCGCGAGCACGTCGAGCTCGCCGGCCAGACCGGCATCGCGCCGTTTGCGGATCAACTCCAGGCTCTCGGTCCGGCTGTTCAGGGTCTCGCTGGCTAGACGTTCGCGCTCAGCCAGTTCGCCGAGCTGGAGCCAGGTGCCGGCGACATCGCCGATCAGGCCGATGCGGAAGCTCTTCGCCGCCTCGTCGCTGGCGAGATATTGCGCCCGCGCGGCCTCGCTCAGCGCCGCCACCCGGCCCCAGAAATCCAGCTCGAAGGCGGTGACGCCCAAGGCCACATCGTAACGGCTGGCGGTGCGCGACCGGCCGGTGCCGGACAGGTCGGCCGGCGTGCGGTTGCGGTTACCCGAGCCCTGCGCCTCCAGCGTCGGCACGCGGTCGGCACGGGCGATGCCGGCCAACGCGCGGGCCTCTTCCACTCGGGCCAGCGCGATCTTGAGGTCGCGGTTGTGCTTAAGCGCCGCCTCGATCAGCGTATGCACCGCCGGGTCGGCGAAGTATTCCTGCCAGGACGGCACGGCGCTGGCGCTGGCACTGGCCTCGGCCACGCCGGCGAAATGCTCTGGCACCGGCGCGGCCGGGCGCAGATAGTCGGGCACCAGCGAACAGCCGGCCAGCAGCGTCAGCGCAGTGAACGGGGCGGCCAGGCGCAGGATTGGGCCGCGCCCGGAACGGCGATTGCGTTTAGTCATGTTTCATTTCCTCCCGCGGCCGCACAGGAAAGAGCTTGCGTACAACCACGAAGAACACCGGCACCAGGAAGATCGCGAGCACGGTCGCCGCGATCATGCCGCCGATCACGCCGGTACCCACGGCATGGCGGCCGGCCGCACCGGCGCCGGTGGAGATGGCGAGCGGCAGCACGCCGAGGATGAAGGCAAGGCTGGTCATCAGGATCGGGCGCAAGCGCATGCGGCAGGCCTCCAGCGTGGCGGCGACTAATTCCATGCCGTCCTCGTGCAGCTTGCGTGCGAATTCGATGATCAGGATGGCGTTCTTGGCCGACAGGCCGATGATCGCGATCAGACCGACCTTGAAGAACACGTCGTTGGGCAGGCCGCGCAACTGCACCGCGAGCACGGCGCCGAGCACGCCGAGCGGCACCACCAGGATCACCGCGAACGGGATCGCCCAGCTCTCGTACAGCGCCGCCAACGCGAGGAACACCACCAGCAGCGACAGCGCGAACAAAATGGGCGCCTGGGCGCCGGCCAGCCGTTCCTCGAACGAGGTGCCCGACCATTCGAAGCCGTAGCCCGGCGGCAACTTAGCCGCGATCTCTTCCATCGCCTGCATCGCCTCGCCGGTGGAATGCCCCGGTGCCGGATTGCCGGCGATCTTCATCGACGGGTTGCCATTATAGCGATCGAGCTTGGGCAGACCGACAACCCATTTGGGCTTGGCGATCTCGCCCAACTGCACGACATCGCCGAGCCGGTTCTTCACTGGCAGCTTCAGCAGGTCCTCCGGCGTCTTGCGCAGATCGGCATCGGCCTGCATCTGTACCTTGAGGATACGGCCGGCGCGGACGAAGTCGTTGACGTAAGCGACGCCGATGGCCGAGGCCAGGGTGTCGTTGAGATCGGCCATGTCGACCTGCAGCGCCTGGGCCTTCTCGCGGTCGATGTCGAGGAAGACCTGCGGCCCCGGTTCCTGGCCTTCCGGGCGCACGCCGGCCAGGCGCGGGTCCTGGCTGGCCAGGCCCAGCACCATGTTGCGCACATCCATCAGCGCCTCGCGGCCTTGGCCGGTGCGGTCGAGCAGGCGGAAGTCGAAACCGCCGACGGCGCCGAGTTCCGGGATGGGCGGCGGGTTCACCGCGAACACCATCGCCTCTTTGATCCGCATGAAGGTGCCCATGGCGCGGCCGATGATGCCCTGGGCCGAGTGTTCCTTGCCCTGACGCACGTCCCAGTCCTTGAGCCGGGTGAAGATCAGCGCGGCGTTCTGGCCGCGGCCGAAGAAGGAGAAGCCGACCACGCCGATCACCCGCTCCACCTCCGGCTGCTGCTGGTAGAACTTTTCCACCTGCGACAGCACTTCCACCGTGCGTTCCTGCGTGGCACCGCCAGGCAGTTGCACCAGGCTGATGAAATAGCCCTGGTCTTCGTCCGGCAGGAAGCTGCCGGGCAGCTTGGTGAACAGCCAGCCGGTGGCGGCGACGATGGCGACATAGATCACAATCCAGCGGCCGCTGCGGGCGAGGATGCGCGCCGTGGTGCTGCGATAGCGCTCGGTTACCCGGCCGAAGAAGCGGTTGAACCCGCGCTTTTCGTCGGCCTCGGCCTCACTCGGCTTGAGCAGGGTGGCGCACATGGCCGGCGTCAGCGACAGCGCCATCAGCACCGAGAAGGCCATGGTCAGGATCAGCGTGGCGGCGAACTGGCGATAGATCGCGCCGACCGAGCCGCCGAAGAACAGCATGGGCATGAACACCGCCGACAGCACCACTGAGATGCCGAGGATGGCGCCGAGGATCTGGTCCATGGCCTTGAGCGTAGCCTGCAACGGCGGCAAGTGTTCCTCGCGCATGATGCGCTCGACGTTCTCCACGACCACGATGGCATCGTCGACCAGCACGCCGATGGCGAGCACCATGGCAAACAAGGTGAGCACGTTGATCGAGAAGCCGAAGGCATAGAGGCCCGCCGTGGCGCCGGCCAGCGCAACCGGCACCACCACCGCCGGAATCAGCGTCGTGCGCCAGTGACCGAGGAAGACGTACATCACGATGAACACCAAGAGCATCGCCTCGCCCAGGGTCTTCACCACCTCGAAGATCGAGATCTCGACGAAGCGCGAGGTGTCGTAGGGTACGGCCCAGTCGATGCCCGGCGGGAAGAATTTGGCCAGCTCGGTCATCCGCGCCTTGACCGTCTTCGCCACGTCCAGCGCATTGGCGCCGGGCGCCACGCGGATGGCAATGGCGGCGATCGGCTGGCCGTTCATCCGGGCGTAGCGCTCATAGCTGTCGCCGCCCAGCTCGACCCGAGCGACGTCCTTGACCTTGACCGTGGCGCCGTTGGGCAGCGCGCGCACCACCACGTTGCCGAATTCCTCCGGCGTGTTGAGCCGGCCGCGGGTGACGATCACTGCATTGACCTGGGCGCCCGCGGCGCCCGGCGCCTGGTTCAATTCGCCGGTGGCGAGCTGCACGTTCTGCGCCTGCAAGGCGCGTTTCACGTCGGCCGGGGTCAGGCGATAGGCGGTCAACTGTTCCGGCTTGAGCCAGATGCGCATCGAGTATTCGCTGCCGAACAGGATGGCCTCGCCCACGCCCGGCACTCGGCGGATCGGGTCGAGCACGTTGGCGGCGGCGAAGCTGCCGAGATCGATCGCATTGCGCTTGCCGTCCTTGGAATGGATGGCGACGAACATCAGGTAGTTGCGCTGCGGCTTGGTCACCGGCACACCCAGCCGGCGCACGTCTTCCGGCAGCCGCGACTCGACCCGCTTGTAGCGGTTCTGCGCTTCGACCGAGGCGATGTCGACATTGGTGCCCGGTTCGAAGGTCAGCGTCAGCGTGCCGGCACCCAGTTCGGACGAGGCCTCCATGTACAGCAGGTGCTCGATGCCGTTCATCTCCTGCTCGATCAGCTTGATCACCGTGTCCTCGACCACTTGCGCCGAGGCGCCGGGATAGGTCACGTTGAAGGCGATCTGCGGCGGCGCCACTTGCGGGTATTGCGCCACCGGCAGGTTTTTCAAGGCGATCACGCCGACCAGCATGATCAGGATGGCGATGACCCACGCGAAGATGGGCCGATGGATGAAGAAGCGCGCCATGTCAGCCTGCCTGCATTAAATTGAGCGTCGCGAAGCGACACTGAGTCCCTCTCTCCCTCCGGGAGAGAGCAAGGAGTGAGGGGGCGAACGCGGTGACCGGCGAAATCATGACGCGCCCCGCGCGGGTGCCGCGGTCGTCACGGACACGGGCTTCACCGTCGAACCCGGCTTGGCCTTCTGCACGCCGGAGACGATCATGCGCTCGCCGCCGGCCAGGCCGTCCTCGATGACGAAGCGGTCGCCGGCCATCGCGCCGACCTTCACCGGCCGCGGCATCACCTTGTTCTCCGGCCCGACCAGCAACACAAACTGACCCTGGGGGCCGGACAGCACCGCGCGCTGCGGCACGGTGATCACGTCTTGCGCCACGGCCTGAGCCAGCCGCACACGGACGAAGGTGCCCGGCAGCAGCAGCCGCTCGGGATTGGGGAATTCCGCCTTCAGGGTAATGGCGCCGGTGCTGGGGTCCACGCTCATGTCGCTGAAGGTCAACCGGCCCTTGTGCGGATAGGGCTGGCCGTTCTCCAGAATCAGTTCGACACTGCGCCCCTCGGCCGCCTTCAACTTGCCGGCAGCCAGCGCACTCTTCAGCCGCAGCACGTCGGCATTGGGCTGGGTGAACAGCACATGCACCGGCTCCAACTGCTCGATGGTGGCGAGCAGGGTGGCCTCGCCCCGGCCGACCAGCGCGCCCTCGGTAACCTGCGCCCGGCCGATGCGGCCGGAAATCGCCGCCGGCACCGCGGTGTTTTCCAAATCGAGTTTGGCCCGGGCGAGTTGGGCCTCGGCCTGCTTCAGCGCGGCACGGGCGGTATCGACCTCCTGCTGGCTGACCGCCTTGATCGGCAGCAGCGATTCCACCCGCTTCAAATTCAGCCGCTTCACTTCGACCTCGGCCTCGGCCGCCTGAGCCGCGGTGCGATAAGTGCGGTCGTCCAGTTGGAACAGCGGTTGACCGGCGCGTACGTCGCTGCCTTCGGCAAACAGCCGCTTCTCGACGATACCCTCGACCCGCGCGCGGACCTGGGCGGTACGCACCGCCGCCACCCGGCCGGGCAACTCCGGCGTGAGCGTGGCCGAACCGCGACCGACCTGGATGACCTCGACCTCCGCCGGCGGCATGCCGCCCGGCCCAGCGCCGGCACCCGGCGGTGCGTTCTTGCCATTGGGGCCGCAGGCGGCGAGCAGGGGCAAAGCGAGAAGCAGGGTGTAGCGTTTCATGGCATGTCCTTTCCGACGGCAAAGGCGCGCAGGAAGCAGTCGACCACCTGCGCCGTCTTGGTAGGTTTGAGCAAATCGGTTTGCAGATCGATGAGGCCGCGCTGGCGGTCGAAATCCAGCAGCATGGCGGTGAACATCTCGGCGGCGAAATCCGGGTCGTCCTGGCGCAGGATGCCCGCCGCCATCGCGCGCTCGAGGTAGGCGGCAAGCCGCTGACGTGTGGTGAACGGGCCTTGCCGGAAGAACTGCTTGGCCAGCTTGGGAAAGCGCGGCGCCTCGGCCATCACGGTGCGCAGGATCGCCAGCCCCTCCGGGCTCAGCACCTTCTCCCGATAGGCATGGCCGAAGGCCAGCAGCGTGCTGCGCAGATCGCCATCGCCGTCCAGCGTGACCAACACCGACTGGATGGCATGCTGCACCACCTCGGCGAACAAGACGTCTTTGCTCGGAAAGTGGTTATACAAGGTCTGCCGCGCGACCTGGGCGCGCGCGGCGATGCGATCGATGCTGACCTGATAGCCTTCCTCGCGGAAGGCCTCGCACGCGGCGTCCAGCAGGCGCTGCCGGGTATCTTGGGGGACTTCGAGGACGGCGGTCATGAGGCATCGGACAGAAAGTAGACTGGGTAGTCTAGTAGTCCGCTTGAGCTTATGCAAGAACCGGCAGCCGACTTGGATCGCGCCTATTCACCGACGCCCAATATACCGCAGGGCCTTCTTGGGCCGCCGGACGGTATGGCTATTTCCTCTTGGCTTTACCCTTGCCCTTGGCCTCTTTGCCGTTCTTCTTCTCCGCCTTGCGCCGCCCGTTCATATAACCCTCGATGCGGTCGCATAGCGTGGTCAGCACCTTGATCCGGGCATAGTTCTTGTCGTTGGATTCAACCAGGGTCCACGGCGCGTAGTCGGTGCTGGTGCGCTCGACCATGTCGCACACGGCATGCTCGTATTGCTCCCACTTCTCGCGGTTGCGCCAATCCTCGTCGGTGATCTTGTAGCGCTTGAAACCGGTCTGCTCGCGTTCCTTGAACCGGCGCATCTGCTCTTCTTTGCTGGTGGCGAGCCAAAACTTGACCACCACGGTTTCGTGCCGGGCCAATTGGTCTTCGAAATCGTTGATCTCGCCATAGGCGCGCATCCAGTCGGTCTCCGGCGCGAAGCCCTCGACCCGCTCGACCAGCACCCGGCCATACCACGAGCGGTCGAACAGGGTGATACGGCCCCGGCGCGACAGATGGCGCCAGAAGCGCCAGAGATAGGGGTGGGCGCGCTCATCCTCGGTCGGCGCCGCGATCGGGATGACCTGGTATTGCCGGGCGTCGAGCGCACCGGTGATACGGCGGATGCTGCCGCCCTTGCCGGCGGCGTCGTTGCCCTCGAACACGACCACGACCGACATCTCCTTGAACAGCGGGTCGCGCGCCAATTGCACCAAGCGACTCTGCTGCTCTTCCAGCGCGCGCTCGTAGGCCTTCTTGCTCAGGGCATGCGACAGGTCGAGCGATTTCAGCAAATGCAGTTGATCGATCGACGGCAGCAGCGGTGGCACGTGGCTGGCCGAGGGCGAACCATCCTTTTCATCCACCCGGCGGCGCAGGCCTTCGAGCAAGGTCGTGCCGACTGTGAGTTCGCGGTAGCGCGCGTCGGACCCTTCGATGATGTACCACGGCGCCTCGGCCGTGCTGGTCATGCGCAGGGCCTGCTCATCCGCCTCGCGGAATCGGTCGTACAACTCGAAATGGTCCCAATCGCGCTGGGTCACCCGCCAGCGGGTGCGCGGGTCTTTCTCCAGCGCCTTCAGCCGTTTGCGCTGCGCCTCCTTGGACAGGTGAAACCAGTACTTGATCAGCAGCGCGCCTTCGTCGACCAGCATCTTTTCGAAGCGGACGATGCGTTCGATCTTTTCGTGATAGGCCTCTTTGTCGATGTTGCCATAGACGTAATCGACGATCGGCCAGCTATACCAAGAGCCCATGAACACGCCGATGCGGCCCTTGGGCGGCAGGGCACGCCAGAAGCGCCACATCGGCGGGCGCTCGCGCTCCTCGTCGGACGGCTCGCCCATGCCGTGCACTTCGATATGGCGCGGGTCCATCCATTCGTTGAGCAGGTTGACCGTCTCGCTGCGGCCGGCGCCATCGACGCCGCCGACCAGGATGATGGCCTCGAATTTCTTGGCGGCGGCAAAATCGAACTGCACGTCGAGCAGGGCCTCGCGCAACTTAGGCACTTCCTTGTCGTAGGTGGCCTTGTCGATCTTATGGCCCAACTCGGCAGATTCGAACATCGCTCTCTCCTTCGCGCCTTATTATTTTCATTGTAGTGCCTTGGCGGCCGGACAAACAAAAAGGCCGCACCCCCTGGGCCGCGGCCTTGGCTGGCGTTGCTGGCCGGCTTAATGCAGTTCGCGGTCGATCACCAACTTGATGTCGTGCTTGCCGACGGCCACCTTCTCGATCCGGCCTTCGAGGTCGCCGGGGGCGGCAGTGGGCTGGCCGGAGTTGGCGACACGGGCGACCAATTGCACCTGCTTATGGTCCGACAGCTTGGCGCCGCCCAAGGTCGTGGTGTCGTCGAACTCGAAGTCGATCGGCAAGTCGCCGGCCGGCACGCGCATGGCCGCGAGCGGCATGCCCTGGCCACCGATAGGCCGGGCGAAGACGAAGACCACGGCCTCGGGCTTGAGCTTGACCTTGAGCGCGGCGGCCAGTTCGATCCGGCCGCGAATCGATGGCCCGAGGTCGATCGGCTTGCCGGCCTTCTCGGCCAATTGCCGCGCCTCTTGAATCGCGCGGCGCAACTCGGCGACGTAGTCCGAATTCGGCGGCGCCATGCCGAGCAAGGTGCGCCAATGCTGCA
>JAJZTS010000046.1 GCA_021848725.1 Pseudomonadota bacterium
GGCTACGACGTGTCGTTGGAGACCAGCGGCGCTTTGGATATCGCCAATGTGGACCGCCGTGTGTCCCGCATCGTCGACATCAAGACGCCGGGTTCGGGCGAGGTCGAGCGCAACCTGTGGTCGAACATCGAATGCCTGACGCCGCGCGATGAGCTTAAGTTTGTCATTGTCGACGAGGCCGATTACCAGTGGGCGGCGCAAGTCTTGCGCGAGCGACGCTTGGCCGAGCGCTGCCCGGTGGTATTCTCGCCGGCCTTCGGCGAAATCACGCCACGACACTTGGCCGAATGGATCTTGCGCGACCATCTGCCGGTGCGCATGCAAGTGCAATTGCACAAGATTCTTTGGGGCGAAGAGAAGGGGCGCTAGCGATGTCGAAACGTGCGGTCGTATTGCTGTCCGGCGGTCTCGATTCCGCCACGACCTTGGCGGTGGCGCGTAGCGAGGGTTATGACTGCTACGCGCTAAGCTTCGATTATGGCCAGCGCCATGGTGCCGAACTGGATGCGGCGCGTGCCGTGGCGATGCAGCTCGGCGCGCGCGAGCATCGCGTGCTGCAGTTGGGGCTGGCCCAGTTCGGCGGCTCGGCTTTGACCGATCGCAGCCTGGCCGTGCCCGAGCAGGCAAGCGAGGGGATACCGATCACCTATGTGCCGGCGCGCAATACGGTGATGCTGTCCCTGGCCTTGGCTTGGGCCGAGGTGCTGGCCGCCGATGCGATCTATCTAGGCGTCAATGCGGTGGATTACTCCGGCTACCCCGATTGCCGGCCGGAATACATCGAGGCCTTCGAACGCATGGCCAACCTCGCCACTAAGCGCGCGGTCGAGGGCCAGCCGCTGCGCATTGCGGCGCCGCTGCTGCGCTTGAGCAAGGCCGAAATCATTCGTTTAGGTATGGAGTTAGGTGTGGACTATGGCCTAACCGTATCGTGCTACCAAGCCGACGCCGATGGCGCGGCATGCGGCCGCTGCGATTCCTGCCGCTTGCGGCGGCAAGGTTTTGTCGATGCCGGCGTGAGCGATCCGACGCGATACCGGAAATAGTTGGTATAAACGAACCAAATCAAGGGCTTCGGCACAAGAATGCTTTGCCCGCCCTCGGCGATTGATTCGATAATGCGTCGGTTTAGGTCGGGCGCCCCAGCAAGATCAAATTTAGACGGCGGGATACGCGGTGCGGGGCCTCGATTGTCTGTTCCTATTTAATCTTGCGAGAGGACGAAAAGATGGTTTTTGAACACTTCGCACAAGCCCAGTCGCTGATGCTATGGGCGACCTTTGGGATCGCGGTGGTCATGGGCGCCGTGGTCAACAAGACCAATTTCTGCACCATGGGCGCGGTATCCGATTGGGTGAACATGGGCGATCTGGGCCGTATGCGCGCCTGGCTGTTCGCGATCGCCGTGGCCATGCTCGGTGTGGCGGTGCTGGAATATGTCGGCATGGTCAAGCCCGATGCCGCCTTCCCACCCTACCGCGCCAACCAACTGGTCTGGGCCGAGAACCTGATCGGCGGTCTGCTGTTCGGTATCGGCATGACCCTGGCCTCGGGCTGCGGTAACAAGACCCTGATCCGCATCGGTGGCGGCAATATCAAGTCGATCATGGTCCTGGCCGTCATTGCGGTGATCGCCTATTTCATGGTCAACCCCTTCCCCGACTCCGACAAAACCTTGTTCAGCGTGTTGTTCTACGATTGGATTCGTCCCTTGGCGGTAACCCTGGGCACCAATCAGGACATCGGCGCCGTGGTCGGTGGCGCGGAAGGCAAAACCACCGCGCGTTTGGCGGCCGGCATCGTCGTCGGCCTGCTGCTCTTGGTCTATGCCTTCAAGTCGGAGGACTTCCGCAAGAGCTTCGACAACATCCTCGGGGGCTTGGTGGTCGGTTTGGCGATCTTGGCGGCTTGGTATGTCACCAGCAACCTCATGGTGAGCGCAGACGACCAGCAATATTCGCTGCAAAGCTTCGTCACCGATCAGTGGGATATGTATGCCGGCGAGGGCGACATGAAGCCGGCCGACAGCCGTTCGTTGGCGCCGCAGTCCTTTACCTTCATCAACCCGATGGGCCAGCTGTATGGCTATGTCATGGGCGGCTTCGGCAAGCCTTTGTTGACCTTCGGCCTGATGTCGCTGTTCGGTGTCATCCTGGGCTCCTTGCTCTGGTCGCTGATTACGCGCAGCTTCCGCATCGAGTGGTTCGCCAACTTCAAGGACTTCGCCAACCACCTGATCGGCGCCATCCTGATGGGCTTCGGCGGCGTGCTGGCCATGGGCTGCACCATCGGCCAGGCGGTGACCGGCGTGTCCACCCTGGCCATCGGCTCCATCATCACCTTCGTCGCCATCGTGCTCGGCAGCGCGCTGACCATGAAGGTGCAGTACTACAAGATGGTCTACGAAGGCGAGGCGACCTTCTTCAAGGCCTTGATCACCGGTCTGGTCGATCTGAAGTTGCTGCCGGCCAGCATGCGCAAGCTGGACGCGGTATAAGCGGCTTCCCGGCGACTGAGAGCCCCGCTTCGGCGGGGCTTTTTTGTTGACAGCAATCCTGCGCGCTTTATAATGCACCGCTTTTCGGGGGTCGGTAGCTCAGCCGGTAGAGCAGCGGACTTTTAATCCGTTGGTCGCGAGTTCGAATCTCGCCCGACCCACCAAATACGAGGGTTAGCGGTTTTAGGCTGCTAGCCCTTTTTCATTTTCGGGTGCGGCTTGACCAGACAGGCCGCTAACGTTAGTGTTCTGAGCTTTTCCGTAATATTTTCAAGAACAAAAATTCATGGCCGAGTTGGAATTGACCGGTGCGGAGATCGTGATCCGCTGTCTGCATGCCGAGGGCGTGGAGTATGTCTTTGGCTATCCCGGCGGCGCGGTGCTCAACATCTACGACGAGATTTATAAGCAAAAGGGTTTTACCCACGTCCTGGTCCGTCACGAGCAGGCCGCGGTGCATGCGGCCGATGCCTATTCCCGCTCGACCGGCAAGGTCGGCGTCGCCTTGGTCACCTCCGGCCCCGGCGCGACCAATGCGGTGACCGGTATCGCCACGGCCTATATGGACTCCATTCCGATGGTGGTGATCACCGGCCAGGTGCCGACCGCCGCGATCGGTCAGGACGCCTTCCAGGAAGTCGATACGGTCGGCATCACCCGCCCCTGCGTGAAGCACAACTTCCTGGTCAAGGACGTCAAGGACATCGCGCCGACCATCAAGAAGGCCTTCTATATCGCGGCGACCGGCCGGCCCGGCCCGGTCGTGGTCGACATCCCGAAAGACATCACCCAGCATAGCTGCACGTTCGAGTACCCGGAAACGATCAGCATGCGTTCGTACAATCCGACCAGTAAAGGACACGCCGGCCAGATCAAGCGTGCCGTGCAGATGCTGCTCGAGGCCAAACGCCCGGTGATCTACACCGGCGGTGGTGCGGTGCTGGGCAATGCCGCGGCGCCGTTGGCCGAGATGGCGCGCGACCTCGGCTATCCGGTGACCAGCACGCTGATGGGCCTGGGTGGTTACAAGGCGAACGACCCGCTGTTCCTCGGCATGCTCGGCATGCACGGCACCTACGAAGCCAATATGGCGATGCAGCATTGCGACGTGCTGATCGCCGTCGGCGCCCGCTTCGACGACCGCGTGATCGGCAATCCCAAGCACTTCGCCAAAGAGGCGCGCCGGATCATCCATATCGACATCGATCCGTCGTCGATCTCCAAGCGGGTCAAGGTCGACGTGCCCATCGTCGGCGATGTCGGCCAAGTGTTGGAAGAAATGAACCGTCTGCTCAAGGCCAGCAGCGAGCGGCCCGAGCAAGCCGCGCTCAAGGCCTGGTGGGCGCAGATCGAGTTGTGGCGTGCGCAGGATTGCCTGAAGTACGACCGCAGTTCGGCCATGATCAAGCCGCAGTATGTGGTCGAGAAACTGTACGAGATCACCCAGGGCCAGGCCTTCGTCACCTCCGACGTCGGCCAGCATCAGATGTGGGCGGCGCAATACTACAAGTTCGATGAGCCGCGGCGCTGGATCAACTCCGGTGGCCTGGGCACCATGGGCGTCGGCCTGCCTTACGCCATGGGCGTACAACTGGCCCACCCCGATGCCATGGTGGCCTGCATTACCGGCGAAGGCAGCATCCAGATGAACATCCAGGAGCTGTCGACCTGCAAGGAATACAAGCTGCCGATCAAGGTGATCCTGCTCAACAACGGTTATCTCGGCATGGTCCGCCAGTGGCAGGAGTTCTTCTACGAGGAGCGCTACGCCGAGTCCTACGTCGCCTCGCTGCCTGACTTCGCCAAGCTGGCCGAGGCCTACGGCCATGTCGGCATGCGCATCGAGAAGCCGGAGGACGTCGAGCCGGCGCTGCGCCGCGCCTTCACCGAGCACAAGGACCAACTGGTGTTCATGAATTTCATTACCGACCCGCGCGAGAACGTCTACCCGATGATCCCCGCCGGCAAGGGCCTGTCGGAGATGATCCTGGTATGAGGCACATCATTTCCGTGTTGATGGAAAACGAGGCGGGCGCGCTGTCCCGCGTCGCCGGTCTGTTCTCGGCCCGTGGCTACAACATCGAGTCGCTGACCGTGGCGCCGACCGAGGATGCCACGCTGTCGCGGATGACCATCGTTACCACCGGCTCGAACGAGGTGATCGAGCAGATCACCAAGCAACTGAACAAGCTGGTCGACGTGATCAAGATGCAGGATCTGTCCGATGGCGACCACATCGAGCGTGAGCTGATGCTGGTCAAGGTGCGCGCCGCCACCGGCGAGCAGCGTGAGGAGATGAAACGGCTGGCCGATATCTTCCGCGGTCGCATCATCGACGTCGCTGACAAGACCTACACCATCGAATTGACCGGGCCGGGCTCCAAGCTGGATGCCTTTCTCGATGCCCTCGATGCCGGCGCCATTCTGGAAACCGTGCGTACCGGCGCCTCCGGCATCGGCCGCGGCGACCGCATGCTGAAGATTTGAACCCCTGAATTAGTTAGTCGAAAGGAAGCACCATGAAGGTCTACTACGAAAAAGACACCAACCTGTCTCTGATCAAGAAGAAGAAGGTTGCCATCGTCGGTTACGGCTCGCAGGGTCATGCCCACGCCAACAACCTGAAGGATTCCGGCGTCACCGTGACCGTGGGCCTGCGCAAGGGCGGCGCTTCCTGGGACAAGGCCAAGAAGGCCGGTCTGACCGTGAAGGAAGTCGGCGCCGCGGTGAAGGACGCCGACGTGGTGATGATCCTGGTGCCGGACGAGCAGCAGCCGGCCGTCTACTACGGCGAGATCGAGCCCAACATCAAGAAGGGCGCGACCCTGGCCTTCGCCCACGGCTTCAACATCCACTACAACCAGATCGTGCCCCGCGCCGACCTCGATGTGATCATGGTCGCGCCCAAGGGCCCGGGCCACACCGTGCGCTCGACCTACCTTCAGGGTGGCGGCGTGCCTTCCTTGATCGCCGTTTATCAGGACAAGTCCGGCAAGGCCAAGGACATCGCCCTGGCCTATGCCGCCGCCAACGGCGGCGCCCGAGCCGGGGTGATCGAGACCAACTTCCGCGAGGAGACCGAGACCGACCTGTTCGGCGAGCAGGCCGTGCTCTGCGGCGGCGCTGTCGAACTGGTGAAGATGGGCTTCGAGACCCTGACCGAGGCCGGCTACGCCCCGGAGATGGCCTACTTCGAGTGCCTGCACGAGTTGAAGCTGATCGTCGACCTGATGTACGAGGGCGGCATCGCCAACATGAATTACTCGATCTCCAACAACGCGGAGTATGGCGAGTACGTCACCGGCACCGAGGTGATCAACGAACAGTCGCGCGCCGCCATGCGCAACGCGCTGAAGCGCATCCAGACCGGCGAGTACGCCAAGATGTTCATCCTGGAAGGCAAGACCAACTATCCGGCCATGACCGCGCGTCGTCGCCTGACCGCCGAGCACCCGATCGAGGTGGTGGGCGAGAAGCTGCGCGACATGATGCCCTGGATCAAGGCCAACAAGCTGGTCGACAAGTCCAAGAACTGATCGAACGGTCGCGGGGGAGGGGTGCTATCCTCTCTCCCGTCCTCTCCGTAGTCGAGCCTCATGAACGATAACAATAGCCAACACAACTCCGAATATCCGCATCCCCTGATCGCCCGCGAGGGTTGGGGGCATCTCGTTTTCGCCTTGGTCCTGGCGCTGGCGGTGCATTATTTTGCCGGCTGGCTATGGGCCTTGCCGTTCTGGCTGTTCCTCGTCTTCGTGCTGCAATTCTTCCGCGATCCCGGCCGGCAAGTACCGCTGGGCGACAAGCTGGTCATCGCGCCGGCCGACGGCCGTATCGTCGCGGTGGAAAAGACCGAAGATCCCTGGCTCAAGCGCGAGGCGTTGAAGATCAGCGTGTTCATGAACGTGTTCAACGTCCATTCCAACCGCAGCCCGGTCGACGGCGAGGTGCGCAGCCGCTGGTATCACGCTGGCAGCTTCGTCAACGCCGCCCTGAGCAAGGCCTCGGTCGAGAACGAGCGCAACGCCATCTGGCTGAAACTGGCAGACGGCACCGACGTTACCTGCGTGCAGATCGCCGGCCTGGTCGCGCGGCGCATCCTTTGTTATGTCGGCCCGGGCGATATGCTCAAGCGCGGCCAGCGTTATGGCTTTATCCGCTTCGGTTCTCGGGTCGATGTCTATCTGCCGACCGATGCGCGGCCCAAGGTCGCGCTGGGCGACAAGACCCGGGCGGGCGAAACCATCCTGGCCGAGTTGGTCTGAGTATGGCGGAACCGGCGAGCCACCGTCCGAATCCGCCGCCGAAAGGCCCCCTGGCGCGCAAGGGCATCTACTTGCTGCCCAATCTGTTCACCACCGGTGCCTTGTTCGCCGGGTTCTATGCCATCGTGCAAGCGATGAACGGCCGGTTCGAACAAGCGGCGGTCGCGATCTTCGTCGCGATGGTGCTCGACGGTCTCGACGGCCGGGTGGCGCGGCTGACCCGGACCCAGAGCGCCTTCGGCGCCGAGTACGATTCGCTGTCGGACATGGTCTCGTTCGGGGTGGCGCCGGCCCTGGTGATCTACACCTTCGCCCTGAAGGGCATGGGCAAGCTGGGCTGGCTGGCCGCCTTCGTCTATTGCGTCGGCGCGGCCTTGCGTCTGGCCCGCTTCAACACCCAGATCGAGGTACAGGACAAACGCTGGTTCCAGGGCCTGCCCAGCCCCTCCGCCGCGGCCCTGATCGCCGGCCTGGTCTGGGTCATGCACGATTGGGATGTCTCCGGTCAGCGCATCCATTGGTTGGCCTGGGTGGTAACCGTGTTCGCCGGTTTGACCATGGTCAGCAACCTGCCGTTCTACAGCGGCAAGGACATCAACTTGCGCAAGAGCGTGCCGTTCATTGCCGTGGTGCTGGTCGCGCTGGGATTCATCCTGATCTCGGCCGATCCGCCGACGGTGTTGTTCGCGCTATTCGTCGGCTACGGCTTGTCGGGCTATGTGCTGTGGCTGCTTCGGCGTTTTCGTCATAAGGCTACCGGCGGCGATTGACAGGCGCTGGAAAAATTTCTTGCCTAGTCCCCGCAAGGTCTTTATATTCAAGCCCATGCGAACCGTTTTCGACTCCCTCCAGCACTTCTCGCTTGTTCGGCACGCCACGCGCCTGCTGCTGCCCTTGCGCGGGCAAAAATAACTCTCCCCCTCTGTAGTTCCGTGGTTTCAGATCTAACCCTTCTGCTGCTTGTGCGGCGGAGCACCCATTGGAGCGTGCCATGAATGACCGATTGATTATTTTCGATACCACCTTGCGCGACGGCGAGCAGAGTCCCGGCGCGGCCATGACCAAAGACGAGAAGATGCGCATTGCGCGGCAACTGGAGCGCCTGGGCGTCGACGTGATCGAGGCCGGCTTCGCCGCCGCCAGCCCGGGCGATGCCGAGGCGATCCGCAGCATCGCCGGCGTCGTCAAGCATTCCACCGTCTGCTCGCTGGCGCGGGCGAACGAGCGCGACGTGCGCGCGGCCGGCGAGGCGATCAAGCCGGCCGCCTCGGGCCGCATCCACACCTTCATCGCGACCAGCCCGATCCACATGGAGAAGAAACTGCGCATGCAGCCCGACCAGGTGGTCGAGGCGGCGGTGAAGGCGGTCAAGCTCGCGCGCGAATACACCGACGACGTCGAGTTCTCGGCTGAGGACGCGGTGCGGTCGGAGATGGATTTTCTCTGCCGTATCTTCGAGGCGGTGATCGCGGCCGGAGCCAAGACCCTCAACGTGCCGGACACCGTCGGCTACAGCATCCCGCAGTTGTGGGGCGAGCGGATCCGCCAGTTGATCGAGCGCGTGCCCAATGCGGACAAGGTGGTGTGGTCGACCCATTGCCACAACGATTTGGGCATGGCGGTGGCCAACTCGCTGGCCGCGGTGATGAACGGCGCGCGCCAGGTCGAGTGCACCATCAACGGTCTGGGCGAGCGGGCCGGCAACGCCTCGCTGGAAGAGATCGTGATGGCGGTGAAGACCCGGCGCGACGTGTTCGACTGCGATTCGCGCATCGACACCACGCAAATCGTGCCGACCTCGAAGCTGGTGTCGCAGATCACCGGCTACCCGGTGCAGCCGAACAAGGCCATCGTCGGCGCCAACGCCTTCTCGCACGAGTCCGGCATCCACCAGGACGGCGTGCTCAAGCACCGCGAGACCTACGAGATCATGCGTGCCGAGGACGTGGGCTGGGGCGCGAACAAGCTCACCCTGGGCAAACTCTCCGGCCGCAACGCCTTCCGCACCCGCTTGCAGGAACTGGGTATCGTGCTCGACAGCGAGGAGGCGCTGAATGCCGCCTTCGCCCGGTTCAAGGCCCTGGCCGACAAGAAGCGCGAGATCTTCGACGAGGACCTGCACGCCTTGGTCTCCGAAGATGCCGGCATCGACGCCTGCGACCGGTTCAAGCTGGTCTCGCTCAAGGTCTGTTCCGAGACCGGCGAGGTGCCGCACGCCGCCGTGGTGTTGTCCGACGGCGGCGCAGAGCTGCGCGCCGAGGAGAACGGCGGCGGCCCGGTCGATGCCTGCTTCCGCGCCATCGAGAAGATGGTCGGCAGCAATTCCAGCCTGCTGCTCTACTCGGTCAACAACATCACCACCGGCACCGATGCCCAGGGCGAGGTGACCGTGCGCCTGTCGCGCAACGGCCGCGTGGTCAACGGCCTGGGCGCCGACACCGACATTGTCATCGCTTCGGCCAAGGCCTATCTCAATGCGCTGAACAAGCTGTTCGGCGCCGAGGAGCGGGCGCATCCACAGGTCTGATTTTCGCGTTGCGCCAATGAGAGAGGGCGACCCGCGGGTCGCCCTTTTTCAATCCAGGGTGCGGCGATAGCGCTTGAAGCCGATGGTCAGCACCACGGCCATGAACACCAGCAAGGGCCAGACGTTGGGCCAGGTCTCCGCCCAGCCGTTACCCTTGAGCATGATGCCGCGCACGATGCGCAGGAAATGGGTGAGCGGCAGGCCCTCGCCGATGACCTGCGCCCAATGCGGCATGCCGCGGAAGGGAAACATGAAGCCCGACAACAGCATCGACGGCAGGAAAAAGAAGAAGGTCATCTGCATCGCCTGCAACTGGCTGCGCGCGATGGTCGAAAACATCATGCCGACGGTCAGGTTGGCGGCCAGGAAGACGAGGACACAGGCGAGCAGCATGGGCAGGCTGCCGGCGATGGGCACGTGGAACAGGACGTGGGCGGCGGTCAGGATCACCGTGACCTGGATGTAGCCGACGATGATGTAGGGCAGGATCTTGCCGATCATCACCTCCAGCGGATGCACCGGAAAGGCCAACAAATTTTCCAGCGTGCCGCGTTCGAGCTCGCGGGTCATCGCCATGCCGGTCATCATGATCATGGTCATGGTCAGGATGGTGCCCATTAGGCCCGGCACGATGTTGTATTGGGTGATGCCCTCCGGGTTGTAATTGCGTTGCACCCGCACCTCGAACGGCGGACTGCCGCCGTTGAGTTTGACCAGCGGACCCTTCAGGTCGTGCTGCAAGGCGCTCTGGTTGAGGTTGGCCAGGGCGGCCAGGGCATTGCCGGTGGCGGAGGGGTCCGAGGCGTCGGCCTCCAGCAGCAGGGCCGGGCGCTCGCCCCGCACCACGGCACGCGAGAAATCCGGCGGAATCGATACGATGAATTGGATATCGCCGATGGCCATGGCCTCCCGCGCCGCGACGACGCTATCGGGCGGCGGCAGGATGTCGAAATAGCCGCTGTTGTCCAGGCTGGCGACGAAGCTGCGCGAGAAGGCGCTGTGGTCGGCATCGAACACCACGGTGGGCAGCCGCTTGGGATCGGTATTGATGGCGAAGCCGAACAGCACCAGCTGCATCAGCGGAATGCCCACCATCATGGCGAAGGTGATGCGGTCGCGCCGCATCTGCACGAACTCCTTCAGCACGATGGCCCATAGGCGATGCAGGGTGAGCGGCAGTCTCATGGTGCCGCCTCCTGCACCCGATCCATGAGCCGGATGAACACTTGTTCCAGCCCGGTGTCGACCTGTTCGAAGCGCAAACCAGCAAAGCCGGCCAAGCCGCGGGCGATCAGCAGGCCGTCCTGGCCGCTGACGCTATACATGCTGCCCATGGCGACGACCTGTTCCACCCCTGGCAGTTGACGCAAGCGCGCGGCCAGGGCCGGGTCGTCGTCCTGTACGGCGAAGCTGGTGAGGCCGCTTTGGGCGATGAGTTCTTCCGGCGTGCCTGCCGCCAGCAGGTCGCCGTAGGCGATGTAGGCCAGGCGGTGGCAACGGGCGGCCTCGTCCATGTAATGGGTGGACACCAGCACGCTGATGCCTTGTCCGGCCAAACGGTGGATCTCGTCCCAGAAGTCGCGCCGCGCCTTGGGATCGACCCCGGCGGTCGGTTCGTCCAACAGCAGCAGGCGCGGCCGATGCAGCATGCAGGCGGCCAGCGCCAGCCGTTGTTTCCAGCCGCCGGACAGGGTGCCGGCCAGTTGGTTCGCCCGGTGCGCCAGCCCCAGTTCCGCCATGCTTCGCTCGACCACGCGCTTGCGATCGGGCATGGCATACAGGCGGGCGACGAAGTCGAGGTTCTCGCGGATGGACAGGTCTTCGTAGAAGCTGAAGCGCTGGGTCATGTAACCCGCCTGCTTCTTGATCTCGCCGCTTTGACGGCGGACGTCGTAACCCAGGCAGGTGCCGCTGCCCTCGTCCGGCGTCAGCAGGCCGCAGAGCATGCGGATCGAGGTGGTCTTGCCGCTGCCGTTGGGGCCGAGGAAGCCATAGATCTCTCCCTCCGCCACTTGCAGGCTGAGGTGGTTGACCGCACGCTTGTTGCCGAAGGATTTGCTTAGGCCGTGGACGTCGATGGCATAGGGATGATTCATTGCCGCGACACGCTCACCGGTTGGCCGGGGTGCAAGCGCGGCGCATCCGCCGGCTTAGGCCAAGCCTCGACCAAATAGACCAGGCGGTGACGGTTCTTCTCGCTGAACAGCACCGGTGGGGTGTATTCCGCGCTGGGGCTGATGAAGCGGATGGTGGCGGCGACGGGGGTGGTCAAACCATCGACCTGAATCTGCACGGCTTGTCCGGTCTTCAGCGCAGCCAATTCGGTTTCCGGCACGAAGAAGCGGACCTTGATGTTTTCCGGCGGCAGCAGGGCGAGTACCGCTTGGCCCGGGCCGACCCATTCGCCCGTGCGGAAATAGGTGTCCTGCACCAAGCCGGCCACGGGTGCGCGCTGCGATTTTTGCGCCAGCAGGATCTCGCTTCTCTGCAGCGCTTCCTGGGCGGCGGCAACTTGGGCGCGGGCGGCGGCGCGTTCCTGTTCGCGGCCGGGCAACTCGGCGCTGGCCAATTGGGCCTTCATTTGTGCGATGGCGGCCTCGTCGCGCGCAGCTTGGGTGCGCGCGCTATCCACCGCCTCGGCGCTGACGAAGCCCTGTGCCAGCAGCGTTTGCTGTCGCGCCAATTGCGCAGTGGAAAGCCGATGTTTGGCCTCGGCATCCTTGAGTTGGGCCTCGATCACGGCGATCTCCTGGGGCCGCTTGCCGCTCGCCAGATTGGCCAGTTGGGCCTCGGCCTGGGCCAATTGTGCGCGGGCCTGGCTGACGTTGGCGGCCTCGGTGGCCTGATCTTGGCTGAACAGCGGGGTATCCCGCGCGATGATGTCGCCGCGTTGCACGTTGAGCGAGGTCAGTTGGCCGGTCTGCTGGGCGGCGACCAACACCGGTTCGCCCTCCACATAACCTTGAAAGCGCGGCTTTTCCGCCGGCTGGCAGCCCGGCAACAAGGGCAGCAGGCAGAAGGTGACGGCAATGAGGCGGACGTTCATGGTAAGCGGGCCCCTTGGGTGAACAGGTAGAAGGTCAATGCGATGCCGAGCAGGGCGACGGCCAGATTGGTCAGCACGCCGAGGCTGGTCCGATAATTCCTCGGGATCTCGGCGGCGTTCAGCGTTCGCAGCACGGTCCGGAATTGGATGACGGCCGAGGCGGAAACGAACGAACCCAAGACGATGAAGCCAAGGCCGATCCAGAACGAGAAATTTCTCTGTAGCGATTCGGTTCTGGCCGGGTCGAGCATTTCGATGAAGAGGCCGAAGCGTTCGATGACGAAGCCGAAGCCCATGAGCGTAAGGCTGGTGCGATTCCAGGCAAGCAGGGTGCGTTCTGCCGCAAATAAAACTCTCGGGTCGTTTAGATCGGACATGCCTTGTGTCATCCGGAACGTGAAGGTTGGGTATCGCGCCCTGCTGCGCGGGCTCTGCGGGCTGGTCCATGGCATCGGCATGCGCGAGTCCAGTTGCCGTATCCCTCTGGCAATTGTTGCGGCAGGAGGTTCAACCGGAGAAGAGCATAACCATTTTATTGGTACCTTGCAGTGGCAGGCTGGCGTGGCAATCGGGCAATAAAAAAGGCGACCTACAGGCCGCCTTTTTTGTCCGGCTGAGGCTTAGCGGTAAACGCCCGGCAGCTTGCCTTCTTCCTCGGCGACATTCTCCGGCAACGTGTAGAACCAGAGTTGATACATCGAGGTGAGCCACATGAAGGCGAAGGACAGGCCCATCAAGGCACCGCTGCCGATCACCACCCAGGCGAAGGGTTCCCAGATCTTGGTCAAGTACCAGGAGCCGACGTCGGTCAGGATGGTCAAAAACGGCACCGCAATCGCCAGGCACTTGACCCACACCGGCTGGATGTAGGCATGGGTGAAGATGAAACCGGTGATGAAGAAGATGAAGGTGATCGAGAACAGGTGGATGTGCGATACGCGCACCAGCGTCGGCACTGTCATGCCGGTGTCGACCGCCGCGACTTTCATGACACCCTCATGGTTGGTCAGGTCGGGCAGGTGCGGGTTGACGCTCGGGCTATGGCACATCACGCAGTGCTCTTTGAGGATGGGGTCGACCTTGGCGGTGAATTCGTCCGCCTTGGAGCCGTTATGCAGCCAGGTGAAGATCACCTCGCGTTTTTCAGCCGGCAGCATGCTGGCCATCGGTCCGCGCAGGGCGGACTCCAGCTTGGTCCCTTCCTTGTTGCCGCCATAGGCGATCATCAGGTCTTTCGCGGTCAGGAAGGGCTTGCCGTCCAGGCCGACATGGGTCACCCACACCTGAATCATGGCCATCAGGTAACCGGTGCCGAAGACCAGCAGGACCATGGTGAACAACACGCGCATCGACATCGGCAGATAAGTGAAATGGGTGAAGCTCAATTTGTTCATCATGGCTCCTTCGCGCTCGGGGTAATTCGGTTTATAAGAGGATAATTATGTCCTCATTGCGATGTCCAGCGGATGTCGCATTAAATTTATTTAGCGAGGCTGGTTATTTTTTTATCCGGCTGGTGCGAATGAACAGCACAACCGAGACTAAGAACAGTAAGGATAGGCTAAGTTCCACCCATGCCAAGCGTGCCGACAGGCCGCTGTCCGACCAGGCCCGTACCGTCGCTTCGGTGAAATACAGCCAGATCAACAGGCTGGCCCATTTGTAGGTGTAGATCCGGCCGCGCAGGATGCCGAACAACGGGGCCATGAGCGGCAGCACCTTGAGCACCAGCCAGGAGCCACCCGGCCGCAGCGGCGCCAGCCACAGTTCCCAGGCCAGGCAGAGCAGGATCAGCGCGATCAGGCTGACGATACTGAGCCAGTGGGCGATGGTGTTCAGCTTCGGCATTGCTGCACCATTTCCGCTAGCGCCTTGCGTGCGTCGTCGGCGTTGTTGATCGGCTCGGCGAAGTCCAAGCGCAGGATACGGCCGTCGGTGCGGACGTCGAAACCGTCGCCGTCGATACCGATCATCGTGGCCTGAACCGGCGCGACGCCATGGAAATGCCGGCACAGGTCGAGCAGGGTATCGGCGTGGTCGGTGTTCATATGGTCGAGAATAGCCGTTTCCTGTTCGGCCAGGACGTTGGCGGAATTTAGATAAGCCGCGGCCTCGATCCAGTGAATCTTGCCGAAGCCGCCGATGTAGCGGATGCGCTCGGGCTCGATCCGGTAGAACGAAAAATCGTGCATCGCGAAATAGGTCTCGGCCTTGGGGAAGTAACGCAGGTAGCGCGGGCCGAGTGAATCCTTCTCGCCCAGCCGCGTGGCCCGGCCGAGCAAGGTGACGCGGCCTGCCTCCTGCATGTCTTGCGTGAACGGTTGCACGATGAGCGACAGCCGTGGGTCGGCCTCGATGTTCTTGGTGTGCTCGGCCAGCGTTGAGATCAGGATCACCGGTCGGCCCTGCTGGTCGAGGATGAAGGGGGTGACCGAGCCGAACGGGTAGCCCGCGATGCGCTGCGAGAGCGTGCTTAGCACGCCTTGCTGCTGGCCGCGCACGAAGCGGCGAGCCTCGCTGCCGAGCTCGCTCATGCCAATCTCAACGCAATCTCGGCCAAGCGCTTGCCTTGGGCAAAGGCCAGCTTGCGCTCTTCGTCGGTGATCGGCTGCTTGCCGTCCGGCCCGGCAACATGGCTGACGCCATAGGGCGTGCCACCGGAGCGGGTCTGGTTGAGTTCGGGGTGGGTGTAGGGCAGGCCGACCATGACCATGCCGTGGTGCAGCAGCGGCAGCATCATCGTGAGCAGCGTGCTCTCCTGGCCACCGTGCAGGCTGGCGGTGGCGGTGAACACGCAGGCCGGCTTGCCGGCCAGCGCCCCGTTGAGCCAGAGGCCGGAGGTGCCGTCCCAGAAATACTTCATCGCCGCCGCCATGTTGCCGAAGCGGGTCGGCGAGCCCAAGGCCAGGCCGATGCACTCGGTGAGGTCGGCGTGGCTGACATAGGGGGCGCCGACGTCCGGCACCAGCTTGGCCGGGCCCTCCGATTCGGCCGCCACCTTGGGCACCGTGCGGATGCGCGCTTGCACGCCGGGCACCGACTCGATGCCGTGGGCGAGATGGCTGGCCAGCTGTTTCACCGAGCCGTGCAGGCTGTAATAGAGAACCAGGATGTCTTTCATATGTAGGCGACAGATAAACGGTTAGGTGTACTTCAGTCGTTGTCCCTCACCCTCTTTCCCTCTCCCGGAGGGAGAGGGATGAAAAGCCCTTCTCCCTCCGGGAGAAGGGTTGGGATGAGGGAGGGTGTAGTTAAACCGGCGCAGAATCCATTTGTGGGTGCAATGCTACCGGATTCCACTCTGTCCTGCCTTCGCGCGTAAAATAGCGGCTTTTGCATCCAGCGGATTCGCTCCATGAACCTGCACGAATACCAAGCCAAGGCGGTGTTGCGCGATTACGGCATTGCCACGCCGAATGGCGTGACGATTCAAGAGGCGGCCGAGTGCACCGCGGCGGCCAGTCAATTGGGCGGCACGGCCTGGGTGGCCAAGGCCCAGAT
>JAJZTS010000107.1 GCA_021848725.1 Pseudomonadota bacterium
CATGACCGCTGAATTTCTCTACCGCTTGTTCCTGCAAGTCTGGCTGCCCATCGCCCTGCTGGTTGCCGCCGGCGGCCTGTGGAGCCGCTTCCGCACCGAAACGCCCGCGGCACAACTGCGCATGCAATTGAACCGGCTGGTGGTGGATGTCTTCGCGCCCCCCTTGCTGTTCGCCCTGTCCGCGCAGGCGGTGATTACCTGGAACTTACTCACAGTGCCGTTGATCGTCGGCACCGGCATCCTGACCAGCGGCGGCTTGCTCTATCTACTGCTCTATCGCTCGCCGTTGGGCAATACACTGCAACGGCCGACCAAGGCCGCCATCCTGCTGGCCGGCATGTTCGGCAATATCCTGTTCATGGGCTATCCGACGCTGACCTTCCTCTATGGCGACCAAGGCGGCAGCTATGCCGCCTTTGCCGACGTGCTGGCCGGCACGCCGCTGCTATGGACCTTGGGCGTTTGGATCGCCACCCGCCTGGGCCACGAGGGCGAACACGGTGCCAGCCTGTTCCGCACCGTGCTCAAGCTGCCGCCGGTATGGGGCTTCGTGCTCGGCTTCGCCGTCAACTTTTCCGGCATCGACATCGCCCCCCTGGTCACGGCCGCCAAGTTCATGGGCCAGGCCACCATCCCGATCATGCTGTTCACGCTCGGCCTGTCGATCCCATGGGGCGACCTCAAGCCTTGCCGGCAAACCGCGATCGCCGTTGCGGTGAAGTTGCTGGTCGGCCCGCTCATCGCCTGGGGCCTGGCGCATTGGGTATTCGAGCCCTTGGGCGACGCCCAGCATGCCGCCATTATCGAAATCAGCATGCCGACCATGATCATGGCGGCCTCGTTCGCCGACCGCTTCGGCCTCGACGTGCGCGCCGCGGCGCTGACCGCCGGCTGGAGCAGCGTGGCCTTCATGCTTACCCTCCCCTTCTGGATCGCCATGGTCCGCTGACGTAGGAGACACCGATGGAACGAGTCGGCTTCGTCGGCCTCGGCCTCATGGGCCAGCCGATGGCGCGCAATCTGCAACGCGCCGGTTTTCCGCTGACCGTGTTCGCGCGCAACATGGCGCGCGCCCGCGAGCTGATCGACGCCGGCGCCAGCCTGGCTATGACGCCTAGGGGCGTGGCCGAGACCAGCGCGATCGTGTTCGTCAACGTGTCCGACGATGCCGCCGTGGAGGAGGTGCTGTTCGACAAGGACGGCGTCGCCGCCGGCGCGCGCCAAGGCAGCATCGTGGTCGACATGGGCACCACCTCGCCCACCGCCACGCGCGCCTTCGCCGCCCGCCTGCGCGGTCAGGGCGTCACTCTGCTCGATGCCCCAGTCTCGGGCGGCGAGATCGGCGCCATCGACGCCAAGCTGTCGATCATGGCCGGTGGCCCGCAGGCTGCATTTCAGCGGGTGCTGCCCTGCTTTCAGGCCATGGGTAAGAATATCGTCCATGTCGGCGACAGCGGCGCCGGCCAAGTGGCCAAAGCCTGCAACCAGATCGTCGTGTCCGCCACGCTGATGGGCGTCGCCGAGGCCATCGCCTTCGCCCGCCGCCAAGGCGCCGACCCGGCCAAGGTACGCGAGGCCCTGCTCGGCGGTTTTGCTTACAGCCGCATCCTCGAAGTGCATGGCCAGCGCATGCTGGAGCGCAACTTCACGCCTGGCTTCCGCGCCCGGCTGCACCAGAAGGACATGGGCATCGTGCTCAATGAAGCCCAGCGGCTGGCCATGGCCCTGCCCGCCTCGACCCTGGCGGCGCAACTGCTCAACAGCCTGGTCGGCCAGGGCTATGGCGAGGAGGAGTCCTCCGCCCTGATCCGCATCGTCGAACAACTGGCGGGATTCGACGCCGACGCGAGCGAATAAGTTTGGACCACATCGTCTTTCTCGACCGCGCCTCGCTCGTCGCCGAGCTGCGCCGGCCCGACTGCCTCCACCATTGGACCGATTGGCCGGAAACCGCCGCCGAGCAGACCGCCGAACGATTGGCGCAAGCCACCATCGCGGTGACCAACAAGGTGAAGATCACCCGTGAGGTGTTGGTACAAACGCCGAAACTGAAGATGGTGGCTGTGGCTGCCACCGGCGTAGACAACGTCGATCTCGCTGCCTGCCGCGAACGCGGCGTGGCGGTGTGCAACATCCGCGGCTATGCCGAGCACACGGTGCCGGAGCATGTGTTCATGCTGTTGCTGGCGCTACGCCGCAACCTGATCGCCTACCGCGACAACGTGCAACGCGGCGAGTGGGCGCAATCGAACCAGTTCTGCCTATTCGCGCACGATATCCGTGACCTGCACAGTTCGACCCTGGGCATCGTCGGCCACGGCAGCATCGGCAGTGGGATCGAAGGCTTGGCCCGCGCCTTCGGCATGCACGTGCTGCTCGCCGAACACAAGGACGCACACAGCCGCCGCCCGGGTTACACCGCCTTCGACGACGTATTGCGGCGGGCCGACGCCATCACTTTGCACACCCCGCTCATCGACGAGACGAAAAACCTGATCGGCCCACGCGAGTTCGGCCTGATGAAGCGCAACGCCGTGCTGATCAATACCGCCCGCGGCGGTCTCGTCGACGAGACCGCGCTGATCGAGGCACTCAGAACCGGCCGCATCGCCGGTGCCGGCTTCGACGTGCTCAGCGCCGAGCCGCCGACCACCGATCACCCTTTGTTGAAATTGAACCTGCCCAACTTCCTACTCACCCCGCACGTCGCCTGGTCCAGCCGCGAGGCCATGCAGCGGCTGGCGGATCAGTTGATCGAGAACATCGAGGCCTTCGTCAGCGGCGCGCCGCGAAATTTAGTCGGCTGACA
>JAJZTS010000047.1 GCA_021848725.1 Pseudomonadota bacterium
CGCCATCGAGCTTGGTCAGGATGATGCCGGTCAGCGGCAGGGCGTCGCCGAAGGCCTTGGCGGTGTTGACCGCGTCCTGGCCCTGCATGGCGTCGACCACGAACAGGGTCTCGACCGGTTTGAGCGCTGCATGCAGCTCGCGGATCTCCTGCATCATCGCCTCGTCCACATGCAACCGGCCGGCGGTGTCGACGATCAGCACGTCGAAGAAGTGGCGGCGGGCATGGTCCAACGCGGCCAGGGCAATATCGAGCGGTTTCTGCTCGGGCGTGGAGGGGAAGAAGTCGGCCTCGGCCTGGCCGGCCACGGTCTTCAACTGCTCGATGGCGGCTGGGCGGTAGACGTCGCAACTGACCAGGAGCACCTTCTTCTTGCCCTGGGCGCGGATCATGCGCACCAGCTTGCCGCTGCTGGTGGTCTTGCCGGCGCCTTGCAGGCCGGCCATCAGGTAGACCACCGGTGGCTGGGCGGCAAAGGACAGCGGCACGGCCTGCTCGCCCATCAGCGCGGTGAGTTCCTTCTGCACGATGCCGATCAGCATCTGGCCCGGGGTCAGGCTGTGCAGCACGTCCTGGCCCAGCGCCCTTTCTTTCACCTTGGCGATGAAGTCGCGCACCACGGGCAGGGCGACGTCGGCCTCGAGCAGGGCCACGCGCACCTCGCGCAGGGCATCCTGGACGTTGGCTTCGGTCAGCCGGCCCTGGCCGCGCAGGTTTTTGACGACGGCGCCGAGGCGTTGGGAGAGGTTATCGAACATGATCGGAACGGGGCGATGCGTTAAACTGCCGAAGTCTAACAAATTTAATGACATCACCTATGCCCGATGGCGCCCTTTATCCCCTGACTGCCGCGGTTTACCTTGTTCTGGCCGCCTGGCTTTGGCCCGGCCGCCATGCCGAGCGCAACTTGACCTTGGTTCGCGTGTTGCCACTGGTGCCGCTGGTCTTGCATTTGGCCTTGTTGCAGCAGGATGTTTTGGGCGCGGGCGGGGTGAGCCTGGGCTTGGCCAGTTCGCTCTCGGCCGTGGCGGCGCTGACGGTGCTGATCTACAGCTTGGCTTGTTGGCGGTATCCCCTGGCCGGATTGAAGGGGTTTGTTCTAGCCTTCGCCGGCGTCGCCGTGCTGTTGCATGCCGTGCTGCCGGCCGGGCACGCCATTGCCTATAGCGAACGGCCGCTGTTTCGTTTACATCTGCTGATGGCAATGACCGCCTATAGCCTCTACACCATCGCCGCTTTGCACGCGGTGTTGATTGCGCTGGCCGACCGCCACTTGCATAAGCCGGTGCCGCCGGCCCTGGTGGCAGGTCTGCCGCCGCTGTTGACGCTGGAAAAACTGCTGTTCCACTTGATCGAGGTGGGCTTCGTGCTGCTTACGCTGACCTTGGTCAGCGGCATCTTGTTTTCGGAAGAGATCTTCGGCAAGCCCTTGAGTTTCACGCACAAGACGGTGTTCGGCGTGGTGTCCTGGCTGATCTTCGCTGCCCTGTTGTGGGGCCGGCGCCGCTATGGCTGGCGCGGTCGCACCGCGATCACCTGGACCCTGGCCGGTTTTGTCTGTTTATTGCTGGCCTACGTCGGTGTGCAGTTCGTGCTGGAAGTGATCCTGCACCGGGCATAGGTGCCGTAGGGTGCGTCTGCGCACCGCTGTTGGAAATCTGTAGGCCTATGTCTGGTGCGTGAAGCGCACCCTACGTCAAACCTTTGGGCAGCGGGAAGTTCACCTTTTCCTCGATGCCCGCGAGCGGTTGCACGGCGCTGATGCCCAACTCGTTCAAACGGGTGACCACCTCTTGCACCAGGACTTCCGGCGCCGAGGCGCCAGCGGTGATGCCGACCTTGTTTTTGCCGACGAACCAGTTGGGATCGAGCTGGCCGGCGTTATCCACCATATAGGCCGGGATGCCGGCATTGGCCGCCACCTCGCGCAGGCGGTTGGAGTTGGAACTGTTGGGCGAGCCGACCACGATGACCACATCGCTTTGCTTGGCCAAAGTCTTCACCGCATCTTGGCGGTTCTGCGTGGCATAACAGATGTCGTCCTTCTTCGGGCCGACGATATGAGGGAAGCGCGCTTTGAGCGCATCGACTACGCGGGCTGCGTCATCCACCGATAGGGTGGTCTGGGTGACATAGGCGAGTTTGTTCGGGTCGGCCACCATGAGACTGGCGACATCGTCCGGTGTTTCCACCAGATGCATGCCGCTCTGGCTCTGGCCCATGGTGCCTTCCACCTCGGGGTGGCCCTTGTGGCCGATCATGACGATCTCATAGCCCTGCTCGCGCAGCTTCTTCACTTCGACGTGGACCTTGGTCACCAGCGGGCAGGTGGCGTCGAACACGTTGAGGCCACGCCGGCTGGCCTCTTCGCGTATCGACAGCGGCACGCCGTGGGCGCTGAAGATCAGCGTGGCACCGTCGGGTACCTCGGCCAAATCCTCGATGAACACCGCGCCCTTGGCCCGCAGGTTTTCCACCACGAAGCGGTTGTGCACGACCTCGTGCCGCACATAGACCGGCGCGCCGAACTTCTCCAACGCCCGCTCGACGATAGTGATCGCGCGGTCGACGCCGGCGCAAAAGCCGCGCGGATTGGCAAGCAGGACTTCAGTCGGCATGGGAATCTCTCTTTGCAATGTCCAGTATCGTCACCTCGAACTCGATCGGCAAACCGGCCAAGGGGTGGTTGAAATCGAGACGCACGCTATCGGTGTCCAGCGCCAGGATGCGGCCTTGCATGGTGTCGCCGCTGGGCACTTCGAACTCGACCATGTGATCGACCAGCAGTTCCATGTCGGCCGGAAAATCGCCGCGCGGCAGGGTCTGCACCAGGTCGTCGTGGCGTTCGCCAAAGGCCTGCCAGGGTTCGAGTTGAAACAGGCGGTGATCGCCGGTCTTAAGCCCGGTCAGGCACAACTCTAGCCGCGGATCGATCTCACCTTGGCCGAGGACGAAGGTCTCCGGTCCGGTTTCTAAGGTGTTGCTTACTTCTTGCTCCAGGCAGCGAATGCGGTAATGCAGGGTGACCCGGTCATTCAGGCGCAGGCCTTCGCTTGTTGCCGCAGTCATCGTGGCTTGCGCAGTGAATCCACGACCAGCAACACGGCGCCGACGGTGATGCCGGAATCGGCTACGTTGAAGGCCGGCCAGTGCCAAGTCCCCAGATGGACATCGAGGAAGTCGACGACGTAACCATAGGCGATGCGGTCGATTACGTTGCCCAGCGCGCCGCCCAGGATCAAGGCGAGCGAAAAGCAGAACATGGCGCGGCCCCGTGTCTTGCGCAGCAGATGAACGATGATGCCGCTGGCGATCAGGCCGACGGCGAGGAAGAACAGGCGCTGCCAACCGGGCTGATCGGCCAGCAGGCTGAAGGCGGCACCGGCGTTGTGCGCCCGCACCAAGTTGAAGAAGCCGGTGAGCGGGATCGCCTCATACAAGGCCAAATGGTCGATTACCAAGAGCTTGGTGAGCTGATCGAGCGCGATGACCAGGGTGGACAGCCACAGCCACTTCAGGCCGTTGCGCTCAAGCACGCTCACGCGCCTCCCCCTCGCCATAAAGGTTGCTCACGCAGCGGCCGCATAGGCCGGGATGGGCAGGATCGGCGCCCACGTCGCCGCGATAATGCCAGCAGCGCTCGCACTTGTCGTGCGTGCTCGGTACGGCCTCGACTTGCGGTTCGCCGGCGCGTTTTTCGATGCGGGTGCTGGAGGTGATCAGCACGAAGCGCAGATCGTCGCCCAGCGAGTTGAGCAGGTCGTAGTCCTCGCCATCGGCATAGAAGGTGAGTTCGCCTTGCAGCGAGGAGCCGAGTTGGCCCTCGGCGCGCAATTCTTCCAAGCGCTTGGTGGCCAGGCTGCGTAGTTCGCGCAAACGGCTCCAGCGTTGAAGCAACGCCGTCTCGTCGCCTTGTCCCGGCAGCACATGCCACTGGTCGAGGAAGACGCTCTCCGAATGGCCGACCAAGGCCCAGACCTCTTCCGCGGTGAAGGATAGGATGGGGGCCATCAAACGGGTCAGCGCTTGGGTGATATGCCACAAGGCGGTCTGGGCCGAGCGGCGCTGGCGGCTCTTCTTGCCCGTGGTGTAGAGCCGATCTTTGAGGATGTCGAGGTAGAAGGCGCCGAGGTCCTCCGAGCAGAAGTTGTGCAACTGCTGCACGGCCGTGTGGAAGCTGTAGTTGCGGTATTCCTCGGTCATGCTGCGCTGCAGTTCGCGAGTCAGGGCCAGGGCATAGCGATCGATCTCCAGCCATTGCTCGATCGGTACGCCATCTTGCGCGATGTCGAAATCGGCGGTATTGGCCAAGAGGAAGCGCAGCGTGTTGCGGATGCGGCGATAGGCCTCGACCACGCGTTTCAAAATCTCATCGGAAAGCGACAGCTCGCCCGAGTAGTCGGTGCTGGCCACCCACAGGCGCAGAATCTCGGCACCCATCTTGTTGGCGATTTCTTGCGGCTCGATACCGTTGCCGCGAGATTTGGACATCTTGTATCCCTTGGCATCGATAACGAAACCATGGGTGAGCAATGCCTTATACGGGGCGTGGCCGTCGGTGGCGCAACCGGTGAGCAGCGAGGACTGGAACCAGCCGCGGTGTTGGTCGGAACCTTCCAGGTAAAGATCGGCCGGGTGGGAGAGTTCCGGCCGCTGTTTGAGCACGCAGGCATGGGTGACGCCGGAATCGAACCAGACATCGAGGGTGTCTTTCACCTTGTCGTATTCAGCGGCCTCGCTGCCGAGCAATTCGGTCGGGTCGAGGCTGAACCAGGCCTCGATGCCGGCCTGCTCCACTTTGCGCGCTACCTGCTCCAGCAACTCCAGGCTGCGTGGATGCGGCTCGCCGGTGACCTTGTGCACGAATAGCGGCATCGGCACGCCCCAGTTGCGTTGGCGTGAGACACACCAGTCGGGCCGGTTCTTGATCATCGCTTCCAGCCGGCTCTTGCCCCAGGCTGGGTAGAAGCGGGTCTGCTCCACCGACTGCATGGCCAGTTCGCGCAGCGCGCTGTTGCCCTTGTCGGCCACGTCCATGCCGATGAACCACTGACGGGTGGCGCGGAAGATGATCGGTGTCTTGTGTCGCCAGCAATGCGGGTAGCTGTGGCTGAGCTTGGCATGGGCGAGCAGCAGGCCGTTGGCTTCCAGCGTGGCTAACACGGTCTTGTTGCCGTCCCAGATCGACTGGCCGCCGACCAAGGGGGTGCCGGCGTAGAACTTGCCGTCGTTGCCGACCGGGTTGTCGACCTTGAGGCCATAGCGGCTGCCGACGACATAGTCGTCGAGGCCGTGGCCGGGCGCGGTGTGGACCAGGCCGGTACCGGCATCGGCCGTGACGTGATCGCCCAGGATCACCGGCACTTCGCGTTCGTAGAACGGGTGCAGCAGCTTCAGGCCTTCGAGGATTTCACCGGTGCATTGACCGAGCACTTCCACCGCCTCGAAGCCGTAGCGCTTCATCGCCGCCTCGGCCAGGTCGCGGGCGACGATCAATATCCCCTTCGGGGTCTGGATCAGGTCGTAGATGAAGTCGGGGTGGGCAGCCACCGCCTGGTTGGCTGGCAAGGTCCAGGGGGTGGTGGTCCAGATCACCAGATAGGTCGGCTCGTCGAGCGAGGACAGGCCCAGGCGTTTGGCCAGGTCGCTCAGGTCTGTGACCGGAAAGGCGACATCGATGGCGGGCGAGATTTTGTCCTCGTACTCCACCTCCGCCTCAGCCAGAGCCGAGCCGCAGTCCACGCACCAGTGCACCGGCTTGGCACCTTGGTAGAGATAGCCGCGTTCGAAGATACGGCCGAGATTGCGCATGATCTCGGCCTCGAATGCATAGTCCATGGTGAGATAGGGCCGGCCCCAGTCGCCCAACACGCCCAAACGAATGAAATCGACCTTCTGCCGTTCGACCTGGCTCGCCGCATAGTCGCGGCACAGTTCGCGGAACTTCGCGGCCGGGATGTCCTTGCCGTAGGTTTTCTCCACCACCAGTTCGATCGGCAGGCCATGGCAATCCCAGCCCGGCACGTAGGGCGCGTCGAAGCCGTCCAGCGTTTTCGATTTGACGATGACGTCCTTGAGAATTTTGTTCACCGCATGGCCGGTGTGGATGTCGCCGTTGGCATAGGGCGGGCCGTCGTGCAGGATGAACTTGGGCCGGCCGGCGCTTTGGGCGCGAATCTTCTCGTAGAGCTTCTGCTCCTGCCACTGCTTGATCCAGCCCGGTTCGCGCTTGGGCAGATCGCCACGCATGGGGAACGGCGTATCAGGCAAGTTCAGTGTGTCTTTGTAATCGGCCATGAGTTCAGTTCTTATTTCACGTTGAGTAGTTCGCGGGCCTGGGCGGCGTCCTGGTCGATCTGCGCGACCAAGGCCGCCAGGCTGTCGAATTTGGCTTCGTCGCGCAGCTTGTGCAGGAACTCTACGCGCAGGTGCTGGCGGTAGATGCTGCGGTCGAAATTGAACAAGTGCACTTCCAGGGTCGGCCGGCCGTTGGCATGCACCGTGGGCCGGGTGCCCAGGCTGGCGACGCCCGGCCAATCGGGCGCATCGAGACCCTGCACGCGCACGGCGAAGATGCCGTTGATCGGCGGGCGATTGTGCTTGAGCTGGATATTGGCGGTGGGGTAGCCGATCTCGCGCCCGAGCTTGTCGCCGCCGACCACGCGGCCGGAGATCGAATAGGGGCGGCCCAGCAAGCGCGCGGCATGTTCCATGTCGCCCCCGGCCAGGGTATCGCGCACCAGGGTAGACGAGACCCGTTCGCCGTTATTCTCCACCGTGGGCAGCGCTTCGGCCTCGAAGCCGTATTGCGTGCCCAGGGTCTTGAGCATGGTCAGGTCGCCGGCCCGCTTGGCGCCGAAACGAAAGTCGTCGCCGACCATGACATAACGCGCCTTCAGCCCTTCGACCAGGATGCGGCGGATGAAGTCTTCGGCGCTCAGGCTTGCGAAGGCCCGGGTGAAGCGGCAGATGTGGACATGCTCGACCCCCAGGTTCCTCAGGATTTCCAGTTTTTCCCGCAGCGAGGTCAGGCGGGCCGGCGCCGCGGCCGGGGTGAATATCTCGCGCGGGTGCGGCTCGAAGGTCAGCACGGTCGGTGCGGCGCCCAACGCGGCGGCCTGCGCGGTGAGGCGTGCGAGCATGGCCTGATGCCCGAGGTGAACACCATCGAAGTTGCCGATGGTGATCGCGTTCGGGCGGGAGGTGTGGGGCCAGCCGTGGGTGATCCGCATGGGGAATCTATTGAAAAAACAATAATTTTAGCGGTCGTGCGGGATGGGCGTCTATTCGGCGGCCCGGCGTCGGAACTGGCTGGGTCGGAAGCCGAGCAGCCAAAGCGTGGCGAAATAGCTGCCGGCACCGCCTAACACCAGCAGGCCCAGATGGGCTACGCGCTCGCGAGCGCGGTAATCGAGCCAGTGCGCTTCGTTCCCCATGCCGAACCCAAGCACGGCAGCCATCGCGAGTAAGGCGAACGCGAGCTTGCCGAGGAAAATCGGCCAGCCGGGTTGCGGCTGGTAGATCCCCTGTTTGCGTAGCTTGTGGAACAAGATGCCGGCGTTGAGACAAGCGCCGAGACCGATGGCCAGGGCCAGGCCGGCATGCTTGAGCGGCCAGATGAAGATCAGATTCATGGCCTGGGTGGCGAGCAGGGTGAAGATGGCGATCTTCACCGGGGTGCGGATGTTCTGCCGGGCGTAGAAGCCGGGGGCGAGGACCTTGACCAGGATCAGTCCGACCAGGCCGACGCTGTAGGCGACCAGGGCGGTGCGGGTCATCTCGACGTCGTGGCTGCTGAACTGGCCGTAGAAGAACAGGGTGGCGATCAGGGGCACGGCCAGGATGGCCAGGGCCACGGCCGAGGGTGCGGCGAGCAGCAGGGTCATGCGCAGACCCCAGTCGAGCAGCTTGGAATATTCGCCACCGTCGTTGTCGGCATAGTGCTTGGCCAGCGAGGGCAAGAGGATGGTGCCCAGGGCCACGCCGAGCATGCCGGTGGGGAATTCCATCAGCCGGTCGGCGTAATACAGCCAGGATACGCTGCCGGTGACCAGGAAGGAGGCGAACAGGGTGTTGATCAGCAAGGACACCTGGGCGACCGAGACGCCGACGGCGGCCGGGCCCATCAGTTTCAGGATGCGGCGCACGCCTTCGTCTTTGAGGTCGAGATCCCAGCGCGGGATCAACCCCACGCGCTTCAGGGCCGGCAACTGAATGGCCAGCTGCAGTAGGCCGCCGAGAAAGGCGCCCCAGCCCAAGGCCAGCACCGGCGGGTCGAACCAAGGCGCGGCCACGATGGCGGCCAGGATCATCGAGACATTCAGCATCACCGGGGTGAAGGCCGGCAGCGAGAAGCGGCTGTAGGTGTTGAGCACGCCGGCGGCGAGCGAGGTCAGCGAGATGAACAAGATGTAGGGAAAGACGATGCGTAACAGGTCGACGGTGAGGTTGAACTTGTCGGGCGTCGCGAGAAAGCCAGGCGCGCTGACCACCACGACCAGCGGGGCGGCCACGATGCCGAGGCCGGCCACGGCAACCAGGACCAGGAACAGTGCGGTGGCGACCTTGTTGACCAGGATGTGGGTCGCCTCGATGCCGCGCTTATTCTTGTATTCGGCCAGGACCGGGACGAAGGCCTGGGAGAAGGCGCCTTCGGCGAACAGGCGGCGCAAGAGATTGGGCAGTTTGAAGGCGACGAAGAAGGCGTCGGTCGCCGCCCCGGCGCCGAAAGCGCGGGCGATCACGGCGTCGCGCAGAAAGCCGAGGATGCGCGAAACCAAGGTCATGGAGCTGACGGCGGCGAGGGCTTTGAGCAGATTCATGGGCTTATCGTTGATTTTGGCTGATTGGTAGGTTGTAGTTAGGCTTGTCGGCCCGAAACAAAGGCAATATAATCCGCGCCTTTCAATTGCGTCCAGGCAATAGGAGTACCGAATTATGGCCAACAGTGCCCAAGCGCGGAAACGTGCCCGTCAGAGCGCCAAGCAGCGCCTGCATAACATGGCCCTGCGTTCCGCTTACCGCACTGCGGTGAAGAAGGTTCAGAAGGCGATCGAGGCTGGCGACAAGAGCGCTGCCCAGACCGTGTTCCAGGCCTCGATGAGCGTGATCGACCGCATCGCCGACAAGAAGATCGTCCACAAGAACAAGGCCGCTCGTCACAAGAGCCGTCTATCCGACGCTATCAAGGCAATGGCCTAATGACGGCCGCCCGTGTAAACGGGCGGCCGTTGTTTTAGTCTCGGGGATTTTGGCGGCCATCCATCACTTGCAGGTCGTTGTCCCGAGCGAAGTCCATCAAAAATCGGAATGCCATCGGGTCTTCCGCCTCAAGTTTCCGGTTGACCACGACGCAGTACATGCCCTCGCGCGTGATGGGGGTGATGTATGGGGAATAGCGGGTTCGGTTGTCGGGCCCGACGCTGCCAAAGACACCGCAGAGTCGTTCCGCCCAGTCGCTGGGGCGAAATTTGCGGCCGGCATTGGTTAGGCCGCGAATAATGAACTCTTCCTGGCTGGGTATTCCTTGCGTGGGCATGCAAATCTCCCTGAATGGCCCAATTGTACCAGCAAGTAGTTGTGCCAAGTGCTGCGACTACTGGCTTACGGTTATGTAATGTAAGTTTTGTGATTCCGAGGAAAACATGAATCTGGATCGAGTGGCCTCCGGCCGTGACGTACCGAACGACTTCAACGTCATCATCGAAATCCCTGCTCATGGCGAGCCGATCAAGTACGAAGTCGACAAAGAAACCGGCGCGATGTTCGTTGACCGTTTCATGTCCACGGCCATGCACTACCCGTGCAACTACGGCTACATTCCGCATACCTTGTCCGACGACGGCGATCCGGTCGACGTGCTGGTGGTTACCCCGATCCCGCTGATCACCGGTGTGGTCGTGCGTTGCCGGCCGGTCGGCATGTTGAAGATGACCGACGAGGCGGGCGTCGATGCCAAGTTGCTCGCGGTGCCGGTCGACAAGCTGTGCAATCTCTACACCCAGGTCAAGAAGCCGGACGATCTGCCGCCCTTGTTGCTCAACCAGATCGCCCACTTCTTCGAACACTACAAAGACCTCGAGCCCAACAAGTGGGTGAAAGTGGAAGGCTGGGTCGGCGCCGACGAGGCCCGCGCCGAGATCATGGCCGGCGTCGAGCGCTACAAGGTGGCGCCCGAGAAGCCGATGTTCTGATCATGAAGGTCTGCATCCTCTCCGACAGTCACGACAACCGCCGCCTGCTCGATCACGCGGTGGAGGATGCCAAGCGCTGTGGCGCGGAGGCGGTGTTGCATTGCGGCGACGTGGTGGCGCCGACCACGCTGCGGGTGCTGAAAAAATTCGGCCTGCCGGTGCACGTGATCCACGGCAACAACGCCGGCGACCTATTCAGCATGACCAAGCTGGCGGCCGAGCCGGACAGCCCGGTGCGCTATCACGGCCAGGATGCCGTGCTGCATCTGGCGGAGCGCAGTATTTTTCTGGTGCATTACCCGCATTACGCCGCCGCACTGGCACTGACCGGCGATTACGATCTGGTCTGTTGCGGCCACGATCATCAGGTCAGTATCAAACAAATCGATAACGTGAAGGGCGGTATCACCCATCTGCTCAATCCCGGCACGGTGGGTGGCGTCGGCAAGCCGCCGACCTACATCCTGGCCGACTTGGCGCAGTTGAGTTTCGAAATACGTGCCGTACCGACCGAGCAAGGCGAGGCATGCAATGTGCCGCCGGTCAGCGTGCATTCCTAGGGGCGGTTTCTTAAAACCCTGCGCCGCAGTCCAATTCACGCAATCTATTTACACATAAGTACATTCGATCTTTTTCGCAGGCCATAAGCACGGCCTTTGCGGGTAACATCGCGCCATTCCCGGTCCGCAATTCGGACCGCATGATTTTTCCAGTCTTCATCCAATCGGAGGCGATTCATGACTGTGGCGACCAACCAGACCATCCTGGTCGTGGGCGGCGGCATCTCCGGCATGACCGCGGCGCTCGAAGCGGCGGAAACCGGCAAGCATGTCGTGCTGGTGGAGAAGAACCCGTATCTGGGCGGTCGTACCGCGCAGCTCTACCGGTACTTCCCCAAGATGTGCCATCCCACTTGCGGCCTGGAGATCAACCTGCGCCGGCTCAAGGCCAACCCGCGCATCCAGGTGCTGACCATGGCCGAGGTGACCGGCATCTCCGGCACCAAGGGTGATTACACGGTCAACCTCAAGACCAATCCGCGTTTCGTCAACGAGAACTGCACGGCCTGCGGCGAGTGCGCCAAGGCGGTGACCGGCGAGGTCGACGACGCCTTCAACTACAACCTGGGCAAGATCAAGGTGGCCTATCTGCCGCATGCGATGGCCTACCCGCAGCGCTACGTGCTCGACCCGGCCATCCTCGGCACGCCTGACGCCGACAAGGCCAAGGCCGCCTGCAAGTACAACGCGATCGATCTCGAGCAGAAGGAAGAGACCGTCAGTCTCAAGGCCGGCGCCATCGTCTGGGCCACCGGCTGGCAGCCCTATGATGCGGAGAAACTCACGCCCTATCGCTACGGCGAGTTCCCCAACGTCATCACCAACGTCGAGTTCGAGCGCCTGGCCGACCCGCACGGCCCGACCGGCGGCAAGATCCTGCGGCCAAGCGACGGCAAGGAAGCGAAGAACATCGCCTTCATCCAGTGCGCCGGCTCGCGCGACGAGAACCACCTGCGTCACTGTTCGCGCTTCTGCTGCATGGGCTCGCTCAAGCAGACCCACTACGTGCAGGAAGCCTACGGCGACGAAGGCAAGTCGACCATCTACTACATCGACATCCGCGCCATCGACCGTTTCGAGGACTTCTACGCCAAGGTCAAGGCCAACCCCAACGTCAGCTTCGTCAAGTCCAAGGTCGCGCGCATCAGCGAGGACAAGGACGGCAATCCGGTGTGCTGGGGCGTCAACACCGAGGGCTATGTCCGCTACTCCAACCCGCACGACCTGGTCGTGCTCGCCGTCGGCATGCAGCCGTCGGTCAAGGGGGTGGACATCCCCGCCGAGGTGATGGCCGATTCCTCCGGCTTCATCATGGCCGACCCGGCCAACGCCGGCATCTTCGGCGCCGGCTGCGCCACCAATGCCCTGGATGTGAACCGCGCGGTGCAAAGCGCCACCGCCGCCGCCTTGCGCGCCATCCAAGTCGTCAACAAAGTCGCCCGTGCGGAGGCCTAAGCCATGGCTGAGATGAAAACCGCTGCATATATCTGCAAGGGCTGCGAACTGGGCACCCGCCTGGATGCCGCGTCCCTCGTGAAGATCGCCACCAAGGAAGGCAAGATGAATCTCGTGCGCGAGCACGACTTCCTCTGTTCCGCCGACGGCGTGGCGATGATCAAGAACGACATCGCCAGCGAAGGCGTCACCCACGTTGCGATCTGCGCCTGCTCCCGTCGGGCCAAGACCGAGGCCTTCAACTTCCCGACCGTCGCCATGTCGCGCGGCAACCTGCGCGAGGGCGTGATCTGGATTCGCCCCGACACCGACGCGGCGCGCGAGACCACGCAGGAGATGGCCGAGGACTACGTGCGCATGGCTTGCGCCGAAGTGAAGGCGATGAAGGTGCCGGAAGGCAACCAGAATACCGGCGGCGTGAAGACCCTGCTGGTGGTCGGTGGCGGCATCTCCGGCATGACCGCCGCGCTGGAGGCCTCCAAGGCCGGCTACAAGGTCGTGTTGGTCGAGAAGGCCGGCGAGCTGGGTGGCATGACCGCCAAGCTGTACAAGCGCATTCCGACCCGCGAGCCGTTCAAGGCGCCCGAGGACAACGGCATCGCCGACTTGGTCGCGCAGATCGAGGCCGACGCCAACATCAAGGTCTATCTCAATGCTACCCTGGCCAAGACCTCGGGCGCGCCCGGCCGGTTCAAGGTCGAGATCGCGGTCGAGAGCGGCTCGGTCGCGACCGAGGATGTCGGCGCTATCGTCCAGGCCACCGGTTTCGGCCTGTACGACATGAACAAGCTGCCGCATCTGGGCGGTGGCCAGGCCAATGTGGTCGACCAGGCCGGCTTGGAGGCGCTGGCCCGTGCGGCCAACGGCGGCCCGATCAAGCGGGCCGACGGCAAAGAGGTGAAGTCTGTGGTGTTCGTCCAGTGCGCCGGCCAGCGCGACACCACCGGCGAGCACCTGCAGTACTGCTCCGGCCACTGCTGCAACACCAGCATCAAGCAGGCCATGTACTTCAAGGACAGCAACCCGGACATCGACACCGTGGTGCTGTTCACCGATCTGCGTACCCCCGGCAACGGCGAGGACTTCTACCGTTCCGCCCAGAACAAGGGCGTGATCTTCTCCAAGGGCGTGGTGTCCAATGTCAGTGCCAGCGGTGGCGGCTGTAAGGTCAAGTTCAAGGACCTGATCCTGAACGAGGAGACCGAGACCGAGGCCGATCTGGTCGTCTTGGCCACCGGCATGGTGCCGACCTCCGGCCCCGATCTCGACGCCTTGTCCGAGGCCACGCGCGCGGCCGAGGGCGGCGACGAGGCGGCCAAGGAGCAGGTCATTCAGATGAAGTCCAAGTCGGTGCTCAATCTGGACTATCGTCAGGGCCCGGACATGCCGCAGTTCAAGCACGGCTTCAACGACAGTCACTTCATCTGCTTCCCCTATGAGACCCGGCGGACCGCGATCTACGCCGCCGGCCCGGTGCGCCGGCCGATGGACACGGTGCAGGCGATCGAGGATGCCACCGGCGCCGCGATGAAGGCGATCCAGGCCATGGAGAACGCCGGTCTGGGCAAGGCCGCGCATCCGCGTGCCGGCGACCTGTCCTTCCCGACTGCGCGGCTGGAAGGCTGCACCCAGTGCAAGCGCTGCACCGTGGAGTGCCCGTTCGGCGCCATCGACGAGGACGAGAAGCGCTTCCCGCTGTTCAACGAGTCGCGCTGCCGCCGTTGCGGCACCTGCATGGGCGCCTGCCCGGTGCGGGTGATCTCGTTCGAGAACTACTCGGTCAACACCGTCGGCGCCCAGATCAAGGCGGTGGACATCCCCGACGAGTTCTCCGAGAAGCCGCGCGTGCTGATCCTGGCTTGCGAGAACGACGCCTACCCGGCGCTCGACATGGCCGGCATGAACCGCTACGAGTACGACGCCTTCGTCCGGGTCATTCCGGTGCGCTGCCTGGGCTCGGTCAACACCATCTGGATCACCGACGCGCTGAACTCCGGCTACGACGGCGTGATGCTGATGGGGTGCAAGCACGGCGAGGAATACCAGTGCCACTTCGTCAAGGGTTCCGAACTCGGCCGCTACCGCATGTCTAAGGTATACGACACCCTGAAGGGCATGAACCTGGAAGAGGAGCGCCTGATGGACCTGGAGGTGGCGATCACCGACATCGAGACCCTGCCGCAGAAGATCAACGACTATGCGGCCAAGATCGTCGAGATGGGCATGTCGCCCTTCAAGGGTCTGTGAGAGGAGGCTGGCAATGAGCGATATGAATCAACAGATGACGGCCCGCTACAAGAACAACTTCCTCAAGGAGATCGAGGAACAGGCCGAGATGGGCGACTGGGTGAAGATGTGCATGCAATGCGGCGTCTGCTCCGGTTCCTGCCCGACCAACTTCCACGGCGGTTGGGACCACCCGCCGCAGGAACTGTTCATGATGATCCGCGCCGGCAAGCGCGACGAGGTGCTGAGTTCCAACTCCATGTGGCAATGCGTGTCCTGCTACAACTGCTACGTCCGCTGCCCGCGCAAGGTGCCGATCACCCACGTCATGCACGGCCTGGCCGAGTATGCCTACCGCTTGGGCCGGGCGCCCAAGATGCAGCCTACGCTGCACCTGTCCCAGACCTTCTGGAACAACGCCACCAAGTACGGCCGAGTCAACGAAGTAAAGCTGACCCAGTCGCTCTACTTCAAGGACGGCATCGGCTCCGGTATCAAGAAGGCGCTGGAGATGCAGAGCATGGCCCTGGGCCTGGTCAAGGCCAAGCGGCTAAACCCGATGGAGGCCATCGGCGGCGGCCACAAGTGCAAGGACCTCAAGGGCATTCACGCAATGCTGGCCAAGGCGCGCGAGCTGGAAGCGAAGCGCAAGGGCCGCCAGCCGGCATAAGGAGCGAATGAAGATGGCTAAGAAAGAATACGCGTTCTACCCGGGTTGCTCCTCGCAGAAGGGCGCCTCGGCCTCCAACTACCTGACCTCGGTCGAGTCCATGTGCAAGACGCTGGACATCAAGATGACCGAGATCCCCGACTGGAACTGCTGCGGTGC
>JAJZTS010000048.1:0-2148 GCA_021848725.1 Pseudomonadota bacterium
CATCGCCCGGGCTCTCGACTATACGGCCTTCCGGCACCGGCACGCCGCAAGCCTTCAACAGCCCCTTGGTCAGGTCTTTGTTTCGGGAAATCCCCTCGGCGATGGCCGTGGTGAAGTCCGTTTCTGCAGTCCAAATTCGGCGTTGCCGGGCACCATAGCCCAGCTGGACCAGGTTGCCGTCGGTCAGGCGGATCGAGGGAATACCGCGTGCGCTGGCCGCATCGACGATGCAGGCCGTGCTCGGGCCAAGGCACAAACGGTCGGCCAACTCGCGCAGGCGCTTGACTGTGCCCTCGACATCGAACGGTCTGTCCTCGATCGCGGCCATCAGCAAATCGCGGCCGGCCTGCAGGCAGGCGCGGCCCACCTCTTCTTCGCGAGTGCGCACGGCCACCTTATAGACGCTGCGCTCCGAGGTCTGCCGGGCCTTGCCGAAGCCCACCTTCATGCCGATCAGGTTCTGCAGTTCGATAGTGACATGTTCGAGGATATGCGCCGGCCAGGTCCCCTCGCGCAGCCGCATCAGAAAACCGCCGCGCTCGCCGATCCCGCAACGGTGCTCGATCAGGCCGGGCAGCCAGGACGACAGGCGCTCGTAAAAGCCGGGGATGGTGTTGGACGGGGAATCCTCCAAATCGCCGATATCGACCCAGGCCTCCAGTACCGGACGATAAGTCCAGATATTCGGGCCGCGCAGGTGCATGACGCGGAGGAATTTGATGTCTCGATGGCTCATGGGTGTTTGAGAGGGACTAGGGCGCGAACATGCCGGTTTGGCGCATCCGGTGTCGGCGAGGGGCTGGGATATACTTCGCGAATGGCAAGGTTCTTGGGGAATTTCCGAATACGCGTAATTCAGAGGCAAGCACTGCAGCCTCTGGGCGGGTCCGTCCGAGCATGAACATGGGCGCAAGCTTATCATTTCTGCAAGATATCCGAAGCGACTCCTTATAATCCGCCTACAACGCGCCTGCCCCCGATAACGATGACACGCCGCATTCAGGAATCGACCGCCATCTCCACCCTACCGCTCGCATCCGGCCTAAATTTGATGCCTGGCGAGGCCCTGCAGGCGTGGTTCGAACTCGACCTCGATAGCCGGCTACGCTTTGCCCAAGGCGCGGTCGCCGTGACCAACCGGCGACTGATGGCCAAGGCCGCCGGCGAGCCGGCATGGCAGTCTTGGCCCTATCGGCCGACGCTCAAGCTGCGCCAACACGACCACGCCGGCGTCGCCACGCTGGAATTGATCGATGGCGATGTCCGTTTGGCCAGTTGGCGCTACACCCTGGGGCAAAACCTCTCGGCCTTGCGTCTAATCAAACAGTTCGAACGCCAGGCGCTGGCCCAAACGACGGGCCAGGCGACAGCCGCCGAGACCGAAGCCCTGTGCCCGACCTGCAAGGCCCCACTCGAGCCGGGGCAGGACGAATGCCCGGCCTGCAGCCGCGAGACCCGCGAGCCGCCGTCGACCTGGACCCTGTTCCGGCTGTGGCGCTTCGCCCGGCCCTATCAGGGCCAGTTGCTGGCCGGCTTTCTGCTGACCCTGGCCGCCACCGCCGCCACCCTGGTGCCGCCCTACCTGACCATGCCCTTGATGGACGAGGTGCTGATCCCCTATCAGAACGGCCAGCCCATCGACCTCGGCCTGGTCCTGCTGCTGCTCGGCGGTCTGCTCGGCGCCGCGCTGCTGGCCTGGGGCCTGGGCTGGCTGCGCACCTATATCTTGGCCCTGGTCAGCGAGCGCATCGGCGCCGACCTGCGCACCGCCACCTACGAGCACCTGCTGCAACTGTCGCTGGAGTATTTCGGCGGCAAGCGCACCGGCGACCTGATGGCCCGCATCGGCTCGGAGACCGACCGCATCAACGTCTTCCTGTCCTTGCACCTGCTCGACTTCGCGACCGATGTGCTGATGATCGCGATGACCGCGCTGATCCTGTTCTCGATCAACCCCTGGCTGGCCCTGGTCACGCTGCTGCCGCTGCCGGTCATCGCCTGGATGATCCACATCGTGCGCGACCGGCTGCGCACCGGCTTCGAGAAGATCGACCGGGTCTGGTCCGAGGTGACCAACGTGCTGGCCGACACCATCCCCGGCATCCGCGTGGTCAAGGCCTTCGCCCAGGAGAAGCGCGAGGCCCAGCG
>JAJZTS010000048.1:2248-15186 GCA_021848725.1 Pseudomonadota bacterium
ACCGGCTGCGCACCGGCTTCGAGAAGATCGACCGGGTCTGGTCCGAGGTGACCAACGTGCTGGCCGACACCATCCCCGGCATCCGCGTGGTCAAGGCCTTCGCCCAGGAGAAGCGCGAGGCCCAGCGCTTCCGCGAGGCGAACCGGCACAACCTGGCGGTCAACGACCGGCTGAACCGCACCTGGTCGCTGTTCTCGCCGACCGTGACCCTGATGACCGAGATCGGCCTCTTGGTGGTCTGGGCCTTCGGCATCTGGCAGGTGGCGCACGACCAGATCACGGTCGGCGTACTCACCGCCTTCCTCGCCTACATCAGCCGCTTCTACACCCGGCTCGACTCGATGAGCCGCATCGTCTCGGTCACGCAAAAGGCGGCGGCCGGCGCCAAGCGCATCTTCGACATCCTCGACCATGTCTCCAGCGTGCCGGAGCCGAGCAAGCCAGTGCATCTGGAGCGAGTGCAAGGGCGGATCGAGGTGCGCGGCGTCGGCTTCCGCTACGGCAACCGCGCGGTGATCCGCGGCGTCGACCTGGACATCGCGCCGGGCGAGATGATCGGTCTGGTTGGCCACAGCGGCTCGGGCAAGAGCACCCTGGTCAACCTGATCTGCCGTTTCTACGACGTGAGCGAAGGCGCGGTCCGGCTCGACGGCGTCGACATCCGCGCGCTGCCGATCGCCGAGTTCCGCCGCCACATCGGCCTGGTGCTGCAAGAGCCCTTCCTGTTCTTCGGCACCATCGCCGAGAACATCGCCTACGGCAAACCGGACGCCACGCGCGCGGAGATCGTCGCCGCCGCCCGTGCCGCCCACGCCCACGAGTTCATCCTGCGCCTGCCCCAGGGCTACGACTCGCTGGTCGGCGAGCGTGGCCAAGGGCTCTCGGGCGGCGAGCGCCAGCGCATCTCCATCGCCCGCGCCCTGTTGATCGACCCGAAGATCCTGATCCTGGACGAGGCCACCTCCTCGGTCGACACCGAGACCGAAAAGGAGATCCAGAAGGCCCTGGACAACCTGGTGCGCGGCCGCACCACCCTGGCCATCGCCCACCGCCTGTCCACCCTGCGCCGGGCCGACCGGCTGGTGGTCATGGATCGCGGTCAGATCGTCGAGGTCGGCAACCACGACCAGCTCATGGCCCGCGAAGGCCACTATTACCGGCTGTATCAGGCCCAGGCCCGCAACGTCGACACCGATCTGGACGATGTGGCGCCCACCGCCAGCACCGATGCCAAAACGGTCACTGCCAAGTCATAACCATGCCGAACCCGAACTTCACCTTGACCCGCACCCTCCTCGGCCGCTTGACGCTGACCACCCAGGACGGCCAGACCCACGACGATGTCGTGCCGGTGCGCGCCTTCCCCATCGCCGCACCGGACGAGGGTATCGCCCTGGTCAGCATGGATGGCCACGAACTGGCCTGGGTCGATCGCCTGCAAGAGCTGCCCGACGACTTGCGCGACCTGATCGCGGCAGAACTGGCCAGCCGCGAATTCATGCCGGAGATTCACCGGATCAAACAGGTCTCGACCTTCGCCACGCCCAGCACCTGGCAAGTGGAAACCGATCGCGGCGACACCCAACTCACCCTGAAAGGCGAGGAAGACATCCGCCGCCTACCCGGCGGCGTACTGCTGATCGCCGACAGCCACGGCGTGCAGTTCCTGATTCGCGATCTGCTCGCGCTCGACCGGCACAGCCGCAAACTGCTGGACCGCTTCCTGTAATCCGCAGCGACGCGCAGCGGGCCGGGCTGCGCCATCCAGTCCCGCCGTGCCGGCGTTTTGCCAAGCGCACCTCGAGCGGTGCACACTATGGCCAGCGCACAAAGCCAAAGAGAAAGGCCGCACGCCATGGAAGACAGCTTTCGTTTCGCGGACGAGTTGGGGCCAGCCAAGATCATCCATGTCCACGAACCCGGCATCGGCCTGAAGGGCATCCTGGTGGTCGACAACGTGGCGACCGGCCCGGCGATCGGCGGCCTGCGCATGGCACCGGATGTGAGTACCGAGGAATGCAGCCGGCTGGCGCGCGCGATGACGCTGAAGAACGCGGCCGCCGGCCTGCGCCATGGTGGCGGCAAGTCGGTGCTGTTCGGCGACCCGCGCATGCCGACGGCGCAAAAAGAACGATTGATCCGCGCCTTCGCCCACGCCCTGCGGCACGAGACCGACTACATCTTCGGCCCGGACATGGGCACCGACGAAACCTGCATGGCTTGGGTGAAGAATGAGATCGGCCGCGCGGTCGGCCTGCCCGAGGCGATCGGCGGCATCCCGCTGGACGAGATCGGCGCCACCGGCTGGGGCATCGCCCAAGCGACCGAAGTCGCCCTGCGCCATTGCGACTTCGAACTGGCCGGCGCGCGCCTGGCCATCCAGGGCTTCGGCGCGGTCGGCAGGCACGCCGCGCGCTTTCTGGCCGCGCAGGGCGCGGTCCTGGTCGCGGCGGCCGACTCCAGCGGCACCCTGTTCAACCCCAAGGGCATCGACGTGGCGGCGCTCGCCGCGCTCAAGGAGGCCGGCCAGCGCGTGATCGACTACGCCGACGGCGACAAGCTCGACCGCGACGCGGTGATCGACATCGACTGCGATATCTGGATCCCCGCCGCGCGGCCGGATGTCATCCACGAAGACAACGTCCATCGGCTCAAGACCCGGCTGGTCATCGAAGGCGCCAACATCCCCTTCACCGCCGGCGCGGAAAAATACCTGCACGAGCATGGCGTGCTGTGCCTGCCGGACTTCATCGCCAATGCCGGCGGCGTGATCTGCGCGGCCATGGAGTACGCCGGCGCCAGCGAGTCCGCCGCCTTCGCGGCCATCGCCGAGAAGCTGCGCCACAATACCGAGGCGGTACTGAAGCAGGCGAAGGATCAAGGCATCCTGCCACGCACGGCGGCCTTGAACCTGGCGCAGGCACGGGTGAAAGAGGCGATGTCCTACCGGCGCTGGTCTATCTTTTAATAAGAGATCGAGGGGGAGGCCGTATGTATCGCATCCGCTTCCACGGCCGTGGCGGCCAGGGCATGAAGACGGCGAGCCGCCTGTTGGGCACGGCCTTCTTCCTGGCCGGCTATCAGGTCCAGGACGCCCCGCGTTATGGCGCGGAACGGCGCGGCGCGCCGATCTTCGCCTTCGTCCGCGCGGCGAAGGCGGCGATCTTCGAGCGCGGCATCATCCGCGAGCCCGACCTGGTGGTCGTGGCCGACGACAGCCTGGTGCCAGTGCCCATGGCCGGCGTGTTGCAAGGGGCCGACCCGCACACGGTGATGCTGCTCAACACCGGCGAGAGCGCCGAGACCTGGCGCCACCGGCTCAATTACCCCGGCACCCTGCTCACCCTGCCGGCGGAGGCCGCCGAACGCGCGGAACTGCGCTTCGTCGGCGCCACCTGCGCCGGCGCGGCGGCGCGCCTGCTCGGCGTCATTCCGCGCGAGACGCTGGCAGCCGCATTGCACCAGGAACTGGCGGCCCACGGCGAGGCGGTGGTCCAGCGCAACCTGGACCAGGCCCTCGCCGCCTTCGACGCCATGGCCGAACACGCCGGCTGTGTCGGCGAGGGCGCGGCCGTCGGCCTCGACCGGGCACCGGCGCCCGCCTGGGTCGAGCTACCGGTCGACCCGGCGGATGCCGCCGCCGCCGCGATCCACGCCGGCGCGACCAGCGTCGAGGTGCGCACCGGCCTGTGGCGCATCCTGCGTCCGGTGATCGACTATGCGCGCTGCAACCGCTGTTGGTGGGTGTGCAGCGAGTTCTGCCCGGACAGCGCGATCAAGGTCGTCGACGGCCGGCCCGAGATCGACTACGACCACTGCAAGGGCTGCATGATCTGCGTCGCCCAATGTCCGCCGCACGCGATCGCCGCCGTGCCCGAGCGCCAGTTTTCGGAGGCGAAAGCATGACCCGCGCTCTCATCACCGGCAATCAGGCCGCCGCCTGGGGCGCGCGGTTGGCCCGGGCCGAATACGTGCCGGCCTTCCCGATCACGCCGCAGACCGAGATCATCGAGACCCTGGCCAAATGGATCGACCACGGCGCCATGGACTGCCGCATGGTCATGCTCGAATCGGAACACTCCATGATCACCGCGGCCGGCGCGGCGGCGGCCACCGGCGTGCGGGTGTTCACCGCGACCTCCAGCCAGGGCCTGATGTATGCGATGGAGATGCTCTACAGCGTGCCAGGCATGCGCGCGCCGCTCGTGCTGGTCAACGTGTCGCGCGGCTTGCAGACGCCGCTGACCCTGGAGCCCGACCACAACGACGTGCTCGCCGCGCGCGACAGCGGCTTTCTGCAAATCCACTGCGCCACCTGCCAAGAGGTGCTGGACCAGACCCTGATCGCCTACCGTCTGGCCGAACACCACAAGGTGCGCCTGCCGGTGCTGGTGAACCTGGATGGTTTCTACCTGTCCTTCACCCGCGAGCCGGTCGAGATTCCCGAGCCGGCGGCGGTCGACCGCTTCCTGCCCGGCTACGATGCCGAGACCACCCGGTTCCACGCCGGCGAGCCGGTCAGCCAGGGCGTGGCCGTGCTCGGCTCCAGCCCCTACTCCTACTTCCGCTATGAGGACCACCTCGCCGCGCTGCAAGGCCTGCCCGCCTACGAGGCGATCGCCGCCGAGTTCGCCGCGCAATTCGGCCGCGACTACGCACCGGTCGAGCTCTATCGCAGCGACGACGCGGAATTCGCGTTGTTCATGATCGGCTCGTTCGCGACCAAGGCCAAGGATGCGGTGGACCGCATGCGCGAAGCCGGCTGGCGGGTCGGCTTGGTGCGGCCCCGTCTGCTGCGGCCATACCCGGACGCAGCCTTGCGCCGGGCCCTGGCCGGCAAGCGCGGCGTCGCGGTGGTCGATCAGAACCTGTCCCTGGGCAAGGGCGGCATCCTGCACAGCGAGCTGGCCTCGGTGCTCTATGGCCAGCCGGATGCGCCGCCCATCTTGGCCAGTTTCATCGGCGGCCTGGGCGGCCGCGACATCGGGCCCGAGGAGTTCTTCGAGATGATCCGCATCGTGCGCCAGGCGGCCGAGACCGGCATCACCCCGCCGCCGCGCCTGCTGTTCACCGAGAACGAACTGCGCGAGGTGCGCAAGATGCAGGCCATCGCCCATGTCGAGCGCAAGGAGGCCGCGAAATGAGCGAGCAGATCGCCACCATCTACAAGCGTATGAAGGACCTGCCGTCGACCCACATCCTCGGTGCCGGCACGCCGATGTGCGCCGGCTGCGGCGGCTTGCAGGCTTTGCACGAGGTCTATGACATCCTGGGCGAGAAGACGGTGTTCGTGAACGCGGCCGGCTGCATGACCTTGCTGGCGGTGTATCCGTTCACGCCCTTCCGCGGCTCCTGGCTCTACACCTCGATGTCCTCGGCCCCGGCCGGCGCCCAGGGCGTGCGCGACGCGCTGGACATCCTGCTGGCCAAGGGCCGCATCCCGCCGGAGGAAGACCTGGCCGTCGCAGTGCTGACCGGCGACGGCTCCGCCTACGGCATGGGCCTGTCCGCGACCTCGGGCGCGATCGAGCGCGGGTTGGATTTCCTCTATCTGTGCTACGACAACGAGGGCTATGGCAACACCGGCCAGCAAACCTCGCCGGCCACGCCGCATGGCGCCAAGACCGCTACCGCCACCGGCCCGGCGGGCTTCGGCGGCTACAAGAAAGACCTGTTCGCGATCTGGGCCGCGCACCGCCCGGCCTATGTCGCGACGGTGATCGGCACCGAGCCGCTGGACCTGGCGCGCAAGATCGAGAAGGCCAAGGCCATGAAAGGGCCGCGCCTGATCATCGCGCTGGCGCCCTGCCCGACCGGCTGGGACTTCGACCCGCAACAGACCGTGGAGGTGGGCAAGCTCGCGGTGAAGACCGGCATCTGGCCGTTGAAGGAATATGAGAACGGCCAGGTGACCCATACCAAGGTGCCGAGCCAGCGCGTGCCGGTGGAGGAATACCTGAAGAAACAAGGCCGCTTCGCCCACCTGTTCGCGCCACAGCGCGACGAGGCGACGCTGGCGGAGATTCAGGCGCAGGTGGATGCCTATTGGGCCGGGATGGAAGGCGAACAATGAGCAAACTGGCCGACAGCTACTGCCATCGTGGTGGCGAAGTCCCACTGCTCGGCGCCACCATCCCCCAGCACTTCGCCGCCATCGCCCAAGCCTATCCGGACCAGGAGGCCGTGGTCTCATTGCCGCAGCAGCGCCGGCTGAGCTATGCCCAATTGGCCCAGGAGATCGACCGGCTCGCCCGTGGCCTCATCGGCCTGGGCTATGGCAAGGGCGACCGCCTCGGCATCTGGTCGACCAACAACATCGAGTGGCTGCTCTTGCAGATGGCCACCGCACGCATCGGCGCGGTGCTGGTCAACATCAACCCAGCCTACCGGACGCATGAGCTGGAGTATTCGCTCAAGCGCTCGGAGGTGCAGGGCCTGTTCCTGATCCCCAGCTTCCGCAGCAGCGACTATGTGGCCATGCTCGGCGAGCTGCTGCCGGAGTTGCATGGCGACGGGACCGAACTCCATGGCGCCAAGCTGCCCATGCTGCGCCGCGTGGTGCTGTACGACCCGGCCCGGCCGGAACAGACCGTGCGGCCCCTGCCTGGCTTGACCTTGTGGCAGGAAGCGCTGGCGGCCGGCGCGGCGGTTTCTACCGAGCAATTGGCTGCCGCGACCGCGGCACTCGACCGCGACGACCCGATCAACATCCAGTACACCTCGGGCACCACCGGTTTTCCCAAGGCGGTGGTGCTCAGCCACCACAACCTCCTGAACAACGCCTTCTTCTCGGCGCGGGCGATGCATTTCGGCGCGCAGGACCGGTTGGCGGTGCCGGTGCCGTTCTACCACTGCTTCGGCATGGTGCTGGCCAACCTGCTCTGCCTGTCGGTCGGCGCCTGCGAGGTGATCGCCTGCGAGCATTTCGAGGCCGAGGCGGTGCTGCGTGCGATCCACCAGGAACGCTGCACGGCGGTGCACGGCGTGCCGACCATGTTCATCGCCGAACTGGAACAGCCGAACTTCAAGCAGTACGACCTGTCCAGCCTGCGCACCGGCATCATGGCCGGCGCCCCTTGCCCGCCGGCGCTGATGAAACGGGTGATCGCGGAGATGCACTGCACCGAGATCCTGATCGGCTACGGCGAGACCGAGGCCTCGCCGCTGACCCACCTGACCTCGGCTGACGACAACTTTCAGCGCCGCACCGAGACCGTCGGCACCAACCTGCCGCACCAGGAGGTCAAGGTGGTCGAGACCCAGAGCGGCCAGACCCTGCCCTGCGGTAGGGTCGGCGAGGTCTGCTTTCGCGGCTATCACCTCATGCGCGGCTATTACGGCGACGAGGCCGCCAGCCGCAAGGCGATCGACAGTGCCGGTTGGCTGCATTCCGGCGACCTGGGCACCATGGACGGCGACGGCTACCTGCGCATCACCGGCCGGCTGAAGGACATGATCATCCGCGGCGGCGAGAACATCTATCCGGCCGAGATCGAGGAATTCCTGTTCACCCATCCCAAGGTCGCTCAGGTCGCGGTGTTCGGGGTGCCGGACGCCTTCTACGGCGAAGCGGTGATGGCCTGGATTCAATTGCGCGCCGGCCAGAGCGCAAGCGAACAGGAGATCAAGGACTTCTGCCAAGGCCAGATCGCCCACTTCAAGGTGCCGAAATATGTCTGGTTCGTCGACGAGTTCCCGACCACGGTGACCGGCAAGCTGCAAAAATTCCGCATGCGGGAGATCGCCCAGGCTAAATTAGCCCATGCAGGAGAATCGGCTTGATGCACACCTTGATCGTCAACGGCCAATCCCATCGCGTCCCCGAGGGCCTGACCTTGCTCCAGGCCTTGCACCAGATCGGCTGCGAGGTGCCGACCTTGTGCCACGACCCGCGGCTGAAACCCATCGGCGGCTGCCGCCTCTGTCTGGTCCAGGTGACTGGCTGCGACGGCTGGGTCAGCGCCTGCAACACCCTGGCCGAGGACGGCATGCAAGTCGCCACCCATACGCCGGAGATCGAGGCCGAGCGCCACACCCTGCTCACCATGCTCGCCCGGCACTACCCGGCCGAGGCGGTCGAGCGCGAACCGGACAAGCCCTTCCACCGACTCTTGCGCGACTACGGCGTGACGGCGCTGGGCGAAGCCGTGCCCGGCGAGCCGTTCATCGACGATAGCCACCCCTATCTCAGCGTCGACATGCGCCGCTGCGTGACCTGCTATCGCTGCGTCCATATCTGCCAGGAGTTGCAGGGCAAGTCGGTCTGGCATGCCCTGGGCCGGGGCGAGCACACCCATATCGTGCCGGCCGGCGCCGATTCGCTGCTGGCCAGCGCCTGCGTGAGCTGCGGCGCCTGCGCCGACACCTGCCCGAGCGGCGCCATCGACGACAAATTCAACATCGAGCGGCCGCCGGCCACGCACTGGACCCGCACCACCTGCCCCTACTGCGGCACCGGTTGTGAGTTGGAGCTGGGTACCCGTGACGGCCGCATCGTCGCCACCCGGCCGGTGCTGGAGGCGCCGGTGAGCAAGGGCCACCTGTGCGTGAAGGGGCGCTACGCCTTTGACTTCAATGCCGCACCTGACCGCTTGACCCAGCCCATGCTCCGGGTCGATGGCGAATGGCGCGAGGTGTCGTGGGACGCGGCCATCGCCTTCGTCGCCGCCGAGATTACCCGGATCAAGCAGCGCGACGGCGCCGACAGCCTGGCCGTGCTCGGCTCGGCCCGCGCCAGCAACGAGGACAACTACCTCGCGCAGAAATTCGCCCGCCTGGTGCTCGGCACCAACAACGTCGACAGCTGCGCCCGGGTCTGCCACACCCCGAGCGCGGCGGCGCTGAAGCTGATGCTGGGCGCCGGCGCGGCGACCAATGCCTACGACGACATCGAGCGCGCCAAACTCATCATGGTCTGCGGCGCCAACCCGACCGAGAACCACCCGATCGTCGGCGAGCGCATCCGCCAGGCGGTGCTCCGAGGCGCCAAACTGATCGTGCTCGACCCGCGCCGCATCGAACTGGCCGGCATCGCCGACCTGCACTTGGCGCCGCGCCCCGGCGGCAATATCCCGTTGTTCAATGCGATGGCCCACGTGATCGTGACCGAGCGCTTGTACGACGCCGAGTTCGTCGCGGCGCGGGTGGACGAGTTCGATGCCTTCGTCGAACACCTGCGCGATTGGACGCCGGACTACGCCGCGCCGCTGTGCGGCGTCGAGCCGGCGCTGATCCGCCAAGCCGCCCGCCTCTATGCCGGCGTAAAGCCGGCCCTGCAGGTGCATGGCCTGGGCATGACCGAACACGTGCAGGGCACCGAATCGGTGATGGCCCTGGTCAACCTGGCGCTGCTGACCGGCAACCTCGGCATCGAGGGCGCCGGCGTGAATCCCTTGCGCGGCCAGAACAACGTGCAGGGCGCGGCGCACATGGGCTGCGACCCCGGCACCCTGACCGGCGGCGCCGGGCTGAACGACGCCCGCGAGGCCTTCGCCCGGCATTGGGGCGCGGCGCTGCCGACCACGCCCGGCCTGAACATGCTGCAGATGATGGACGCCGCCGCGGCCGGCCGGCTGAAGGGCCTGTGGTGTATCGGCTATGACATCCTGCACTCCAACGCCAACAGCGCGGCGACCCGTAAGGCCCTGGCCGCACTGGAGTTGCTGGTGGTGCAAGACCTGTTCCTGACCGAGACCGCGCGCGAGTTCGCCCATGTCTTCCTGCCGGCGGCCTCGACCTTCGAGAAGGACGGCACCTTCATGAACGCCGAGCGGCGCATCCAGCGCATCCGCGCCGCCGTGCCGGCGCCCGGCAACGCCCGGCCGGATTGGCGGATCGTCGCCGACCTCGCCCGCGCCCTGGGCCAGGCCGCGCAATTCGCCTTCGATTCGGCCGAGGCGATCTGGCGGGAGATCGCCCAGGTCTGGCCCGGCGCGGCGGGCATCGGCTATGCCCGCCTGGAACAAGGCGGCCTGCAATGGCCCTGCCCCGATCCGACCCACCCTGGCACCGCCTTGCTCCACCGCGACGGCTTCCCGATCGGCCCGCGCGCGGCGCTCAAGCGCCTGGATTTCCACCCCAGCCCGGAGCGGCTCGACGCGGAATTCCCGTTCCTGCTGATCACCGGCCGCACGCTGTATCAATTCAACGCCGCGACCATGACCGGCCGCACGCCGAACGCCGTGCTGCGGCCGAGCGACACCCTGGACGTCTCGCCGCAAGATGTGCAGCGCCTAGGCCTGCACGACGGCCAGACCGTACGCTTGCGCAGCCGCTACGGCGTGGCCGTGCTGCCGGTGCGCATCCGTGCGGAGATCAAGCCGGGCGAACTGTTCGCGACCTTTCACGATCCGGCCGTGCAACTCAACGCCGTGACCAGCCCGCATCGGGACCGTTATGTGAAGGCGCCGGAATATAAGCGGACGGCGGTTGCCATCGAGTTGACCAAGGGGCCGGTATCGGGCCAGAGTTAGACAGCAAGCGCCTTGCCGGCAATATGGCTGGAAGTTGGATTGGCAAACATGTAACGCCCCCGCCCTGCCTGTTTGGCTTCATACATGGCGCAGTCGGCGGCCGAGAGCAAACCATCCGCAGCGCTTCGAGCATCGCCGAGGGCGATTCCGATGGACAGGCCCACGGCGAGTTCCCTGCCGTTTAATTGCAATGGCGTTTCAAGCGTCTTAATGCACTTGGCGGCCAGCATGCGGGCGGCATCCTCCGCTCGCCCCGGTTCCGCGCCGAGGTCGCACATGACGATGACGAACTCATCGCCGCCGACGCGTGCCAAGGTATCGGATTCGCGCACAATCGCGGACAAGCGGCGGGACACTTCGACCAGTGCGGCATCGCCGGCTTCGTGCCCCAGCGTGTCGTTGATCGGCTTAAAGCCGTCGAGATCGAGAAACAGGACGCCAAGCCGCGTGCCATGGCGACTGGCCCGTGCCAGTGCCTGTTGGATCCGGTCGGACAGGACCGCGCGATTGGCCAGGCTAGTCAGGGGGTCCTGGTGCGCCAAGCGGACGAGTTCCCCCTGCGCAAGCTGCAGCTTTGCCAGCAGACGGTTGAAGGCCTCGGTCAAATGGCCGACCTCGTCGGTACGAGCCACTGGCAGGGGCTCCAGCGGTATCTCGCCCCGGGTCATCTTGTCGGCGTGATCGGCGGCCAGAAATAGCGGGCGGAAGACCGCAATCAACCCGCCCACGGTCATCAATAGGAAGACGAGGACCACCACCCAGCCGTGGCTCAATATGTATTGTTGCGTGTGCGTCACCAGGGAAAAGGCCTCGGCCGTCGGCATGGCGGCGACGACGAACCAACCGGTGCTTGGCACCGAGCTGATGGCCGCGAGCTCTTCGCTGCCGTTCTCGTTGATCGTGATGCCACTGCCACGATAGCCATCCATCGCACGATCATGTAGCCGGTTCACGCCAGGTGCTGGCGTGGGCTTGAAGACCATGGCGGCATCGTTTGCGGCAAGAAACAGCTTGTCCTTGGGCGAGACCACGCGAAATTCGCCGGTCCGGCCAATGTGCGCCTCTTGCAGCAGATCGAGCAGGCCCGGGGCCAGCGGGGTGATGCCGATCAGCACCGCCACGACCTCGTCGGCGCCGTTTCTGATCGGCACGGCCATCGGCAGCACGGGCTTCTGGGTAATGGGGTCCATGACCGGGTGGCCGATCGACGGTTTTCCCGACATGCCGGCCTGCAGGTAATCGCGATCGGCCTGATCGAGGCGCCATGGGTAGGCGCTCAAACTGTGGCCATCGCGACCAACAACCTGCAAACCCGGCGAGAACCATGGCTGCAAACGCTGTTGTTGCCCCAGCCATGTCCCGAGATCGTCAGGGTGCTGCAACATCCGGCGCGGAAGCGCGAGCGCGAGCCTATCCAGCATCGCTCGTCGCTCCCGAATCTTCTGGTCGATATCGTGCGCGATATAAGAGGCAAGGGTGGCTTGTTGTGCCGAGATGACCGTCTGGAGATCGTCACGTAGGATGTCGGCCAGCAGGAAATAGCGTGCGACGGTCCCGACGATAATGATGCCGATGCCCAATAGAAGGATTCGGGTAACGATGCTATGGCCGATGCGTCGAAGATTCATGGTGCAAATGATATCTGACATTGCGTTGCGATGAACTGTGCAGCAGTATCCCGCCGGCGTTCTATCATGAACGAAAAGGTTGCCTGTCCTTTTTACCTTCAGTGCAGACGGTGGGCTTGCCCGGATTGCGGTCGCCGCCCGCAAACCTCGGCCCTTCGGGCTCGCGTCCGCCGACTACAATGACTCTTCGTGCCTATTCTCAAGGAGGGTGTTATGAAGACTTTTGCCAAGGTATCCGCGTCATGCATGCTGTTAGTTCTTAGTTCGCTGTGGTTCAAGCTCGCCGCAGCCGAAGAAATCGCCCAAGTGTGCTGGCTGACTGAGCAGAAGACCTTGCTGCGATTCTCGGTTACGCAGACTGCGCCAACGCACTTCACCTACACAGGCATATTCGACGATGGCGATGCCGATGGCGCTCACTATGCAATTTCAGGCGCCGTCGAGGTTACCAGTGACGGTTCCTTGGTTGGCAGCTTTAGCGGGTCCAAATCGACAAGCAGCAATTTCAAGACGGCCATCGCCAGGGTAACGATCGATCCGGTCAGCTTTGCCGGCAGTGTCGAGATGATCAGGAACAAATACGATCGCCAGTCGATGGCCACGACGACGGATTATCGAACACGTACGCTAACGAAGACCGATTGTCCCTGATTTCAGTTAGCCAAAATGCCGGTGGGCCGCCACGGCGGCTCCGCTCCGGCACCAGCCACACAAAAAAAATGCCACCGCTAGGGTGGCATTTTGGTTTGGTGGAGGCGGCGGGGATCGAACCCGCGTCCGCAAGCCCTCTACAGTCAGTTCTACATACTTAGCCTAGTCGTTTGATTTAACCCGCAAC
>JAJZTS010000049.1 GCA_021848725.1 Pseudomonadota bacterium
AAGGCCCGGCGCGGCCATTTCCGGGTCGATTTCGACCTCAAGCGGCTGGATCATTTCGGCCACCAGCTCAACCACGCGGCCAACCGCTTGACCATGGGTATCCTGACCGCCTCGCTGGTGATCGGTTCGAGCATCATCATGACCGTGCCCAATGCCCCGGCCAGCCTGAGTTTTCTTGGTCAACTGGGCTTCTTTCTCGCCTTTGCCAACAGTGTCTGGATTCTCTTCGCCATTTGGCGTTCCGGTAAAGACTGAACCGCAGCAGGCGCGGCACACGGGTTTTGGTTAAAATGCCCTTTCTTGCGGCTAGGGCCGTTGGCCGGAAAGGGGAGCGCATGAAGAAGGGGATATTGGCCGTATTGTTGCTGCTGGCGGCGCAGGCCTGGGCGGCCGACACGCCAGGCAAAGCCGAAGCCGACAATGAGCGCATTCGTGCGATGGTCAAGGAAGTGCTGCGCGAATATGCAGCCAACCTGGGGCCCAAGCATCTCAATGCGGATACGAAGGCCATGATGCAGAACATCGGCCAAGACAACCGCACCTTCATGCGCACGCACAAGGCCAACTACTTCAAGCTCTTCGTCGATGGCCAGCATCCGCGGGCGACGGTGATTAGCTGCGCCGATTCCCGCGTTCATGCCCATGCGTTCGATGCCTCGCCCGACAACGATCTGTTCGTGGTGCGTAATATCGGCAACCAAATCAGCACGGCTGAAGGCTCGGTCGAGTATGGCGTCAACCATCTGCATACGCCGGTGTTGCTGATCGTCGGCCATTCGGCGTGCGGTGCGATCAAGGCGGCCTCGGAAGACTTCAGCCAGGAATCCGGGCCGATCAAGAATGAGCTGAGCAGCATCCAGATTCCGAAGGGCGAAGGCGGCATCAGCAGCGTCGTATTGAACGTGCACAACCAAGTCAAATATGCGATGGGCAAGTTCGAGGAGAAGGTGATCAGCGGCGAGCTGACCATCATCGGCGCAGTCTACGACTTCCGCGACGACTTGAAGCAAGGCCAAGGCAAGCTGGCCATTATCAACGTCAACGGTGAAACCGATCCGAAGAAACTGGCCCAGCTTGAAGTCGTGCAGGCCACCGAGCAAGCGCCTGCCCGTGGCCGGCGCGCCCCTTACTAAGCCACTAACCGAACCAGGAAGAAAGCGCACTATGGAACGTATCTACAACTTCAGCGCCGGCCCTGCCGTGCTGCCCCGTGAAGTGCTGGAACAGGCCCAGGAAGAGCTGGTCAACTGGCAGGGCTGTGGCATGTCGGTGATGGAGATGAGTCATCGCGGCAAGGAGTTCATGGGCATCGCCGCCCAGGCCGAGGCCGACCTGCGCGAGTTGATGGCCATTCCCGCCAACTACAAGGTGCTGTTCCTGCAAGGCGGCGCATCGAGCCAGTTCGCCATGGTGCCGATGAACCTGCTGCGCGGCAAAAAATCCGCTGACTACCTGAACACCGGCGAATGGTCGAAGAAAGCGATCAAAGAGGCCAAGAAATACGGCGCAGTCAACGTGGTCGCGTCCAGCGAAGACAAGAACTTCAGCTACGCGCCGACTCAGGACCAATGGAAGCTGGACCAGGACGCGGCCTACGTCCATTACACGCCGAACGAGACCATCGGCGGCGTCGAGATCTTTTGGACCCCGGAGACCGGTAATGTGCCCTTGGTCGCCGACATGTCGTCCAACATCCTGTCAAGGCCGATGGAGGTGTCGAAGTTCGGCCTGATCTATGCCGGTGCGCAGAAGAACATCGGCCCGGCCGGCCTGACCATCGTCATCGTGCGCGAGGATCTGATCGGCGAAACCGTGGCCGGCACGCCGACCATGTTCGACTACAAGATCCATGCCGACAACGAGTCGATGTACAACACGCCGCCGACTTACGGCATCTACATGGCCGGTCTGGTGTTCAAGTGGCTGAAGGACAAGGGCGGCCTGAAGGCGATGGAGCAGCACAACCGGGCCAAGGCCGCTGTGCTCTACGACTGTCTCGATGCCAGCGGTTTCTATCACTGCCCGACGGCCAGGGACAACCGCTCGCTGATGAACGTGCCGTTCACCCTGAAGGATGCCGGCCTCGACGAGGCGTTCCTCAAGGGCGCCAAGGCGCATGGCCTGCTGCAGCTCAAGGGCCACCGTTCGGTCGGCGGCATGCGTGCCTCGATCTACAACGCCATGCCGATCGAAGGCGTGCAGTTGCTGGCCGAGTACATGAAGAGCTTCGAAAAGAGCCATGGCTAAGGTTCTCACCCTTAACGCCATTTCCAAGAAGGGCCTGGCCCGATTGCCCGAGGGCTATGTCGTCGGCAACGACGTGGCCGAGCCGGACGGCATCCTGGTCCGCTCGCAGAACATGCACGAGATGGCGATCCCGGACTCGGTGCTGGCGATCGGCCGGGCCGGCGCCGGCACCAACAACATCCCGGTCAAGCAGATGTCGGAGCGTGGCGTGGTGGTGTTCAATGCGCCGGGGGCCAATGCCAATGCGGTCAAGGAACTGGTGATCGCTGGCATGCTGATCGGTGCGCGCAACCTGGTGCCGGCCTTGCGCTTCGTCGACGGCCTGGCGGGCGACGACGAAGCGCTGCACAAGCAGGTCGAGGCGGGCAAGAAGCATTTTGTCGGCAACGAGTTGCCCGGCCGCAGCCTGGGCGTGATCGGCCTGGGCGCCATCGGTTCGCTGGTGGCCGATGCCGCTATCCGTCTGGGCATGAACGTGATCGGCTACGACCCCGAGATCACGGTCGAGGCCGCCTGGCGCCTGCCGGCGCAGGTGAAGAAGGCGGCCAGCGTCGAAGAGGTGGTCAAGCACGCCGATTTCATCAGCCTGCACGTGCCCTTCCTGCCGGCGACCAAGGACCTGATTGACGCCGAGCGGATCAAGTTGATGCGCAAGGGCGCGGTGCTGCTCAACTTTGCCCGCGACGGCATCGTCAACGAGCCGGCCGTGCTCGACGGCCTGAACGAAGGCCGGCTGCATGCCTACGTCTGCGATTTTCCGAGCAATCTGTTGAAGCCGCACCCGCGCTTCGTCGCCTTGCCGCACCTGGGCGCCTCGACCGAGGAGGCCGAGGAGAATTGCGCGATGATGGTGGCCGAACAGCTGGCCGACTACCTGGAGAACGGCAACATCCTGAATTCGGTCAACTTCCCCAACATCGCCATGCCGCGCGAGTCGCAGTGGCGCTTGGCCATCGCCAACGCCAACGTGCCCAATATGCTGGGCCAGATTTCCACCGCGCTGGCCGGGGCCGGGATCAACATCCACAACATGCTGAACAAGTCCAAGGGCGATCTGGCCTTTACCCTGGTCGATGTCGATAGCGCGGTGTCGGATGCGGCATTGAAGAGTCTGTTGAGCATCGAAGGCGTGCTCAAAGTGCGTTATCTGCCGGCGGTATGAGCTGAATGGAGAAACAACTCGAACAACTGCGGGCGCAGATCGACGCCCTGGACGAGCAACTGCTGAAGCTGCTCAATGAGCGGGCCAGGTTGGCCCAGTCCGTCGGCCATGTGAAGGGCGGTTCGCTGATCTATCGACCCGAGCGCGAGGCCCAGGTGCTGCGCCGGCTGACCGAGGCCAACGCCGGTCCCTTGCCGGACGAGGCGGTGCGTCTCTTGTTCCAGGAAGTGATGTCGGCCTGCCGCGCGCTGGAGAGCAGCCTGACCGTGGCCTTTCTCGGCCCCGAGGGCACCTTCTCCGAGGCCGCCGCGATCAAACAGTTCGGTCACGCCGTCGAGCGCCTGCCGGCCGAGTCGATCGACGAGGTATTCCGCCAGGTCGAGCGCGGCGAGGCCGGCTATGGCGTGGTGCCGGTGGAAAACTCGACCGAGGGTGCGGTCAGCCGCACCCTCGACCTGCTCATGCAGACCCCGCTCAAGGTCTGCGGCGAGGTGATGCTGCGCGTGCGCCAGCAACTCATGCGCCGGGTCGATGCGCAAGGCGGGGTCGACGGCCTGGACGGCATCGAGCGCGTGTATTCCCACGCCCAGTCCCTGGCCCAATGCCATGAGTGGTTGAACCGTCATCTGCCCAAGGCGGAACGCATCCCGGTGGTCAGCAATGCCGAGGCTGCCCGCCTGGCGGCGCAAGACCCCAAGGCCGCCGCGGTGGCCGGCGAGGTCGCGGCCGAGCGCCATGGCCTGCATATCGTGATGCGCGACATCGAGGACGAACCGACCAACACCACGCGCTTCCTGGTGCTCGGCCGCGAGGATGCCGGCGCCTCCGGGCGGGACAAAACCTCGCTGGTGCTGTCGGCGCAGAACCGGCCGGGCGCGCTGCTCGACCTGATCTCGCCGTTCTCGGCCATGGGCATCGGCCTCAATCGCCTGGAGTCGCGCCCGGCCCGGAGCGGCGCCTGGGAATATGTCTTCTTCATCGACATCGACGGCCATCGCAGCGATGAGCGGGTCGCCGCCGCGCTGGCCAAGGTGCAGGGCAACGCCACGCTGTTCAAGGTGCTCGGTTCCTATCCGGTTGCCGTCTAAACTATTTCTCCACTTATGATCACACCCGACCACATCCGCGCCATTGCCCCCTATCAGCCGGGCAAGCCGATCTCCGAACTCGCCCGCGAGATGGGCCTCGACGAGCGCGACATCGTCAAGCTCGCCTCCAACGAGAATCCGCTCGGCGTATCGCCCAAGGCCCGCGCCGCCATCGCCGGCTGCCTCGACGAACTGGCGCTCTATCCGGACGGCAACGGCTTCGAGTTGAAGAGCGCGATCGCCCGCAAGTACGACGTCGGCCTCGATCAGATCGTGCTCGGCAACGGCTCCAACGATGTGCTCGAACTGGCCGCGCGCGCCTTGCTCACGCCGGCTAGCAGCGCGGTCTATGCCCAGCACGCCTTCGCCGTCTACCCGCTGGTCACCCAGGCCATCGGCGCTACCGGTATCGAGGCCAAGGCCAAGAATTACGGCCATGATCTCGGTGCAATGCTGGCGGCGATCCGGCCCGACACCCGCATCGTGTTCATCGCCAACCCGAACAACCCGACCGGCACCTTGCTGGGCGCCGAGGAGTTGCACGGCTTCCTCGGGAAGGTCTCGCCCGAGGTGTTGGTGGTGCTGGACGAGGCCTATGTCGAGTTCCTGCCGGAAGACAAGCTCACGCCCTCGGTCGCGTGGCTCCAGGAATTTCCTAACCTCTTGGTCAGTCGCACCTTCTCCAAGGCCTATGGCCTGGCCGGTCTGCGCGTCGGCTTTGCCTTGGCCCGGCCCGAGGTGGCCGATTTGCTGAATCGTGTGCGCCAGCCGTTCAACGTCAACAGCCTGGCCCTGAAGGCCGCCGCCGCCGCGCTCGACGATCACGCCTTCCTGGCCGAATCGAAGCGGATGAACGATGCCGGTATGGCCCAGTTCATCGCAGGCTTCCAGCACCTGGGCCTGGACTACATCCCGTCCTGGGGCAATTTCCTCGCGGTCAAGGTCGGCGAGGCCGGCAAGGTGTTCCAGGGGCTGCTGAAAAAGGGCGTGATCGTGCGCCCCGTGGTCAATTACGGCATGCCGGAATACCTGCGCATCTCCATCGGCCTGCCCGAGCAGAACGCGCGCTGCCTGGCGGCGCTGCAAGAGGTATTGAACCCGTGATCGAACGCCTGGTCATCGTCGGCGTCGGCCTGATCGGCGGCTCGTTCGCCTTGGCCCTGCGCCAGGCCGGGCAGGTGCGCCACATCGTCGGTGTCGGCCGCAGCCAGGCCAATCTGCGCACGGCGCTGGAGCGGGGCGTGATCGACGAGATCGCCGATTCTGCTGCATCGGCGGTGCGCGGCGCCGACTTGGTGCTGCTGGCGCTGCCGGTCGGTGCGATGCCGGCGCTGTTGCGCGAGATCGCGCCGCATCTGTCGTCCGATTGCATCGTCACCGATGCCGGTAGCACCAAGCAGGACGTGGTGGCCGCGGCCAAGGCCGGACTGGCGGAAAAATTCAAACAATTCGTGCCGGGCCATCCCATCGCCGGCGCCGAGAACAGCGGCGTGACGGCGGCGCGGGCCGATCTCTATCGAGGCCGCCAGGTCGTGCTCACGCCGCTGGCGGAGAATGCGGCCGCCATGGTCGAGCGCGTGGCGGCGCTATGGCAGGCCTGCGGTGCCGGCGTGGCGCAGATGAACCCCGAGGCGCACGACCGCATCTTCGCCGCGGTGAGTCACCTGCCGCACCTGGCCGCCTTTGCCTTGGTCGACGATCTGGCTGGGCGCAGCGAGGCCGATACCTATTTTCGTTATGCCGGCAGCGGCTTTCGCGATTTCACTCGCATCGCCGGCAGCCACCCCGAGATGTGGCGCGACATCGCCCTGGCCAACCGCGAGGCCGTGCTGGCCGAACTCGAGGCCTACATCGCCGAACTGGAACAGATTCGCGGCTTGCTCGCCCGCGGCGACGCGGCCGGGTTGGAGGCCATCTTCCAGCGCGCGAGCCAGGCCCGAAACAATTGGGCTCACAATGCACCTCAGCCGTCATTCCCGCGAAAGCGGGAATCCAGTACGGCATCACAAGAAGTGGACTCCCGCTTTCGCGGGAGTGACGAAACTTAGAATTGAAATGTTTTCGCCATGACTGAATTTCTCGACCTCGCCGCCGCGCGCGGCGCTCGCGGCACGGTTAAGCTGCCCGGCTCGAAGAGCATCTCCAATCGCGTGCTGCTGCTCGCGGCCCTGGCCCAGGGCACGACCGAGGTGAAGGCCTTGCTCGATTCCGACGACACCCAGGTCATGCTCGAGGCCTTGAAGCGCTTGGGCGTGAACTGGACCCGGCAGCCGAACAGCGACGATTACCGGGTCGAGGGCGTCGGCGGTGTGTTCCCGAACAAGGAGGCCGATCTCTTCCTCGGCAATGCCGGTACCGCCTTTCGCAGCCTGACCGCCGCTTGCGCCTTGGCCGACGGCCATTACACCCTGACCGGTGTGCCGCGCATGCACGAGCGGCCGATCGGCGATCTGGTCGACGCCTTGCGCCATCTCGGCGCCGATATTCGTTATCTCGGCAGCACCGGTTTTCCGCCCCTGGAGATTCGGCCGGTGTCGGCGACGCCGGGCAATGTGGTCAAGGTGCGCGGCAACGTCTCCAGCCAGTATCTGACCGGCCTGCTGCTGTCGGCGCCGCTGCTCGGGCGCGAGGTGGTGGTCGAGGTCGAGGGCGAGCTGATCTCCAAGCCCTATGTCGAGATCACCTTGAACCTGATGAAGCGCTTCGGCATTCAGGTGACACGCGAAGGCTGGCAGCGCTTCATCGTGCCGGTGGCGAGCTATAAGAGCCCCGGTAGCATCGAGGTCGAGGGCGATGCCTCGTCCGCCTCGTATTTCCTCGCGGCCGGCGCCATCGGCCACGGCCCGGTGCGGGTCGAGGGCGTGGGGCGCAACAGCATCCAGGGCGATGTCCGTTTCGCCGAGGCGCTGGCGCGCATGGGCGCGGAGATCGGCTTCGGCCCGAACTGGGTCGAGTGCCGCTTGGGCTGTGCCGACAAGCTGCATGCCATCGAGCTCGACTGCAACCACATCCCGGATGCCGCGATGACCCTGGCCATCCTGGCCCTGTTCGCCGACGGCACCACGACGCTGAGCAACATCGCCTCCTGGCGGGTGAAGGAGACCGACCGCATCGCCGCGATGGCCACCGAGCTGCGCAAGCTCGGCGCGACGGTGGAAGAGGGGGCCGATTACATTCGGATCACGCCGCCGGCCAAGCTGATCGAGAATGCCGCGATCGACACCTACGACGACCACCGCATGGCCATGTGTTTCTCGCTGGTCAGCATCGCCGGCGTGCCGATCCGCATCAACGATCCCAAGTGCGTGAACAAGACCTTCCCCGGCTATTGGGATGCCCTGGCCGCGGTCGCCGCCTGAATCTTTCGGAAGCTTCGTATGTCCATTCCCGTCATCGCCATCGATGGCCCGTCCGCCTCGGGCAAGGGCACCATCGCCGCCATCGTCGCCCAGCGCCTGGGTTTCCACTACCTCGACAGCGGCGCGATTTACCGAGTGACCGCCTATGCCGCGCTGAAGCAAAAGATCGACTTGGCCGACGAGCCGGCCTTGGTCGAGCTGGCCGGCCGGCTCGACCTGCGTTTCGACGGGGCCGAGGTCTACCTCGACGGCCGGCCGGTCGGCGATGCCATCCGTACCGAGGAGGCCGGCCGCGCCGCTTCGACCATTGCCGTGCTACCCCGCTTGCGCGAGGCGCTGCTGGCCCGCCAGCGCGCCTTCCGTCAGGCCCCGGGCTTGGCCGCCGACGGCCGCGATATGGGCACCGTCGTGTTCCCGGATGCGCGGGTCAAGGTGTTCCTCACTGCCAGTGCCGAAGAGCGGGCCAATCGCCGCTATAAACAGTTGATTGAAAAAGGATTAAGTGCTAACCTTTCGCGGATTTTGCAGGATTTGCAGGAACGGGATGCGCGCGATGCCGCCCGCACTGCAGCGCCCATGCAGCACGCGCCGGACGCGGTATTGATCGACACCACCGGCATGACCATCGCAGCGGTCGTGCAACGAGTATTCGATCTGTTCAGCCAGGCGCAGGGCAAAACGTAGTTTCGGTGAAGGCTTTTATGCCCTTTAGGGCAAGCGTGAGCGAACGTTAAGGCGCATCGCGCTGGCCATAGCCAATTAGGTCCCGAAGGCCCAACGGGAGTACATCCCGGACCTTCGGGTTTTGTTTTTAATTTGACCCGTGGCAACACGGTTATTTCGTTTAGGTTCTTTCCATGTCTACTGCCATTGCAACGCCAACCCAAGCCCCCATCGAAAGTTTTGCCGCCCTGTTCGAAGAGAGCATCTCCCGCCAGGAAATGCGCATCGGCGAGGTCATCACCGCCGAAGTGGTGGGCATCGACGACAACTTCGTCACCGTCAACGCCGGCCTCAAGTCCGAGAGCCTGATCCCCGTCGAGGAATTCAAGAGCGACCGCGGCGAGTTGGAAGTCAACATCGGCGATTTCGTGCCCGTCGCCATCGAGTCGCTGGAAGACGGCTATGGTTCGACCAAGTTGTCGCGCGACCGCGCCAAGCGCCTGGCCGCCTGGCTGGACCTCGAGTCCGCCATGCAGGAAGGCCGCGTGGTCAAGGGCCTGATCCAGGGCAAGGTCAAGGGCGGTCTCACCGTCATGTGCAATGGCATCCGCGCCTTCTTGCCGGGTTCCCTGGTCGATGTCCGTCCGGTCAAGGACACCAGCCCGTACGAGGGCAAAGAGGGCGACTTCAAGGTCATCAAGCTCGACCGCAAGCGCAACAACGTCGTGGTGTCGCGCAAGGCCGTGTTGGAGCAGAGCATGGGCGCCGAGCGTCAGGCCCTGCTGGAGAACCTGAAAGAGGGTGCCACGGTCAAGGGCATCGTCAAGAACATCACCGAGTACGGCGCGTTCGTCGACCTGGGTGGCATCGACGGCCTGCTGCACATCACCGATCTGGCCTGGCGCCGGGTCAAGCATCCGTCCGAGGTGGTCAACGTCGGTGACGAGGTCACCGCCGTGGTGCTGAAGTTCGACCAGGAGAAGAACCGCGTTTCCCTGGGCATGAAACAGTTGGGCGAAGACCCGTGGGTGGGCCTGTCCCGTCGTTACCCCACCGGCACCCGCATGTTCGGCAAGGTCGCCAACCTCACCGAGTACGGTGCGTTCGTCGAGATCGAGCCGGGCATCGAGGGCCTGGTCCACGTGTCCGAGATGGATTGGACCAACAAGAACGTCAACCCGTCCAAGGTCGTGGCCCTGGGCGACGAGGTCGAAGTCATGGTGCTGGAGATCGACGAAGATCGCCGCCGTATCTCCCTGGGCATGAAGCAGTGCAAGGCCAACCCGTGGGAAGACTTCTCCATGAATCACAAGAAGGGCGACAAGGTCTCCGGTCAGATCAAGTCGATCACCGACTTCGGCGTGTTCATCGGCCTGCCCGGCGGGATCGACGGCCTGGTCCACCTGTCCGACCTGTCTTGGAACAAGACCGGCGAAGAGGCCCTGCGCGACTACAAGAAGGGCGAGGAAGTCGAAGCCGTGGTGCTGGCCATCGATGTCGAGAAAGAGCGCATCTCCCTGGGCGTCAAGCAGCTCGAGGGCGACCCGTTCAACTCCTACATGTCCACTCATGACAAGGGCAGCATCGTCAACGGCAGCGTGAAGTCCATGGATGCCAAGGGCGCCGTGATTCAGTTGGCCGACGATGTCGAAGGCTATCTGCGTGCCTCCGAGGTTTCGCGTGACCGTGTCGAGGACATCCGCACCCACATGAAGGAAGGTGATTCGGTCGAAGTGATGATCATCAACGTCGATCGCAAGAACCGTCAGATCAACCTCTCGATCAAGGCCAAGGACGCTGCCGATCAAGCCGATGCGCTGTCGCGCATGGCGAGCGAGCAAGCGGCCAGCACCGGCACCACCAACTTGGGTGCCCTGCTGAAGGCTAAGCTCGACAACAAGAACAGCGAGTCTTGATTCAGGGTGCTGTTATGACCAAGTCGGAGTTGATCTCCCGGCTGGCGGATCGTCATCCCCATCTGGTGGCGACGGACGCCGAGCTGGCGGTCAAGGCGATTATCGATGCGATGGTCGACTGCCTGGTGGCCGGCGAGCGCATCGAGATTCGCGGTTTCGGTAGCTTCAGCTTGAACTACCGGCCGCCGCGTCTCGGACGCAATCCCAAGACCGGTGAAAAGGTGCAAGTGGCAGGTAAATACGTGCCCCATTTCAAGGCCGGCAAGGAATTGCGCGACCGGGTCGATTACAAGCAACCCTGAGGTGTGTAGTCAAACCGGAAAGCGGCGTCGTTCATGCGACGCCGCTTTTTTTTGTCCATGGCAAACCGCTACAATGTGACGCATGCGCTACCTCAATCTGGCCATAAAGATCATCTTGTTTTTGCTGCTTCTGAGCTTTGCGGCGATGAACAGCGAGACGGTGGTCCTGCGCTACTTTCTCGGCACGGGGTGGCGCGCGCCGCTGGTCTTGGTGCTGTTTGTGTTTTTTGCGGTCGGCCTGCTGCTCGGACTGCTGATCGGCGTGGGCCAACGTTGGCGCCAAGGCAGGGAGTTGGCGGCGCTTCGCAAGGCACAGCAGCCTACGGATAAATAAGGAATAGCAAAAAGATGGAACTCGAGGCCTGGCACCTCCTGGTTTTGCCGCTGTTTTTCGCATTGGGTTGGGCAGCGGCCCGGGTCGACATTCGGCATTTGCTGCGCGAGTCGCGCGCGGTGCCGGCCTCTTACTTTCAAGGCCTCAACTATCTGCTCAATGAGCAGCCCGACCGGGCGATCGAGGCCTTCGTCGAGGTGGCCAAGGTCAATGCCGATACCCTTGAACTGCACTATGCCTTGGGTGCCCTATTCCGCAAACGGGGCGAGATCGACCGCGCCATCCGCATGCACCAGAACCTGGTCGACCGGGCTGACCTGAATCAGGAGCAGAACCTGCGTGCGCTGTATGAGCTGGGTCTGGATTACATGAAGGCCGGTCTGCTTGATCGCGCCGAGGACATCTTCAAGCGCTTGCAGGCTGGTGCGCATGGCCTCGATGCGAAGCGCAATCTGCTCGAGATCTACGTCCTGGAAAAAGAATGGGAGCAGGCCATTGCGATGGCCGAGGAGCTGGAGCGCACGGGACTGCCCGCGCAGAATGCGGAGACCGCCCATTACTACTGCGAGCTGGCCTTGAATGCCGGCTTGCGCCAGGATGCCGCCGCCGCGCGCGACCATCTGCAGGCAGCCCTGGCCAAGCACCGCAAATCGGTACGCGCGGCTATGCAGTTGGGCGATCTGGAAGCGGCGGCCGGCAACGATATGGCAGCGATCGAGGCCTGGCGCCAGGTCGAGGCGCAGAACCCGGCCTATCTACCCGTGGTGGCCTCGCGCCTGTTCCAGGCCTATAAGCGCAGCGGCCGGGCCGACGATGGCTTGAATTTGCTCCAGGCCTATTTAGAACGGCATCCGAGCGCCGACCTGTTCCATATCGTGTTCGGCATCCTGGTCGAGAGCCGCGGCTGGAGCGAGGCGCGGGCCGTCGCGGCCGAGGCCTTGAAGCGCATGCCTAGCCTGCGCGTGCTGGACGACTACCTTCAGGCGCGCAGCGCCGAGAGCGAGCCGGGCGATCTGGAGACGCGTCTGGCACAGGACCTGGTGCATCGCCAGGTCGGCCGCACCATGCACTATCAATGCGGCCGTTGCGGTTTCAAGGCGCGCCAGTTCTTCTGGCAGTGTCCGGCCTGCGCGGCCTGGGACAGCATCCCGCCGGAGAGGATCGAGCATGAACACTGAGCCGCGCGTCATCGTCGCGCTGGATTACGCCGCCGCCCAGCCGGCGCTGGAATTTGCCGCACGGGTCGAGCCTGGCTCGTGCAAGCTCAAGGTCGGCAAGGAGCTGTTCGTCGCCGAAGGCCCGCGCCTGGTCGAGCAACTGGTCGGCCGCGGCTTCGATGTCTTCCTCGACCTGAAATTCCACGACATCCCCAACACCGTGGCCCAGGCCTGCAAGACGGCGGCCGCGCTCGGGGTGTGGCTGACCAACGTGCATGCCTCGGGCGGGCTGAAGATGATGGCCGCCGCGCGCGAGGCGCTGGAAGGCCTGGCCAAGCGGCCCAAGCTGATCGCGGTGACGGTGCTGACCAGCATGGATGCCGAGCAGCTGCATGGCATCGGCATCCAAACCTCGCCACGCGATCAGGTCAGCCGCCTGGCCCGTTTGACCCAGGAGGCCGGCCTCGACGGCGTGGTCTGTTCGGCGCAAGAGGCGGCCATGCTGCGCGGCGATCTGGGCCGCGACTTCCTGCTGGTGACGCCGGGCATCCGCCCGGCCGGCAGCGGCAGCGACGACCAGAGCCGGATCATGACCCCGGCCAGCGCGATGCGGGCCGGCGCCGATTATCTGGTGATCGGCCGGCCGATCACCCAGGCGGCCGACCCGGTTGCGGTGCTCAGCGCGATTACCGCTGAGATTGCTACTGAGATTTCTGGAGTGAATGTTTAATGAAGATCGCCATCGCCGGCACCGGCTACGTCGGCCTGTCCAACGCCATCCTGTTGGCGCAACACAACGAGGTGGTCGCGCTCGACATCGTAGCCGACAAGGTGGCGCTGCTGAACCGCAAGGAATCGCCCATCGTCGATGCCGAGATCGAGGACTATCTCCGGCACCAGCCGCTCAACTTCCGCGCTACGCTGGACAAGCGCGAGGCCTACGCGGGCGCCGATTTCGTCGTCATCGCCACGCCGACCGACTACGACCCCGAGACCAACTACTTCAATACCAGTTCGGTCGAGGCCGTGATCCAGGACGTGCTGGCGATCAACCCGCAGGCGACGATGGTGATCAAGTCGACCGTGCCGGTCGGCTACACGGCCAAGGTCAAGCAGCAGTTCAAGTGCGACCACATCCTGTTCTCGCCCGAGTTCCTGCGCGAGGGCCGCGCCCTGCACGACAACCTCTATCCCTCGCGCATCGTCGTCGGTGAGCGCTCGGCCCGGGCGGAAACCTTCGCCCAGCTGCTCAAGCAGGGTGCCCTGAAGCCGGATATTGCCGTGCTGTTCACCGACAGTACCGAGGCCGAGGCGATCAAGCTGTTCGCCAACACCTACCTCGCCATGCGCGTCGCCTTCTTCAACGAGCTCGACACCTATGCCGCCACCCATGGTCTGGACACCAAGCAGATCATCGACGGCGTCTGCCTCGACCCGCGCATCGGCAGCCACTACAACAATCCGTCCTTCGGCTACGGCGGCTACTGCCTGCCCAAGGACACCAAGCAACTGCTGGCCAACTACCGCGACGTGCCGCAGAACCTGATCCACGCCATCGTCGAGGCCAACACCACGCGCAAGGACTTCATCGCCGATTCCATCATCCACAAGAACCCCAGGGTGGTCGGCGTCTACCGGCTGATCATGAAGGCCGGCTCGGACAACTTCCGCGCCTCCAGCATCCAGGGCATCATGAAGCGGATCAAGGCCAAGGGCATCGAGGTCATCGTCTACGAGCCGGTGCTGCACGAGGCCGAGTTCTATCACTCGCGCGTGGTCAACGACCTGGCCGAATTCAAGCGCCAGTCCGACGTCATCGTCGCCAACCGCATCACCGACGAGATTCGCGACGTGGTCGGCAAGATATATAGCCGCGACCTTTTTGGGCAAGACTGAGAGCCATGTATAAGACTATCGAGGAATTCGTCGGCAACACCCCGTTGGTGCGCTTGAAGAAGCTGCCGGGCGAAACCTCGAATATCGTGCTGGTGAAATTGGAGGGCAACAACCCGGCCGGCTCGGTGAAAGACAGGCCCGCCCTGTCCATGATCATGAAGGCCGAGGCGCGCGGCACGATCAAGCCGGGCGACACCCTGATCGAGGCGACCAGCGGCAACACCGGCATCGCCCTGGCCATGGCCGCCGCAATCCGCGGCTACAAGATGGTGCTGATCATGCCCGAGCACCTGTCGATCGAACGGCGGCAGACCATGCGCGCCTACGGCGCCGAGATCGCGCTGACGCCGAAGGCGGGCGGCATGGAGGCGGCGCGCGACCTGGCCGACCGGATGGTGGCCGAGGGCCGCGGCGTCATGCTCGACCAGTTCTCCAACCCGGACAACCCCATCGCCCACTACGAGGGCACCGGCCCCGAGATCTGGCGCGACACCGAGGGCCGCATCACCCATTTCGTCTCCAGCATGGGCACCACCGGCACCATCATGGGCTGTTCCATGTACCTGAAAGAACAGAACCCCAAGAT
>JAJZTS010000050.1 GCA_021848725.1 Pseudomonadota bacterium
AGGAGAAACTCAGATGGCTAAGAAAATGATCGATACGCCGAATCTCGACGAACTCGAGAAAGGCCCGTGGCCCAGCTTCGTGACCGGCTTGAAGCGCCTGGCCAAAGACAACGACATGATGGTTGACCTGATGGGTCAGCTGGAAACCTCCTACAAGACCCGCTTCGGCTACTGGAAGGGCGGCACCGTGGGCGTGGTCGGCTACGGCGGCGGCGTGATCCCCCGCTTCACCGAACTGAAAGACGAGAACCACAAGCCCATCTTCCCCGAGGCGGCCGAGTTCCACACCCTGCGTATCCAGCCGCCCGCCGGCATGCACTACTCCTCCGACCTGCTGCGCCAGATGTGCGACGCTTGGTTGGAGACCGGTGGTTCCGGCCTGATCGCCTTCCACGGCCAGTCCGGCGACATCATGTTCCAGGGCATCAAGACCGACGACGTCCAGCGCTCGTTCGACAAATTCAACGAGATGGGCTTCGACCTCGGTGGTGCCGGCCCCGCGCTGCGCACCTCCATGTCCTGCGTCGGCGCCGCCCGTTGCGAGATGTCCTGCTTCGACGAAGCCCGCGCCCTGCGCACCGTGATCAACAACAACCTGGACGACATGCACCGTCCGTCCCTGCCGTACAAATTCAAGTTCAAGTTCTCCGGCTGCCCGAACGACTGCATGAACGCGATTCAGCGTTCCGACATGGCTACCATCGGCACCTGGCGCGACAGCATCCGTGCCGACGAGAAGCTGGCCCGCGACTGGATGGCCGCTCACAGCATGGAAGACCTGATCAACATGGTCGTCAACCACTGCCCGACCAAAGCGATCCAGCTGACCAAGAACGACGGCAAGGCCGCCGGCGAAGGCATCACCAAGGTTGCCGTGTCCGACGCCAACTGCATCGAGATCGACAACCACAACTGCGTGCGCTGCATGCACTGCCTGAACGTCATGCCCGGCGCGCTGCTGCCCGGCAAGGACAAGGGCGTGACCATCCTGGTCGGCGGCAAGGGCGTGCTGAAGATCGGCGCCTCCATGGGTACCGTGGTAATCCCGTTCATGAAGCTGGAGTCCGACGAGGACTTCGAGAAGCTGAACGATCTGGCCCGTAACATCCTCGACTTCTTCGCCGAGAACGCCCTGGAGCACGAGCGTACCGGCGAGATGATCGAGCGTATCGGCCTGGTCAACTTCCTCGAGGGCCTGGACATCGAAATCGATCCTTCGATGATCATCCACCCCCGTACCAACCCCTACGTCCGTACCGACGGCTGGGACGAGGAAGCCGAGAAGTGGTTCGAACGCAAGCAGGCTGCCGCTTAATAAGTTAGTACCCCAAGGGCTGACGCTTCGGCGTCGGCCCATTTGGCAATTAAAGATTTTCCGATCTCACTAAGTTTGGAGAGAAGCATGGCTGAAAGGACTCATGAGACCATCGAATCCGGCGCACCGGACCCGATGCCGTACATGCACCCGGTAATGAAGAAGAACTATGGCAAGTGGACCTTCCACAGCCATCCGAAGCCGGGTGTCCTCTATCACCGCGCCGAGAACGGCGACCAGATCTGGACCGTGAAAGCCGGTACCCAGCGTCAGATGGACCACTACACCGTGCGTAAGCTGGCCGACCTGGCCGACCAGTTTGCCGATGGCTTCGTGCGCTTCACCGCCCGTTCCAACATCGAGTACATGGTGACCGACGAGAAGAAGGTCGAGCCGCTGATCAAAGCCCTGAGCGACAACGGCTTCCCCGTCGGCGGCACCGCCAACTCGGTGTCCATGATCGCCCACACCCAGGGCTGGCTGCACTGCGACATCCCCGGCACCGACGCCTCCGGCGTGGTCAAGGCGCTGATGGACGAGCTGTACGACGACTTCGTCAAGTGTGAGATGCCCAACCGGGTCAAGCTGTCCACCTCCTGCTGCGAAATCAACTGCGGCGGCCAGGCCGACATCGCCATCATCGTTCAGCACACCAAGCCGCCCAAGATCAACCACGATCTGGTCGCCAACGTGTGCGAGCGTCCGTCCGTCGTCGCCCGCTGCCCGGTGGCCGCAATCCGTCCCGCTCTGGTGAACGGCAAGCCCTCGCTGGAAGTGGACGAGAAGAAGTGTATCTGCTGTGGCGCCTGCTTCCCGCCCTGCCCGCCGATGCAGATCAACGACCCCGAGCATTCCAAGATCGCGATCTGGGTGGGTGGCAAGAACTCCAACGCCCGTTCCCGTCCGACCTTCCACAAGCTGGTCGCTTCCGGCCTGCCGAACAACGCCCCGCGTTGGCCCGAAGTGGGTGAAGTGGTCAAGAAGATCCTGGCGACCTACAAGGCCGACGGCCGTCCGTGGGAGCGCATGAACGACTGGATCGACCGGATTGGTTGGCCTGCCTTCTTCGAGAAGACCGGCCTGCCGTTCACGAAGTACCACATCGACAACTGGCGTGGTTCCCGCGCCAGCCTGAACGCTTCGGCGCACATCCGCTTCTAATTCAGACATCCCGGGCGGCAACGCCCGGGGGCTTGAATGCATTCGGATAATTGGAGTTAGGGATAGTTAAATGAAATTCGGTATTTTGGTTAACGAAGGGCCGTACAACCATCAGGCGACTGATTCGGCCTACCAATTCGCCAAAGCGGCCATCGACAAGGGTCATCAAGTTCCCCGCGTGTTCTTCTATCACGACGGCGTGTACAACTCGACCCGCCTGACTGAGCCGCCGCAGGACGACCGCAACATCGTCGCTCGCTGGTCCAAGCTGGCTGAAGAACACAATGTTGATCTGGTTGTTTGCGTCGCCGCCGGCCTGCGCCGCGGCATCAAGGACGAGGTGCTTGCCCCCGGCTTCCGTATCTCTGGCCTCGGCCAGCTGGTGGAAGCGGGCATCCAGTACGACCGCCTCGTGACGTTTGGTGATTAAGGAGTTGTATTGTGAGTGACGTGACTGGCGGAATTGATATGGATGACGAAACCGAAGGTGTAGTCAAGAAGTTCATGTTCCTGAACCGCAAGGCGCCCTACGGCACCATCTATGCGCTGGAATCCCTGGAGGTCGTGCTGATCTCCGCGGCCTTCGACCAGGATGTGAGCCTGGCCTTCGTTGACGACGGTGTCTACCAGATCGTCAAGGGCCAACACACCAAGGGCATCGATCAGAAGAACTTCTCGCCCACCTACCGTGCCCTTGAAGGCTACGACATCGAGAAGCTCTACGTGGACAAGGACTCCCTCGAGGCCCGCGGCCTGAGCGAGGAAGACCTGCTGGTCGACGTTCAGGTACTCGACTCTGCTGCTATGGCCGACAAGATGGCCGAGCAAGACGTCGTCATCAGCTTCTAAGGAGAGACCGACATGCTACATATCGTCAACAAGTCGCCCTTGGAGCGGAACGCGGTAGATACCTGCCTGCGCCTGGCGACCAAAGGTTCTGCTGTACTGCTGATCGAAGATGCCGTGTATGCGGCAACCAAGGGCAGTGCAGTTTCGGCGAAAGTTCAGGCGGCCATGGCCAACCTGAAGGTTTACGCCCTTGCCCCTGACATGGAAGCGCGCGGCGTGGCCGGGCGCGTCATGGAAGGTGTCAATCTTGTGGACTACAACGGGTTTGTCGACCTGGTTGCAGAACACAACAACTGCCAGTCTTGGTTGTAATTTTTAATTAAGGAGTTTGAGCATGGCCATCGTGAATATCGCCGGTAAAGACGTGGATGTGGATGAGGAAGGCTACCTGACCAACCTGGCCGACTGGAACGAAGACGTCGCCGCCTACCTGGCCCAGGAAGAGAAGGTCGAAATGACCGAGAGCCACTGGGAAGTCGTGAACTTCCTGCGTGAGTACTACAACGAGTACCAGATCGCTCCGGCTATCCGCGTGCTGACCAAAGCCATCGCCAAGAAGCTGGGTCCGGACAAGGGCAACAACAAGTATCTGTACGAGTTGTTCCCGTACGGCCCGGCCAAGCAGGCTTGTAAGATCGCTGGCCTGCCCAAGCCGACCGGCTGTATCTAAAGCGCCCGCGCCCGGGCTGTGCCCGGGCCGGACATCTCGGCTGTAACTTTATAGCCGAGAGTCGAGAGTCGAGAGCGCGTGCTGGAACCTCAGCGCGCCTCGGCTCTCAACTCTCTACTCTCGACTGTTGGTAAGAGGAACGCATGACTTCTCTGACCGTTTTTTATATTGGTCTGTTTTACGTTGCCACGCTGATTCTGATCGCTGGCCTCGCCTACCGTATTTATGAGTACAGCCGCACCCCGGCCCCGCTCAAGATCCCGACCACGCCGGCGCCGACCACCAACGCTGGCGTCGCTTATCGCATGGCGCGCGAGGTCGTGCTGTTCGAAAGCCTGTTCAAGTCCAACAAGTGGATCTGGGTGTTCGGCTGGCTGTTCCACGTCGGCCTGGCCTTGGTGCTGTTCCGCCATGTCCGCTACTTCCAGGAGCCGCTGTGGTTCGTGGTCGAGTTCGTGCAGCCGTTCGGCAAGTACGCCAGCTTCGCCATGGTCGCCGGCTTGGCCGGCCTGTGGGCGCGCCGCTTCCTGGTCGACCGCGTGCGTTACATCTCCACGCCGTCCGACCACCTGATTCTGGCCCTGCTGATCGCCATCGGCCTGTCCGGTATGATGATGTCCTTCGTCGCCCACACCGACATCGTCAACCTCAAGGCCTTCATGCTCGGCCTGATGACCTTCGATTTCCAGCCCTTGCCGACCGACACGATCCTGCTGGTCCATCTGACCCTGGTGGCCCTGCTGATGATCATCTTCCCGATCAGCAAGCTGTTGCATGCCCCCGGCATCTTCTTCAGCCCGACCCGCAACCAGACAGACAACCCGCGCGAGCATCGTCACATCGCGCCGTGGGCCGCTGCACTGGACCGGGACAACGGTTAAAAACACCGGCCGACTGAGATAAAGCGTTAAGGAGCGAACGTGGCTGCCCCCGAATTCGAAATTCCGAAGTTCAAAGAACACCTGGAAGTCCCCAAGATCCAAGAAGGCTCGATGGCGCACATCAAGTCCTTCATCTCGCCCCAGCCGACCCAGGAATTCCTGGGCTACCCGTGGGAGCTGGGCGAGGATTGGAAAGAGCGCGCCCTGTTCAAGATGGGCGACCTGCTCGGCAAATACCGCAGCCTACGCGTGTTTATGGACGCCTGCGTGCATTGCGGCGCCTGCACCGACAAGTGCCATTACTACCTGGGCTCGGCCGACCCGAAGAACATGCCGGTCGCCCGCCAGGAGCTGATGCGCAAGGTCTACCGCCGCTACTTCACCCTGCCCGGCAAGATCGCGCCGTGGCTGGTCGGTGCCGAGGACCTGACCAAGGAGACCCTGGCGGACTGGTACAGCTACTACCATCAGTGTTCCGAGTGCCGTCGCTGCTCGGTGTACTGCCCCTACGGCATCGACACCGCCGAAGTCACCATGGCCGGCCGCGAGATTCTCAACTACGTCGGCATGGGCCAGAAGTACTCGAACGAGATCCTGGGCAAGGTGCAGAAGATCGGCAACAACCTCGGCCTGCCTGGCCCGGCCCTGGAAGACACCTTGGCCGGCCTGGAAGAGGACATCGAGGCCGACACCGGCGTGCCGGTGAAGATGCCGCTCGACGTGCAAGGTGCCGAGATCCTGCTGGTCACGCCGTCGGCCGATTTCTTCTCCGAGCCGCACGTCGAGTCGTTGATCGGCTACGCCAAGGTGTTCCATGCCGCCGGCGTGTCTTGGACCCTGTCCTCGCACGCGTCCGAAGCCGGCAACTTCGGCCTGTTCAACGGCAACTACGAGACCATGCGCAAGGTCGCCATGCGCATCCGCGATGCCGCGCTGGAACTGGGCGTCAAACGCATCATCGTCGGCGAGTGCGGCCATGCCTGGCGCGTCGCCTACAGCTTCTGGAACACCCTGACCGGCTTGGGCTTCGACGGCAAAGACCCGTTCTCGATCGAACTACAGCAGCAACTGGATCACCGTTACCCGCAGCCGATGCACATCTGCGAGTACACCTGGGACTTGATCCAGAACAACGCGATCAAGCTCGACCCGTCGGCCAACGACGACAAGGTCATCACTTACCACGACTCTTGCAACGTCGCCCGCGGTTCGCGCATGGGCGACGAGGCGGGCGGCCAATTCACCATCCCGCGCAACATCATCAAGGCCGTGGCCAACAACTTCCACGACATGGCCGCCGAGACCATCGGCGAAGGCACCTTCTGTTGCGGCGGCGGCGGCGGTCTCTTGACCGACGACCTGATCGAGGTGCGGGTCAAGGGCGCCTACCCGCGGATGAATGCATTGAACAACGTGGTCCAGGAAGAGAAGGTCAACTTCATGGCCACGATCTGCGCCATTTGCAAGGCGCAATTCACCAAGGTACTGCCTTATTACGGTTTCGATCGCAGCATGGTCGGCGGCGTGCATCAGCTCGTCAGCGCGGCCATCAAATTGGATTAATGCGGATTAACCGCGAGATTTAGACGATAGGAGAGCGAAGATGTCGGTCACTTCCAAAGACGTAAAGAAGACTGAAGGCCAGACTTGGCGCCGGTACAAAGATGGCGAATCCGAAGCCGACTGGGGCGACAAGCAGGAAATCATTTTCCAGGCCGGTTGGACGCACAAGTGCCCCGAGTACATGCTCTCCACGCCGCCTTGCCAGGGTTCCTGCCCGGCCGGCGAGGACATCCGTTCCTACCTGAACATCGTGCGCGGCATCGAGAAGCCGCCGGTCGGCGCCGACGGCAAGCCGACCATGACCTGGCAGGAATACGCCTGGCGTCGCCTGACCGAGGCCAACCCCTTCCCCGCCGTGATGGGCCGCGTCTGCCCCGCCCCGTGCGAGTCCGGTTGCAACCGTAACCAAGTGGAAGAGAACGTCGGCATCAACTCGGTCGAGCACTTCCTGGGCAACTGGGCGCTGGAGAACAAGCTGGCCTTCGCCAAGCCCGCGAAAGAGACCGGTAAGAAGGTCGCCATCATCGGCGGCGGCCCCGCCGGCCTGGCTGCCGCCTATCAGCTGCGCCTGAAGGGCCACGGCTGCACCATCTTCGACGACCACGCCGAACTCGGCGGCATGATGCGCTACGGCATCCCTGGCTTCCGTACCCCGCGTGAGGTGCTGGACGGCGAGATCCAGCGCATCCTCGACCTGGGCGTCGAGACCAAGCTGAACTGCCGCGTCGGCAAGGACGTCTCGATGGAGCAGATCGAGAAGGACTTCGACGCCGTGATTATGGGCCTGGGTGCCCAGGCCGGCCGCGCCCTGCCGGTCGACGGCGCCGACGCCCCGAACTGCGTGACCGCCATGTCCTTCCTGCGCGCCTTCAACGAAGGCCGCCTGCAGCACGTCGGCGACAAGGTCGTGGTCATCGGCGGTGGTGACACCTCGATCGACGTGGCCACCGTGGCCCGCCGCCTGGGCAAGGTCACCAACATCTCCGACAAAGACCTGCCCGAGAACGTGCTGGCCGGCCACGTCGCCCACGACGTCGCCACCATCGCCGCCCGCCAGGGCGTCGAGGTGGTACTGATCTCCCGCGCCACCGTCGACAAGATGGCCGCCAACAAGCACGAGATCGAGCAGGCCCAGTCCGAGGGCATCGAGATCGTCGGCGGCGTCACCCCGGTCGCCGTGGTCAGGGGCGCCGATGGCCGCGCCACCGCCCTGCGCGTGGCCGACTTCGAGATGGTCGGCAAGGAAATGAAGATCAAGGAAGGCAGCGAGCGCGACATCCCTGCCACCCTGATCGTGTCCGCCATCGGCCAGGCCGTCGACTTCACCGGCCTCGAGACCTACAACAACAACAACGGCCTGATCAAGACCGACAAGAACTACCGCTTCCCCGGCAAGGCGAACGTGTTCGTCGCCGGCGACGTGATCCGCCCGCACCTCTTGACCACCGCCATCGGCCACGCCCGCATCTGCGTCGACGGCATCGAGGCCTACCTGGCCGGCGAGGAACTGGATCGCCGACCCAAGGTCGACGTCGCCCACTGGGACATGGTCCGCCGCTGGGTCGAGACCGGCCACGACTACAAGGAGCACCACGGCCAGGAGTGGGGCACGTCCGACAAGAAGGACCTGCTGCACAACTTCGAGGACCGCTCCAGCCGTTACGTGATCCCGTCGACCGAGCTGTTCCTCGGCCACTTCGCCAACACGCCGCGCAACAAGCGCGACGTGATCCACCTGGACAAGGACAGCGCCCTGGGCAACTTCCAGGACCGTCTGGGCCAGCTGAACGAAAAGCAAGCCGTGGACGAGGCCAAGCGCTGCATGTCCTGCGGCCTGTGCTTCGAGTGCGACAACTGCGTGATCTACTGCCCGCAGACCGCCGTGTTCAAGGTCAAGAAGAAGGACAACCCCACCACCGGCCGTTACGTCGACACCGACTACGCCAAGTGCATCGGCTGCCACATCTGTGCCGACGTGTGCCCGACCGGCTACATCGTCATGGGCATGGGCGACTAATAGGAGCATGACAGGCATGGCGAGACTGAGCAGCTGGCTCCGACTCGCCGCCCTGATTGGCGCGGCGGCCGTTCTGGCCGCCCCGTCTTTTCAGGCGGCAGCGGGAGCGGACAAGCCGAAGTTGGAGCACGGCAAGGGTGACAAGTGTGTCGAAGACACCGATTTCATGCGCCGTAACCACATGGAACTCTTGAAGCATCATCGCGACGAGACGGTGCACCAAGGCATTCGCACCACCAAGTACAGCCTGAAGCAGTGCGTGGCATGTCATGCCAGCGAGAAGACCGGGAGCGTCGCCGCGACCAAGGAAGACTTCTGCGCAGCTTGCCACAGCTATGCCGGCGTCAAACTCGACTGCTGGGATTGCCATGCGACCAAACCCATGGCCAAGCAACCGGGCCAGGCTGATGCCCAAGCCGAAGTGAAGGCCTCGCCGCTGATGCCCAACCCCCAGAACGGAGGCGCCAAGCAATGAACGAGCCCAAGCGTCCTGAATCGAATCTCGAAAACGGCGAGCGCCGCAGCTTCCTGGTCGCCAGTGCGGCCCTGGCCGGCAGCGCCGTCGCCCCTGGCGTGATGCTCTACGGCATCGCCCAGGCCAAGCCGGCCGAAGAGGCCGTCACCAACAAAGTTCGTTGGGGCATGCTGGTCGACACCAATAAGTGCGCCACCGGCTGCACCGACTGCGTCACCGCCTGCAATACCGAGAACGGCCTGTCCGGCAAGACCGGCCCGCAGGATTCCCAATGGATCCGCAAGGTCGACATCAAAAATCTGCAAACCGGTGCTCAGCACACCTTGCCGATGATGTGCCAGCATTGCGAGCATCCGCCCTGTGTCGACGTCTGCCCGACCGGTGCGTCGTTCAAGCGGGCCGACGGCATCGTGCTGGTCGACCGCCACATCTGCATCGGCTGCCGCTATTGCATGATGGCCTGCCCGTACAAGGCCCGTTCCTTCGTGCACGAGCCCCTGACCGACCAGAACCCCGAAGTACCGCGCGGTAAAGGCTGCGTCGAGTCCTGTACCTTCTGTGTGCAGCGGGTCGACCGCGACCAGAGCCCCGCTTGCGTCGAGGCCTGCGACAAGGCCGGCCACAAGGCCATGGTCTTCGGCGATCTGAACAATCCGGAAAGCGATGTCGCCAAGGCCGTGAAGGCCTATGCCACCACCGAGGTGCGCGGCGATCTGCGGCTGAACACCGGCGTACGCTATCAAGGGATCTAAGTCATGGCGAACAATGTCTGTCTCGGCCGCGAATGCGGCAAGAACACCGGGTTCTGGATGCTGCTGGCACTCGGCGGCCTGGTCATGCTGGGCACGCTGTCGGCGTTCTTCTATCTCGAGCACCACGGCCACATCATGACCGGCATGAACAACCAGATCGTCTGGGGCCTGCCGCATGTGTTCGCGGTGTTCCTGATCGTGGCGGCCTCCGGTGTGCTCAACGTCGCATCGATCGGCTCGGTCTTCGGCAAGAAGCTGTACAAGGCGCGCGCGCCGTTGTCCGGCCTGCTGGCCCTGGCCATGCTGGCCGGCGGCCTGGCCGTGCTGGTGCTCGACCTGGGCCGGCCCGACCGCTTGATCGTGGCGATGACCCACTACAACTTCAAATCCATCTTCGCCTGGAACATGATCTTCTACAACGGCTTCTTCGCCATTGTCGGTCTGTACCTGATCACCTTGATGGATCACAAGTTGAAGCCCTGGTCCAAGCCGGTCGGCCTGCTCGCCTTCCTCTGGCGTCTGGCGCTGACCACCGCGACCGGTTCGATCTTCGGTTTCTTGGTCGCGCGTGCCGGTTACAACTCGGCCCTGTATGCGCCGATGTTCATCATCTACTCGTTCGCCTACGGCCTGGCCGCCTTCCTGGTGGTGCAGTCGGTGATGTACAAGTGGAACAACATCGCGATGGACGAGCGCATCGTCGCCCGCATGAAGAACCTGCTCGCGGTGTTCGTCGCCGCCGGCCTGTACTTCACCGTCGTGTTGCACCTGACCAATATGTACTTCGCCAAGCAGTGGGAATTCGAACGCTTCCTGCTGGCCGGCGACAACATCTACACCACCCTGTTCTGGCTCGGTCAGGTCTTCATCGGCGGCATCGTTCCCTTGCTGATGCTGTTCAGCCCGAACGCGGCGAAGAGCCCCGCCATCGTGTTCCTGGCGGCCTTGCTGGTCCTCGTCGGCGGCCATGCCCAGATGTACGTCACCATCGTTGGCGGCCAGGCCTTCCCGCTCGATCTGTTCCCGGGTTACGCCCAAACCAGCAGCTTCTTCGATGGCGAGGTTCATAGCTACAGCCCGTCGATCTGGGAACTGATGCTCGGCCTGGGTGGCATCGCCACGGCCTTCTTGATCACCACGGTCGCCGTGCGCGTGCTCAAATTCCTGCCTCAGGACGATTTCAAGGAAATCGAGCTGGAAGCCAAGGAAGGTTAAGGCGATGGTCGGGCCACTCTGGCTTGACCGCCCTTGAATCGAAAAAGCCGACTACCGCAGTCGGCTTTTTCGTTCTCTGGCGTAAAATGTTCATATGCCGTACGTCTATCTCTCCGCTGCCCATAAGTCTTCCGGCAAAACCACGCTGACCTTGGGTCTGGCCCGTGCCTTGAAGCACCGAGGCCGTCGCGTCCAAGTGTTCAAGAAGGGGCCGGACTACATCGACCCGATCTGGCATGCCCAGGCCTCGGGCCTGCCCTGCTACAACCTCGATTTCCGGCTGATGCAGCGCGATGAGATCGACAACCTGTTCGCCCGCCATGCCGGCAGCGCCGACATCGGCCTGATCGAAGGCAACAAGGGCCTGTACGACGGCATGGACCTGGAAGGCAGCGACAGCAACGCCGCGCTGGCCAAGCAACTCGATGCCCCGGTGGTACTGGTGCTCGACTGCCAGGGCACGACACGCGGCGTCGCCCCGCTGCTCATGGGCTACCGGGCCTTCGACCCCAAGGTGAAGCTGGCCGGGGTTATCCTCAACAAGGTGGCCGGCCCCCGTCATGAAGACAAACTGCGCAGCTCGATCGAGCACTACACCGATCTCAAGATCATCGGCAGCTTGCCGCGCCAACGCGAGCTGGAGATCGTCGAGCGTCACCTAGGCCTGATCCCCGGCAACGAGGCGCACGAGGCCGAGGCCAAGATCGAGGCCATCGCCGATCAAGTCGCGGCCCATGTCGATCTGGCCGCCTTCGAGCAGATCGCCCGGCAGGCCCCGGCACTGGCCACCCCTTCGGCAATGCCGCCCAGCACGGCGACGCCCTTGCGTATCGGCATCGTGCGCGACCGCGCCTTCGGGTTTTACTATCAGGAAGACCTCGATGCCTTGGCCGCGGAGAACGTGGAGCTGGTCGCCATCGACGCCTTACGCGACACGGCCTTGCCCGACGTGGCCGGTCTCATCGTCGGCGGCGGCTTCCCCGAGGTATTTCTCGACGAGTTGGCGGCCAACGCCAGCTTGCGGACCGACATTAAACGCGCCGCCGAGGCCGGCCTACCGGTCTATGCCGAGTGCGGCGGCCTGATGTACCTGGCGCAGGCCATTCGCTGGCAAGGCCGCAGTGCCGAGATGGTCGGCCTGTTGCCGGGGGTGGCGGTCATGGGCGAGCGCCCGGTCGGCCGCGGCTATGCCGAGGTGCGCAGCACCGGCCAAGGCCCGTTCGCACCGGCCGCCGGCCGCCTCGTACCGGCGCATGAATTTCACTACTCGCACTTGGAAGACGTTACCCCCAGCCCCATCTATGCTTACGATGTCACGCGCGGACACGGCATCGACGGCCGCCATGACGGTATCGTCCACAAGAACGTACTGGCTTCTTACTGCCACTTTCGAGGGGCAGGCCCGAATGGGTGGATCAAGCGCTTTGTCGACCACGCGCGCCAGATCGCCCGCAACAACTCGGCTGCCCGTGCGGCCTAACTTCAAAAGGACTGCAACATGATCAACGTAACGAAAGAGGCCGCCGAGCAGATTCGGCAAGCCGCCAGCCAAAGCGATGCGGCCAACATGGGTCTGCGTATCGCGGCCAAGGTGAACGATGAAGGCATGCTGGAGATCGGCATGGGCTTCGATCAGGAGCGCAGCAACGACTCCGCCAGCGAGCATTGGGGCGTGACCATCCTGGTCAATGCCCAGAGCGCACCCTACCTGCAGGACGTGACCCTCGACTTCGGCGAGGTCTCGCCGGGCCAGATGGGCTTCATGTTCACCATGCCCGAACCGCAGGGCGGCGGCTGCGGCTCCAGTGCAGGTTCCAGCGGTGGTGGCTGTGGCTCTGGCGGCTGCGGTTCCGGCGGTTGCGGTAGTCACGGCTAATCGATACTGACCAACAGCTTCGTAGATCAGGGTATGGACTACTTACCGATATTCTTGGATGTCCGCGGCCGCAAGGGTTTGGTGGTCGGCGGTAGTGACGTGGCCGCACGCAAGGCCGCGCTGATGCTCAACGCCGGCGCGGAAGTGACTGTGGTCAGCCCCACCCCGCTGGCCTCGGCCTTCGCCCAGTTGACCGGTGCCGAGCGCTTGCAGCACCGGCAGGCCGCCTTTACGCCGGCCATGCTCGACGAAGGCTTCGATGCGGTCTATGCCGCCAGCGAAGACGACGCGCTGAATCGGCAGGTGCACGATGCCGCCCGCGCCCGCCACCTGCCGGTCAACGTGGTCGATACCCCCGAGCTGTGCAGCTTCATCATGCCCTCGATCATCGACCGCTCGCCGGTGCTGGTCGCCATCGCCAGCGGCGGCGAGGCACCGGTGCTGTCGCGCCTCTTGCGCGCCCGGCTGGAGACCCTGATCCCCTCCGCCTATGGCCGCCTGGCCCATCTGGCCGGCCGCTTCCGCGACAAGGTGCGCGAGCGCTTTCCGACCACGACCGAGCGGCGCAAGTTCTGGGAGCGGGTATTTCTGTCGCCCGTGGCGGAGATGGTGTTCGCCAGCCGCGAGCAGGATGCCGAGGTCGCGCTCAAGCGATTGCTGGACAGCGACTCGGCCGAGCTGCCGACCGGCGAGGTCTACCTGGTCGGCGCCGGCCCGGGCAACCCGGACCTGCTCACCTTCCGCGCCCTGCGCCTGATGCAGCAAGCCGACGTGGTGGTCTACGACCGCCTGGTCACACCGCCCATCCTCGACATGTGCCGGCGCGACGCCGACCGCATCTACGTCGGCAAGGAGCGCGACAACCACGCGGTGCCGCAAGACCAGATCAACCTGCTGCTGGTGCGCCTGGCCAAGGAAGGCAAACGGGTGCTGCGGCTGAAGGGCGGCGACCCGTTCATCTTCGGCCGCGGCGGCGAGGAGATCGAGACCCTGACCGAGCACGGCGTGCCATTCCAGGTGGTGCCCGGCATCACCGCCGCCTCGGGCGTCGCCTCCTATGCCGGCATCCCGCTGACCCACCGCGATTACGCGCAATCGGTCGCCTTCGTCACCGGCCATCTCAAGGACAACACGGTCAACCTCGACTGGGACTCCATCGGCCGGCCGAACCAGACCGTGGTCATTTACATGGGCCTCAAGGGTCTGGCCTCGCTGTGCCAAGGCATGATCGAGCACGGCATGGCCGCCGACACCCCGGCCGCCATCGTCCAGCAGGGCACCACGCCGAACCAGCGCGTGGTCACCGCCACCCTGAGCACCCTGCCGGACGTAGCCGAACAGGCGCAGTTGAAACCACCGACCCTGATCATCGTCGGCCACGTGGTCAAACTGCACGAGAAACTGGCCTGGTTCAAGCCGGAAGGCCGCCTCGAAGCCACACCGCTGGACAGACCCGCGCATCTGAACATGTAATTGACCGTAGCCCGGATGCAGCGAAGCGCAATCCGGGAAAGACATCCTCATATCCCGGATTCCGGCCTAACGGCCTGCATCCGGGCTACCAAACTCGGGTGGTACCGAAGGTTGATGTCGGCAAGGTATTGCCGACCTACACTTTCACCATGACCACCGCCTACCTCAGCCACCCCGCCTGCCGCCTGCACGACATGGGCGGCGGCCACCC
>JAJZTS010000009.1:0-57212 GCA_021848725.1 Pseudomonadota bacterium
TCCCGTATATGGTCAATCAGTCGTCTTCGCTCAGTTCGGGGTTCCAGCCCTTGGCTCGAGCAGAGGCCATGGCCTTCTCATACAGTTCGAGATGGCGCTGGCGCAGCCCGTCCGGCAGCCGGCTGGGCAGGTTGCCATATTTATCCCATTCCTTTTCCACCCTGTCCATCAGCGCCTGCATCCGGCCTAGCTCCCAACCGGCGCAATCTTCGGTCTCCGGGATAAAACCGAACAGCCAGCCGTCCAATACGACGCGGCCCAGTTGGGTCATGCCGTGCTTGTCGCTGTTGAAGCCAATGTAGTTGTTGTCCATGATCGACTCGTCTTGTCCTCGGTGCGTCATCGCTCCGGCTTATCCCAGACTCGGGGCGTTCGAGCGCCGCCATTAAACCACAGGATGCCCTGTCAGCGGGTCAGGCCGGCATACAGTAGTGGGAGCTTTTGGGGCAGATGCTCGACATGGTCGACCACCATATAGTTCTTCTGGCCGAAGATGCGGCTGACATAGTTGTCGGCGCGCGGGTCCAGGCTCATGCAGTAGGTGATCACGCCGTGCTTGGCCACCTCTTCCACCGCCTTCTTGGTGTCGTAGCGCAGGTACTGCGGGTCGCGCACGTCGACGTCGGCCGGCTCGCCGTCGGTGATGACGATGAGCAGCTTCTTGGCCGAGCGCTGCAGCTTGAGGTGGTGGCCGGCGTGGCGAATGGCCGCGCCCATGCGGGTGGACAGTTGGCCGGTCATGCCGGCGAGCCTGGCCTTGGGCACTTCGTCCCAATGCTGGTCGAAATCCTTGAACCGGGTGTACTCGACATCGTGCCGGCCGTCGGAGCAGAAGCCGTGGATGGCGAAGGGGTCGCCCACCTTGGCGATAGCGTCGGCGAGCAGCACGCAGGCCTGGCGCGTCAGGTCCAGCACCGAATAGTCCTGGCCGTGCACCTTCTCGTTGGTGGACTCGGACAGGTCGAGCAGCACCAGGATGGAGAAGTCGCGCGTCTTGCGCACCGAGCGCATCATGATCCGCGGGTCCGGCTGGTTGCCCAGGCGGATGTCGGTGAAGCCCTGGATCGCCGCGTTGATGTCGATCTCGTCGCCGTCCTCCAGCTTGCGGACGCGCTGCACGCCCTGCGGCTGCATGGCGTCGAGGAGGAACTTCATGCGGTGGATCTCGCGCTTGTACTGCGCGGCGATGGCGTCGATGAGCTGCAGGTCGCCGGACCTGGCGCGCTTCTCCAGCACCGTGGCCCAGGCCGGACGCTCGAGCTGGATCTGGTAGTCCCATTCCGAATAGTGGAATGGGTCGGACATCGGTTCCTTGCCTTCCAGCTCGTTGAACGACTTGCCGCCGCTCTCGTCGCCGATGTTCTCGTAGGGGAACAGCTCGGTGCCGAGCACCCAGATCTCCTGGGCGTCGTCGCCGGCGGTCTCGACGTCGATCTCGTTGGCCATCTCCATCACGTTGACATACTTGCGTACCTGCTTGACCGACTCGTAGCCGGCGCCGGCCGCCTTGTCGAAATCGAACTCCTCGAAGGCCCAGAAATAGCGGTTGTCGTCGCGATAGGGCGCGGTCAGCAGATCGGTGCGCGGATTGAACGCGATCCGCTTCTGCGCGAGGCTGTGCGCCAGCTGCACGCCGATCTCCCACGAGGTCAGGTTGCTGTTCAACGTGTCCTGCGCGGCGGCGAACAGCAGACGGCCCTCGGCGACCCAGGGATCGTCGTCGACATAGGTCTCGTCGAGCAGGGCCCGGGCCAGGCGGTTGAGGTAGTCGCCGACAGTGACGTTCAGCGCCGGCGTGGCGGTGTGCAGGCGGCTCCAGAGCTGCTTGAGGCCGGGGAAGCGGCGGACCGACAGGGTCTCGACCCGGGCATCCTCGATCACCGAGATCACCGCCATCTGCAGCGGGTTCAGCGCCTCGGCCGAGATCGGCTGCTGGGTCTCCACCACATGGGCGGCGCAGTGGGCGGCGGTGGCGCGATAGAGCTCCAGACCGGAGACTTTATTCCCCTCTCCCCCGCCCCCTCCCCCGCTTGCGGGGGAGGGGAGGATGAAGTCGTCATAGGCATCCGGCAGGTGCAGCAGATAGTCCGCAATATAGGGCCGGTAGCCCTCGCGCGACTCGAAGTCGCCCGAGGTCGGCCGCATGAAGAAGTCTCGCGCCCAGAGCGCGCGCAGGTACATGTTGATCCGCCGCTGCACGTCGACCAGCAGGGTGCCCTTGCGCTCCTTCTGCAGCATGGCCAGAGACTCCTTGGTCTCCAGGCTGAAGTACTTGATCTGCTCCTCGTAGTTGGTGCGGTGGGCGTGCGCGCCCCACAGTGCCCAGCGGCGCAGACCGCCCAGAGTCAGGTGCTGGAACAGCAGCTCCAGCTTGTCCAGCATCGGCCGCACGCCGCGCGGGGCCTGGGCGATCAGGGTATTGATGAACTGCAGGTAGTTGAGGAACAACTCGGCGTCGCCCAAGCGATTGGCCGCCGTCGGCGCCGTGGCCAGCAGCAGTTCGATCACCGCGCCCGAGGTCTTCGAGGCCAGGGTCAGCGAAGCCGTGGCTAGGTCGCCGACCACGTCCTCGCCCACCTCCTTGGCCACCTGCGGCGCCTCCTCGATCCAGGTCTCGACCAGGGAGTCGCCGCGGCCCAGGCCGCGAATGGCGGACACGCCCTTGAGGTAGTTATCCAGGCCGCGCGGGCTGAACACCTTGGTCGCCTCGTGCCAGTTGGCGTCGAGCGCGGCCCGGCTGTGCTCGGACAGGTCTTCCAGCAGTTCGGCGTAGTCGTCTAGATTGACTGACATTCCTTATCTCCACCGTCATGCCCGCAAAAGCGGGAATCCAGTTTTTGAGGCTTACTCATTTCCACCAGATCGAATCCAAGAGCTGGATTCTCGCTTGCGCGGGAATGACCGCCGTGATCAGAAGAAGGTGGTCACCGCCGCATCCAGCGCATCGCGCATGTCCGGGTCGTCGGTGATCGGGCGGACCAGGGCGACGCGGCAGGCGGCCTGCGGGTCGACGCCCTTGGCGATCAGCGAACCGGCGTAGATCAGCATCCGGGTCGACAGGCCCTCGTCCAAGCCGTGGCCCTTGAGGTTGCGCGAACGCTCGGCGATGGACACCAGCTTGCCGGCGACCTCGGCGGCGATGCCCGCCTCGTGGGCGACGATCTCGGTCTCGATGCCGTGTTCGGGATAGCTGAAGTCCAGGCCGCCGAAACGTTGCTTGGTCGACTGCTTCAGGTCCTTCATCAGGCTCTGGTAGCCCGGGTTGTAGGAGATCACGATTTGGAAATCGGGGTGGGCGTGGACCAGCTCGCCCTTCTTCTCCAGCGGCAGCACGCGGCGGTTGTCGGTCAGCGGGTGGATCACCACGGTAGTGTCCTGGCGGGCCTCGACCACCTCGTCCAAATAGCAGATCGCACCGTAGCGGGCGGCGATGGCCAGGGGGCCGTCCTGCCACTGGGTGCCGGCGGCCGAAAGCAGAAAGCGACCGACCAGGTCGCTCGCGGTCATGTCCTCGTTACAGGCCACGGTGATCAAGGGCTTGCCCAACTTATACGCCATGTATTCGACGAAGCGGGTCTTGCCGCAACCGGTGGGGCCCTTGAGCATCATGGGCATGCGCACGGAGTAAGCGGCCTCGAACAGTTCCACCTCGTCGGCGACCGGACGGTAATAAGGTTCCTGAGTGATGCGGTATTGATCGATGATGTTGCTCATTGCAGTCTCCGTACAAACAAAAAGCCCCCGAGCCTCGCGGCGCCGGGGGCTTTTTAGGGTATTACCCGTGCCGCGTAATTAAACGGTCTTGCCGCGGTAGATCACCATGGCAGCGCCCTGGCTCTGGGCGAAGTTGTCGTAGCCGACCAGGCGCACGTGGTTGTTCGGGTTGGCCTTGTGGCAGGCTTCGGCCTCGGCCAGGATACGGTCGACGTCGGTCTCGCCGAACATCGGCAGCTTCCACATGTACCAGTAGGAGTCCATCAAGTGCTCGGGCTCGGTGTGCTCGATGGCCGGGTTCCAGCCCTTCTTCACCAAATACTCCACCTGCTTGCGGATGTCCTCGGCCTTCATGGCGGGCAGGTAGGAGAAGGTCTCGAATTTGCGGCTGGCGGGGTCGCTCAGGCGGCTTTTGTAATCCATCACTTCAGACATTTCGGTTTCCTTTCAATTCGGTTGTCTCCCCTCCCCCCTCGGGGGAGGGGCCGGGGGTGAGGGAACAGCCTTGGCAATCCAACGACTGCCCCTCACCCCAGCCCTCTCCCGGAGGGAGAGGGAGAAAAACACTTACTTGTGCGCGACGTCCAGCTTGTCCACGGTGTCGAACTCGAACTTGATCTCTTTCCAGGTTTCCATGGCGATCTTCAGTTCGGGGCTGTCCTTGGCGGCCTCGGTCAGGATGGTCTTGCCTTCCTTCTCGATGGCGACGCCCTTGTTGCGGGCCTCCACACAGGCTTCCAGCGCGACGCGGTTGGCCGCGGCGCCGGCCGCATTACCCCAGGGGTGGCCCAGGGTGCCGCCGCCGAACTGCAGCACGGAGTCGTCGCCGAAGATGTTGACCAGCGCCGGCATGTGCCAGACGTGGATGCCGCCGGAGGCGACCGGCATCACGCCGGGCATGGAGCCCCAGTCCTGGTCGAAGAAGATGCCGCGCGAGCGGTCTTCTTTGATGTAGCTGTCGCGCATGATGTCGATCCAGCCCAGGGTGGCTTCGCGGTCGCCTTCCAGCTTGCCGACGACGGTGCCGGAGTGCAGGTGGTCGCCGCCGGACAGGCGCAGGATCTTGGTCAGCACGCGGAAGTGGATACCGTGGTGCGGGTTGCGGTCGAGCACGGCGTGCATGGCGCGGTGGATGTGCAGCAGCATGCCGTTGTCGCGGCACCAGTTGGCCAGGCCGGTGTTGGCGCAGAAGCCGCCGGTGATGTAGTCGTGCATGATGATCGGCGCGCCGATCTCCTTGGCGTACTCGGCCCGCTTGTACATCTCTTCCGGGGTCGGCGCGGTCACGTTCAGGTAGTGGCCCTTGCGCTCGCCGGTCTCGCGCTCGGCCTTCTCGATGGCTTCCATCACGAAGTCGAAGCGCTGGCGCCACCGCATGAACGGCTGGCTGTTGACGTTCTCGTCGTCCTTGGTGAAGTCTAGACCGCCGCGCAGGCACTCGTACACGGCGCGGCCGTAGTTCTTGGCCGACAGGCCGAGCTTGGGCTTGATGGTGCAGCCGAGCAGCGGACGGCCGTACTTGTTCATCATGTCGCGCTCGACCTGGATGCCGTGCGGCGGGCCGCCGCAGGTCTTGACGTAGGCGATGGGGAAGCGCACGTCTTCCAGGCGCAGGGCGCGCACGGCCTTGAAGCCGAACACGTTGCCGACCAGGGAGGTGAACACGTTGACCACGGAGCCCTCTTCGAACAGGTCGATCGGGTAGGCGATGAAGGCGTAGAAGCAAGTGTCGTCGCCGGGCACGTCTTCGATCTTGTAGGCGCGGCCCTTGTAGTAGTCCAGGTCGGTCAACAGGTCGGTCCAGACGGTGGTCCAGGTACCGGTGGACGACTCGGCGGCCACGGCGGCGGCCGCTTCCTCGCGGTCCACGCCCGGCTGCGGGGTGATCTTGAACACCGCCAGGATATCGGTATCCAGCGGGGTGTATTCGGGCATCCAGTAGGTCTGGCGATACTCTTTCACGCCAGCGTTGTAGGTCTTAACAGCCATCTCATCTCTCCTTCGCAAGGATTCGTCGAAACCTCTCAATCCGAGGTGGGCGAATCATGCGCGGGGCAAATCATAAATAACAGTTACTTTTTTCTATAACATCCATAGATGTTTATCTATAATCGCTAGCCATGCGCCACCACACCACCTTCCGCCAATTGGAGATCTTCGAGGCCATCGCCCGGCTGGGCAGCTTCACCCGCGCCGGCGAAGAACTGCACCTGACCCAACCCACCATCTCGATGCAGATGAAGAAGCTGACCGACATCGTCGGCGCGCCGCTGCTAGAGGTGGTCGGCAAGAAGGTGCAACTCACCGACGCCGGACGCGAACTGGCCCAGGCCAGCCGCGAGGTGTTCGGCATCCTCGACCGCTTCACCATGTCCATGGCCGAACGCCAGGGCATGAAGAAGGGCCGGCTCAAACTCATGGCCATCACCACCGCCTCTTACTTCGCGCCTCGGCTGTTGGGCGAATTCGCCAAGCGCCACCCCGGCATCGAGGTGTCGCTGAAAGTGACCAACCGCGAGCAGGTGCTGGCCAGCCTGGCCGACAACCTGGACGACCTCTATATCCTGGGCCAGCCGCCGGAAGAGATCGACGTCGTCGCCCAACCGTTCATGGACAACCCCCTGGTCGTGCTGGCCGCGCCCGACCACCCACTGGCCGGCAAGAAAAAAATTCCGCTCAAACGCTTGGCGCAAGAACCCTGGCTGATGCGCGAGCCCGGCTCCGGCACGCGCAAGGCCATCGAGCGCCTGTTCGCCGAACACGGCCTGGAGATTCGCCCGCGCCTGGAGCTGGGCAGCAACGAGGCGGTCAAGCAGGCCATCCTGGCCGGCCTCGGCATCTCCGCCCTATCCTGCCACGCCCTCGCCCTGCACCAGGCCAACCAGTTCGCCGTGCTCGACGCCCAAGGCTTTCCCATCCGGCGCCACTGGTACGCCGTCTACCCCGCCAGCCGGCAACCCTCGGTGGTGGCGCGGGCCTTCATCGACTTCTTGCTGGAACAGGAAAAGACCTCGGCCTGCGCGCCGGAAAGCGGCGGAGCATGTTGCGACGCGGGGTGCGGGAAAAAGCAAAAGGTAACGAGGAAATCAAAGTCTGCGAGATAGCCGGGGTGGCGGCTTGTCGATCAGAACTGACAGACAACTTTTAGTTCCGGCTGTCACTGCACCAAGCCTACCGAAGCGATCAGCGGCGTATTCGTCAGACCATTCACTCCCAACGGCCAACCATTTTCCCCGGCCGCACCCAAAGGTCAAAATCCGCCGCCGTGACATAGCCCAGAGCCAAGGCCGCCTCGCGCAGGGTGCTGCCGTCGCGGTGCGCCCGTTGGGCGATCTCGGCGGCGCGATCATAGCCGATGTGCGGCGCCAGCGCGGTCACCAGCATCAGCGAGCGGCCAAGCAGTTCGGCGATGCGCGTCTCGTCGGCCTCGATGCCGCGCACGCAATGGACCTCGAAGCTGATCATGCCGTCGGCCAGCAGGCGCACGCTTTGCAGGAAGTTGTGGGCGATGAGCGGCTTGTGGACGTTGAGTTCGAAGTTGCCGGCGGCGCCGCCGAGGCCGATGGCGACGTCGTTGGCCATGACCTGGGCGCAGAGCATAGCCAACGCCTCGCATTGGGTGGGGTTGACCTTGCCCGGCATGATCGAGCTGCCGGGCTCGTTTTCGGGAATCGAGATTTCACCGAGCCCGCAACGCGGGCCGGAGGCCAGCCAGCGGATGTCGTTGGCGATCTTGCTCAGCGCGACGGCAAGCAGCTTGAGCGCGCCGTGCGCGGCGACCAGGCCGTCGTGCGCGGCCAGCGCGGCGAACTTGTTGCCGGCGGCGACGAAGGGCAGCCCGCTGTCCCGGGCCAACTCAGCCGCCACACGCCGGCCGAATTCGGCATGGGTGTTGAGGCCGGTGCCGACGGCGGTGCCGCCGACGGCCAGCGGGTAGAGCGAAGGCAGCATGGCCTGGATGACCGCTTCGGCATGGTCGAGCTGGGCGACGTAGCCGGAGAACTCCTGGCCCAGGGTCAGCGGCGTGGCGTCCTGCAAATGAGTGCGGCCGATCTTGACGATGTCGGCGAAGGCGGCGGATTTCTCCGCCAGCGTCGCCCGCAGCCGGGCCAGCGCCGGCAGCACTGCGCGGGCAAGCCCCAGGCCGGCGGCCAGGTGCATGGCGGTGGGGAAGATGTCGTTCGACGATTGGCCGAGATTGACCTCGTCGTTGGGGTGCACGCGGCGCTGCTCGCCGCGCCCGCCGCCGAGCAATTCCGAGGCGCGGTTGGCCAGCACCTCGTTCAGGTTCATATTGCTCTGGGTGCCCGAGCCGGTCTGCCAGACGGCGAGGGGAAATTCTTGCGCGTGGCGGCCGGACAGCACTTCCTCCGCCGCCGCGTTAATGGCCGCCGCCTTGTCCGCCGGCAGCAGGCCGAGGTCGCGGTTGACCCGGGCGCAGGCGGCCTTGACGGTGGCGAGGGCGCGCACGATTTCGGCCGGCATGCGCTCGCCGGAGATGGCGAAGTGTTCGAGCGCGCGCTGGGTCTGCGCGCCCCAAAGCCGCTCGGCCGGCACCTCGATTGCGCCGATGGAATCGCGCTCGGTCCGCGTCTTGCCCATGGCGCTGGCGGCCCGGCTCAACCGGCGAGCACGTCGGCGATGTCGCGCTTGTGCTCTTCCTCCTGGATCAGGATGTCCTCGAGCACGCGGCGCAGGCCGTATTCCCGCAGCGCCTCGGCCTGGGCGATGCGCTCGCGGTAGCGGGCGATGGCGTTGTCCTCGCCGGCCAGATCCTGCCGGAGCATCTCCACGCTGCTGGCGGCGGTCTCCCGCTTTTCCACGTCCACGCTCGGGGTGCCACCGAGAAAATCGATCTGCTCGGACAGCATGACCGCGTGCTGCATCTCCTCCTGGGCGTGGATCAGCAGTTCTTTCTGGATCGAATCGTACTTGGCGCCGGTGATCGTCGTGGCGTGCTGGACGTATTGGATGGCGGCGGCATATTCCCACTCCAGGTCCTTGTTGAGTTCCGCCAGCAGTTTTTTGCGTGTGATGGCCATGTCATGTCTCCCTCGAAGTGCCAGATACCATCATAGAACCCGCGACGCATCGACCGGGCGGCATTTGCCTCGGCGAAAGCGCCCAGCCCGACCTCATGGGCGCACGATGACCTTGCCGCGCATGCCGGCGGTGAGATGCCCCGGGACCAGGCAGACGAAATCGAAGTTGCCGGCCCGCGTGAAGCGCCAGACCAGTTCCCCCATCTGGCCGGGCTCGATGCTGACGGCATTGGGCCCGGCGTATGGCGTCTCGGGAAATTGGCGCATCCGCGCGGCCTGCCTATTCAGCTCGGCCAGCCTGCCCAGCACCATCATGTGTTTGAGCTGGCCGCCGTTGAGCACCTGGAAGCGGATGGTCTGGCCCTGCTTGATGCGCACCTCGTCCGGCGAGAAACGCATGTCATCGCTGACGCCGATCTCGATGGCGCGGTCCACCTTGGCCGGGTCGCCGGGCCTGCCCAGCGCCGCGGGATAGCCCTCCGCCGCTTGGCCAACGCCACCGGACAGGGCGAGCAATGCGATCAGGACACCGATGGGTTTGTGCATATCGCTCCCTTTCAGCACCGGGCCGAACGGCCGCACCGGAGAAGACCGCGTGCGCGCCCGGAATCTATGGCGTCGAAAAACCCGGTTTTAGGTCAGGCCGAACGCGGTTCGGCACTGTCGGCACAGCGCATGCTTGGATTATGGCCGCTCCGCTGAACTTCGCCAGGTGAAGTTCAGCCAACGCGGCATAGAAACCTTCACTGAAAGCGCCCCTTCGGCCCTGACTTGGTAAGCCCCATGAGAAGCTCGCGGAGCTTTTGGTCACGGATTTGCCGGCCTAGGGCTCGAGGTTGATGCAGTCGATGCAGATGCCCTTCTAGTCGAACTCGCGCACGGCGTGCCGGGTGTCGGCGTGAAGGTCCGAGATCGCACACGGGGCGCCCAAACGCTTGGTAATAAAAGACCAAAAGGCAACAGTGCCACTCCAGCCCTGCCTTTATCGACCAAAAGGTAATATGCCCTCGCGGGCACAAAGCTATTGCGAAACACCGTCTGCCTTGATGCACCCCCCAATGAACACACAGGAGACCACACCCAATGAACACCCGATATTTCAAGGCGGCCGCGCTGGCGCTTGCCGTCTCCGCCCTGTCTGCCGCCGCGCACGCGGAAGATGCCACGATACTCGGCGAGGCCAAGGTCGACATGCACAAGTACCCGAAGATCGATCGGGTCTATGACGTCAACTACGACGACCCGAAAAAACTCAACGCCCTGGTCGGCTTCATCAAGAACGTCAACAAGGTCGTGCCCGGCAAGGCCGTGGTGGTGCTGCACGGCACCGAAATCCGCGCCTTCGCCAAGGAAAACTACGAGAAATATCAGGCAGTCATCGACCAGCTTGCCAGCCTGAGCAAAGAGAATGTCGACTTCCGCATGTGCAACAACGCCATGCATGCCGCCGGCTTCGAGGCCAAGGACATCGACGGTTTCGTCACCATTGTCCCGGCCGGCTTCGCCGAAGTCGTCAACCTGCAAAAGCAAGGCTACAAAGTCATCGATGCCTCGGCCACGCCGGTCAAGGACAGCCGCTACCTCGACCACCCCGAAAAGAAACCGCAGTCCTGAGCGAAGAAGCGAACCGAAATTGCCAGGGCGCCTACGGGCGCCCTTTTTGTTCTATACGAACCTGGCCCGCATCAAAAGCGCGCTGCCTGACGCTCGCTGGGTGCGCGTCATGAACCACTCAAGCCCATTTCAGCTCTGCGTGGTCGACTCACCTTTTGCAGAGCGGGCCGTTTTCAGCCTGTAGCGCGCAGTGGGCTACATTGACGAAAAGGTCCTGGATTTCTTCCAGGCTAAGGCATGCCATGAGCCGGCTGGCGATATCCGGCTGCAGGGCGACCATACAGGATCGACCATCCGGCAATTGCAACTGTATACCGGCCAGGTGTTTCTTTAAGCCACCTTCCGATTGCTCCACCAGCCGCGCCTCCTCCTGCCGTAGCGACTCATAGCAGGCCTCCAGCGAGGCTTCGGTGGTGTCGGGCAAATCTTCCGGCACACCCACGACCAGCCCTAGCTGGTCATCCGCTAGGGTGCATTGAACGCCCAGCGCGCGCGCATGCTGAACAAATTTGTCGCGCTGGCCCGCGTCGAAAAACAGGTATTCCAACATGATGGGCACTCCAATAAATCCCGAACCGGCTCGGGCAGTTTTTGGCTACGGCCGCCGCTTCGCAGCTCAACGCCGGCTATGCCGGCATTAGCCTACGCCGAAAGCCCCCCATCATGACACTTACTTCGTAAGTGCCATGAATAACTCGGGGAGCTTTTAGTTCCGGCCGTCGCTTCGCGACTTAACTTGCCTTCGCAAGTTAGCCTTCACTAAGAAATTACCGTTCATGGCACTCACTTCGTAAGCGCCATGAAAAGCTCCGGTAATTTCTCCGGCAGGCGCTGGATGTTGTCGACCACGGTGTACTGCCGGCCGAAGATGTCGCTGACGTATTCGTCGGCCTTGGGGTCGAGGCTGATGCAGTAGGTGAAGATGCCTTCGCGGTCGAGTTCTTTCACGGCCTGGCGAGCGTCTTCGATCAGCAGGCGTTCGTCTTGCGCATCGACGTCCGAGGGTTGGCCGTCGGTGAGGATGAGCATGAGCTTCTTGTCCGACGGGCGCGCACCCAGGTAGTGGGCGGCGTGACGCATGGCGGCGCCCATGCGGGTGGAGTAGCCGGCCTGCATGGCGGCCAGGCGGGCCTTGACCTCGTCGTTCCAATGTTCGCTGTAGCCCTTGACGTGCAGGTAGCGCACGTCGTGCCGGGTGTTGGAGTGGAAGCCGGCGATGGCGAAGGGGTCGCCCAGTTTCTCGATGGCCCAGGCCAAGAGCGACACCGCCTCTTGCGAGAGTTCGAGGATGGTCTGTTCGGAGCCGGCGGCCTTTTCGTTGAGCGACTCGGACAGGTCGAGCAGCAGCATGACTGCGATGTCGCGGCCGCTGGTGCGGTGGCTCATGTTGATGCGCGGGTCGGGCGTGGCACCGCCCTTGAAGTCGATCAGCGAACGGATGGCGACGTCGAGGTCGAGCTCGCTGCCTTCTTCCTGGTAGCGGATGCGCACCTTGTCCTGCGGCTTGAGCAGATCGAGCAGGCGCTTCAAGCGCTTGGCCAGGGCATCGTGTTTTTGCAGCAGTTGGTCGATCTTGGCCGCGTTGCCGCTCGGGTGCAGGGCCTCGTAGACGCTGGCCCAGTCGGGCCGGTAGGTCTGGCTGTGATAGTCCCACTCCGGATAGTGACGCGGCGGCAAGCCCTTCAACTCTTCGCCCGGCTCGATCTTGCGCTCGGCGTCGAAGGCTTCTTCCTCGTCACCCTCTTCGATGAATTTCCACATCTGCCGGTTGTCGTCGCGGTAATCGATCACCGTGTCGTCGAAGTGAATCTTGGCGAACTGGTCGCTCTGGCGACGGGTCTTCGCCACGTAGCTCAGGGCCAGGCCGGCGATCTCGCTCGTGCTCGATTCGCCGGCGGCGAGTGCGGCGTGGAAGCGCTGCACGAAATCGAGCAGGGCCGGATCGGTATAGCCGTGATCCGGATCGAGCAAGGCGCGCGACAACATGGCCAGGCGATGGCGCAGGCAGGAGGTGGTCTCCGGGTCGCAGGCGGTCTCGACCGGCTTGGGGTGCAGGGCCAGGAAGATGCGGCGCAGGCCGGGGTATTCGCGGCAGAGCAGGGTCTCGATGCGGCAGTCTTCGAAGAACTCCACGGCCATACGCTGGAACGGGCTCCAGTTGTCGGCGATCTGGGCGGAGGTATAGCGCCGGTGGCCGACCATGTGGGCGAGCACGGCGCGGTAGCGGTCGAGGCCGGCGATCTCGCCGGCGTCGTCGAACACGTCCGGCACGCGGATGCCGAGTTGGTCGTAATACGGAATCGGCTTGCGCAGTTCGTCGAAGGCGGTGGAGTACGGCACCAGGTGATCGCTGTCCTGCCACAACGCGCGCAAATACAGATCGAGCTTGCGCTCGACGTCGGCGAACAGCGTGCCGTGCCGCTCGCGTTGCAGCACGGCGCGGCTGTCGGCCGATTGCAGGCTGAAGTAGTCCTGCTGCCGCTCGGGGTGGTTGCCGTAGTTGCGGATGCCGTATTCGACCCAGTTCTTCAGGCCCGCCATGGACAGGTTGCTGAGCAGGAACGGCGCCTGTTGGTAGAACTCGGGCAGGCCGGGGCTGGGGAAGGTGGTGTGGTGGCCGTGGATGGAGCCGGTGGTGCGCGCCATCAAATCCAAGGCGATGTCGAGGTAGTGCTGCAAAGCATCCTGCGAATGCTGGCGGCGGGCGACGGCCGCCAGGGTTTGCAGGAAGGGGGTGATGGCCTTGCCGTTGGGCGACTTGTGCATGGCGTGGATCGCCTGCATCACCATCGGCAGCGCCGAACCGCCCAGGGCCTTGGCCACCGAGGGCCATTCTTCCAGGAAGGTCAGGATCGGCTCGACCCCGCGGCCCATGCGGCCGAGGAAGCTGGCGGCATCGAGGTATTCGGACAGCTCTTCGCGGTTGAGCACGGCCAGGGCCTCGGCCATGCAATCCTCGAACACCTCCTTCACCTGCGGGAAGCCGCTGTTGAGCTGCTTCCAGTAAGCGGCCATCAAGGGGTGCTGGTATTCGGTTTCAGTCATAGTCATGGACGCCCTTCGCCCTCTCCCGAAGGGGGAGAGGAGACAATCACGCAAACGTCGCGTCGATGGCGTGATCCAGCGTCGCCCGGATGTCGGCGTCGTCGGTGATCGGCCGGACCAGGGCCATGTAGCAGGCATCGCGCGGCTCGACACCGTCCTTGATCAGGGTGGCGGCGTAGACCAGCAGGCGGGTGGAGATGCCCTCGTCCAGGCCGTGGCCCTTGAGGTTGCGCGCGGTCTGGCCGATCTTCACCAGCTTGGCGGCGGTCGTTTCATCGAGGCCGGTTTCCTTGGCCAAGATGGCGGTCTCCAACTCGGGCGTCGGGTAGTCGAAGTCGAAGGCGGTGAAGCGCTGTTTGGTCGACTGCTTCAAGTCCTTCATCAGGCTCTGGTAGCCGGGGTTGTAGGAGATGACCAGCTGGAAGTCGGGGTGCGCCTCGATCAGCTCGCCCTTCTTGTCCAGCGGCAGGGTGCGGCGGTGGTCGGTCAGCGGGTGGATGACCACGGTGGTGTCCTGCCGGGCCTCGACGATTTCATCCAGGTAGCAAATCGCGCCGATACGGGCGGCGGTGGTCAGCGGGCCGTCCAACCACCGGGTGCCGTTGGCTTCGAGCAGGTAGCGGCCGACCAGATCGCTGGCGGTCATGTCCTCGTTGCAGGCCACGGTGATCAGCGGCTTGTTCAGCTTCCAGGCCATGTATTCGACGAAGCGCGACTTGCCGCAGCCGGTGGGGCCTTTGACCATGACCGGCAGGCGGTTGCGGTAGGCGGCCTCGTAGAGCTGCACTTCCTTGCCCTGGGCCTGATAGAAGGGCTCTTTGCGAACCTTGTACTGTTCTTTATCCGTCATGGCGTTCTCCACACAACACGTCATTCCCGCACAAGCGGGAAACCACTTTCATGGGAATGACGGCTTTAAGGTTATTCCGTCAACGAGATGAAAAACGCCCCCAAGGTGCGGGGGCGTTTCTCAATTCAGCATCTGCCGAACGCACTTATTACTTGTGCACGCCCAGCTTCTCGCGCCAACCCGGGAACAGCTTGTCGGCGTCTTTCGGGAAGGACTCGAATGCGCGAGCGAATTCCTTGTGCTCTTTCGCGAACTCGATCGGGTCGGCGCCTTGCTTCCAGCACTCGTAGGACTGACGCAGGGAGATCGCGCCAGCCGCCGGGCTGTCGATGTGGCCGTAGGAGCCGCCACCGGCGGTGTTGATCACGTTGCCGTGGCCCAGGTTTTCGAAGAAGCCGGGCAGACGCAGCGCGTTCATGCCGCCGGAGATGATCGGGGTGGTGGGCTTCATGCCGTACCACTTCTGGAAGTAGACCGGGCCTTGGCACTCGTCGCGCTCGATCATGTAGGCGATGATCTTGTCGTCGCCCTCGCCTTCCATCTTGCCGTAGCCCATGGTGCCGACGTGGATGCCGGAAGCACCTTGCAGACGGGACATCTTGGCCAGCACGAAGGCGGTGTAGCCGCGCTTGGAAGAAGGCGAAGTCACGGCACCGTGACCGGCACGGTGGTAGTGCAGGTACTGGCCGGGGTACTGACGGCGGGCGGTGGTGACCATGCCCGGGCCGCCGACGTAGCCGTCGACCAGGAAGGCCAGCTTGTCGGCGTCGGGGCCGAACACTTCCAGCGCGTAGTCGGCGCGGGCGCACATCTCGTAGTGATCGTCGGCGGTGATGTTCATGGAGAACAGCTTGGCCTGGCCAGTTTCGTCCTGGGCGCGCTTCAGCGCGTCATAGACCAGCGGCAGCACCTTCTTCAGCGGGCAGAACACCTGGTTGCCCTGGGGCTCGTCGTTCTTGATGAAGTCGCCACCCAGCCAGAACTGGTAGGCGGCCTTGGCGAACGGCTCGGGACGCAGACCCAGCTTGGGCTTGATGATGGTGCCGGCGATGTAACCGCCGTTCTCGACCGGACGGCCGAGGATGCGCCACAGGTTGGAGATGTCGGTGGCCGGGCCGTCGAACATCTGGATCGCACGCTCGGGCACGTAGAAGTCGATCATCTTGGCATGCTCGATGTCGCCCATGCCCTGGTTGTTGCCGATGGCCAGGGTCAGGAACGAGACCATCATGAAGCGGCCGTCGGTGACGTTGCGGTCGAACAGTTCCAGCGGATAGGCGATGCGCATATCCTCGGTGGCTTCGTCGATGTAGTAAACCAGCGCGTCGACGCCCTTGGTGAACTCGTCGGTGGTGGACACTTCGACGTTGGTACCGGTGGAGGACTCGGCCGCGAAGTGGGCGGCGGCTTCCAGGTAGCCATAGCCAGACTTGGGTTTCATCTTGTAGGCGACGAGGATGTGCTTGCCACCCTTGATCAGCTCTTCTTCCTTGAGGGACAGATCGGCATAACGTGCGGACTGATCCATGGATATGCTCCTTAAGAGATGCAAATATTTGAATTACAAAAGCTCTCGCGCGGGAAAAACCCTGTGCAGAACGGGGCGAACTATACCCGCCCCTATCCATAAGAAAAAATCACAGTTTTTGATAATTTGCATAATTAGAAGCTTATAATTGCATCCATGCTGCATTTGACCATTCGCCAACTCAAGATCTTCGAGGCCGTTGCCCGCCAGCTCTCGATTACCCGCGCCGCCGAGGAACTCCACTTGTCCCAGCCGGCCGTCTCGATGCAGATGAAGAAACTGGCCGATGTGGTTGGCCAGCCGTTGATGGAACAGGAGGGCAAACGCGTGCGCCTGACTGCCGCCGGCGAGGAGTTGGCCATTTCGGCGCGCGAGGTCATCACCTCGCTCAAACGCTTCGAACTGGGGCTGGTCGCGCGCAAGGGTCTGGCCGGCGGTTATCTACGCCTGGCCGCGATTACCACGGCCACCTATTTCGTGCCGCGCCTGCTGGGCGAATTCGCCAAGTTGCACCCCGGCGTGAAGGTGTCGCTGCGTGTGGTCAACCGCGAACAGGCACTGGAGAGCCTGGCTGCCGGCCTGGAGGACATCTACGTGCTGGGCCAACCACCGGTGAATATGCCGATCACGGCCCAGCCCTTCATGGACAACCCGCTGGTGGTCATTGCGGCACCCGACCACCCGCTGGCCCGCAAACGAAATATCCCACTCGAGCGGCTGATCGAAGAGCCCTGGCTGATGCGGGAAGAAGGCTCGGGCACCCGCAAGGCGGTGGAACGCCTGTTCGCCAGCCAAGGCCTCGCCCTCGCCCCGCGGATGGAACTCGGCGGCAGCGAGGCGATCAAACAGGCGGTGTTGGCGGGGTTGGGTATTTCGGTACTGTCGCGCCATTCCTTGGCCTTGCACAGCCCAGACCAATTCGCCATCCTCGACGCCAAGGGTTTCCCTATCCGCCGCCAGTGGCATGCGGTGTATCCGGCCGAGCGGCCGTTGACCGTGGTTGCCCGCACCTTCCTCGATTTCCTGCTTGCCTATAACAAGAGCCATGACTCCAACACAAATTGATGCCACCCGCAGCGCCTTGGCCATGGTCTTGCCCATGCGCCACCCGGCCGATGCGGCGCTCTCCCATTTCTTTCGCGAGAACCCGAAACTCGGCGGCCGCGACCGCGCCTTCATTGCCGAGGCGGTCTATGGCGTAGTGCGCCACCTGCGCAGCCTGGAGACGCTGTGCGATGGCCGTAACGGCCGGCAATTGCTGCTGGCTTGGCTGGCCCGCCATGGCGGCCACAACCTGCGCGAATTCGAGGCCATCACCCGCGAAGATGAATTCAAATGGCTCAAGGAGATCAAGGCCGCGCAGTTGGAGGACCAGCCGCCAGCGGTGCAACTCGACCTGCCGGACTGGCTGTATGCGCGGCTGCATGAAAGCTATGACGAGCGCCTGCCGGAACTGATGCGCGCCTTGAACCGCCCCGCCCCGCTCGATCTACGGGTAAACCCGCTGAACAGCGACCGCGATGCCATCCTGGCCCAACTCAAGGCCGAGGGTTTCGCCGCCGAGGCCACACCCTATTCGCCGCTGGGCATCCGGCTCAAGGACAAGCCGTCCCTGCAAAAGCACCCGCTGTTCCTGAACGGCCAGATCGAGGTGCAGGACGAAGGCAGCCAGTTGCTCGGTCTGCTGATGGCCCCTAAGCGCGGCGAGATGGTGTGCGATTTTTGCGCCGGCGCCGGCGGCAAGACCATGTTGCTTGGCGCGCTGATGCGCTCGACCGGCCGGCTCTATGCCTTCGACGTCTCGGACAAGCGGCTAAACAACCTTAAGCCGCGACTCAAGCGCTCGGGGCTGTCCAATGTGCAGGCGCAGCTGATCGCCAACGAGCGCGACACCAAAGTCAAGCGCCTGACGGCCAAATTCGATCGCGTGCTGGTCGATGCCCCCTGCTCCGGCACCGGCACGCTACGCCGCAACCCGGACCTGAAATGGCGGCAGACACCCGAGGCCTTGGCCGAACTCAACGCCAAACAAGAGAGCATTCTGAAATCGGCAGCGACCCTGGTGAAAATCGGCGGCCGCTTGGTGTATGCCACCTGCAGCCTGCTGCGCGAAGAAAACGAGGCCATCGTCGAGGCCTTCCTCACTGCGCATGCCGAATTCAAGCTGGTGCCAGCCGGCGAGGTGTTGGCGGCACAACACATCGGCTTGGCGATGGGCGACTACTTGCGGCTCGATCCCGCCCAACACGGCACCGATGCCTTCTTCGCTGCCGTCCTGGAAAGAACCGCTTGAGATCCGCTCTAGTGCTTTCATTCGGCCTCGCATTCGGCAGCCTTGCCTCAGCCAGCGAGCCACTGTCGCTCTCCGCCCAAGGCCAGGTGCAAGTCGCGTTCACGCCAGGCGACGATGCCGGCGCGCTGATCGTCGACACGATTGCCAAAGCCAAACGGCAGATTCTGGTACAGGCCTTCAGCTTCACCCACAAAGACATCGCAGCGGCCTTGATCTCAGCACGCCGGCGCGGTGTCGATGTTCAGGTGATCGCCGATCCCGAGCAGACGGAGAAAAACGCCACGAGCCAGATCGAAGCCATCGCCCATGGCGGCGTACCGGTCTACATGGACGGCCAGCATGCATCGGCGCACAACAAAATCATGGTTATCGATACCGGGTCCGCCAATGCGACCGTGATCACCGGCAGCTTCAATTTCACCCATGCCGCGCAATATCGCAACGCCGAGAACGTGCTGGTGTTGCGCAGCAATCCTTTGCTGGCCGATGCCTATGCCGCCAATTGGCGCCGGCATCGCACCCATTCACTGCCCTTCAGACGCTAGCCATGAGCGAATTGCAAAAAGCCGAAAATCTGATCGCCCCCTTGCTCGACAACCTGAGCGATCCGGCCCTGGTTACCCAAGGTGCCCTATTGCTGGCGGCCTTCGTCTTGGGCGGCCTGATTCTGCGGCCACTACGCAAGACGCTGTCGCCGAATATGCAAACCCGCTGGACCGAACACAACTGGCAGCGTGTGCTGTGGCCGGCCTTCATCTTGCTGGCTGCGCTCATCGGCCGCCCGCTGCTCGGCTTGTGGCAAAGCGTGCATCTGCTCAACCTGGCCGTGCCATTGCTGCTGTCTTTCACCGTGGTGCAGGCCAGCTTCCTGCTGTTGCGCCACATCTTCAAGCCCAGCCCGGCATTGCGCGCGGTCGAGCGCGTGGTCTTCTGGCTGGTGTGGGGTGTCCTGGCGCTGCACATCGCCGGCTTCCTCGACAGCCTGATCAGTGGCATGGATGCCATCGACTTCCATGTCGGCAAACAGCGCTTGTCGCTCTATACCCTCGCGTTGGCGGTCATCTCGGTCTGCCTCACCCTGATCGTCGCCCTGTGGATCTCGCGCCTCATCGAGCACCGCTTCATCGAACTGACGCCGCTCAATACCAACCTGAAAGTCGCGCTGACCAAACTGACCCGCAGCGTGTTGTTGGTGATCGCGGTGCTGATCGCCTTGCCGCTAGTCGGCATCGACATCACCGCGCTCTCGGTCTTCGGCGGCGCCCTGGGCGTGGGCCTGGGCCTGGGCCTGCAAAAGATCGCCAGCAACTATGTCTCCGGCTTCACCTTGCTGCTCGACCAATCGATCCGCATCGGCGACATGGTGACGGTGGGCGAGCGCTTCGGCCAAGTGCAACGCATTGCCACCCGCTACACGGTCATTCGCGGCCTGGACGGCACCGAGGCGATCATCCCGAACGAGACCCTGATCACCTCCATTGTGGTCAACCACACTCTGGCCAACCCCAACAACCGCGTGGGCATCCCGGTGCAAGTCGCGTACGGCACCGACTTGGAGCGCGCTCGCACCGCCCTGCTGGCGGCCCTGACCGGCCAAAACCGGGTATTGCCGGAACCTCCACCGACCGTTCTGCTCAAAGATTTCGGCGAGAGCGGCATCGATCTGGAGCTGGCCTTTTGGATTGCCGATCCGGAAGAGGGCCAGCTCTCATTGAAATCCGACATCAATTGGGCGATCTGGCAGACCTTCCAGCGCGAAGGCATCGAAATCCCCTACCCGCGTCGGGTGGTCGAGATCGTAGACAAACGCTGACTACCCGCCGTCCTACAATGACGTTGTTTTCTGTTTGAGGCTTCATCCCATGTTGAACGGTCTTATCGATTTGCCCTGGTGGGGTTATGTCGCCATCACGCTGGCGATGACCCACGCCACCATCGCCGCCGTCACCATCTTTCTACACCGCGCTCAGGCCCACCGCGCACTCGACCTGCACCCGCTGGCGATGCATTTCTTCCGGTTCTGGCTCTGGCTGACCACCGGCATGATGACCCGCGCCTGGGTCGCCATTCACCGCAAGCACCACGCCAAATGCGAAACCGCCGACGACCCGCACAGCCCGCAGGTCATGGGCCTGAACAAGGTACTGCTGGAAGGCGCCGAACTGTACCGGGCCGCGGCGGATAACCGGGAGACCCTGGACAGGTACGGCCACGGCACACCGGACGATTGGCTGGAACGCCACGTCTACACGCCGCATAGCAGCAAGGGCATCTGGCTCATGCTGGCGATCGACGTCGCCCTGTTCGGCCCGCTCGGCCTGACCATCTGGGCGGTGCAGATGCTGTGGATTCCATTTTTCGCCGCGGGCGTGATCAACGGTGTCGGCCACTATTGGGGCTATCGCAATTACACCTGCGAAGACGCCAGCACCAACATCGTGCCCTGGGGCATCCTGATCGGCGGCGAAGAACTGCACAACAACCACCATGCCTACGGCAGCTCGGCCAAGCTATCGAGCCGCTGGTACGAGTTCGACATCGGCTGGGCCTATATCCGCACCCTGCAAATCTTCGGCTTGGCCAAGGTCAAGAAGGTCGCGCCCAAGGTTCGCTGGGGCGAGATCAAGCACTTCTGCGATATCGACCTGCTCGGCGCCATCATCACCCATCGCTACGACGTACTCAGCCGTTACACACGCTCGGTTCAGCGCATTTGCACGCAGGAGATCGGCAAGTTGCGCGCGAACCTGCCCGAACTTGCCGGACACAGCACGGTCCGGCAACTGCGTCGCCGTTTTCAGCGCGATCACAGCGAATTGAACGAGCCAGAAAAGGCACTGTTGGCAACCGTACTGGCCAGCAGCCCAAAACTGCGCACCATCTATCAAATGCGCGAGGAACTCACCGCGCTATGGGGCCGGTCGAATGCGAGCAAGGAACAGTTGGTCAAGCAACTCCAGGACTGGTGCCAGCGTGCCGAGCAAAGCGGTATCGAGGCACTGAGGGAGTTTTCTTTCAAACTGCGCTGCTACGCTTAATCACAAGCCGACGGGAGTTTTGGTTTCGGCCGCTGCGCTTAACTTGGCCAAGCCAAGTTAGCCTGCACCGCAACAAGCCGCTGCGCGGCGTGTTGTCTTTCAAACTGCGCTGCTATGCTTAATCACAAGCCGACGGGAGTTTTGGTTTCGGCCGCTGCGCTTAACTTGGCCAAGCCCGGCCCTAGCCGGCATTATTGCCTGCGGCCGGCTGGCCAACACTCTTCTTCACCAGCAAGGCCTGCGCCTCAATGATCATGGCCAGCTTGGGATTGCCGGGATCGCGCCGCTTCATGGAATGGATGTATTGCTCAAGCTTGTTGGCCATGAAGGCATCGTAACCATTGCCTTCCATCCATTTGACGATGGCCACCGAGGCATTGAGCATGATCGCGAGGATCGGATGCTGTTCGGCCAAACGGATGAATTCGTCGACCGCATCGCGTAGTTTGCCGCTCTTGGCAATATTGATCGCGCGCCGGTTGAGGTCTTCCACCTGCTGCAGAGCAGCAGACTTGATTTGTTTGACCTGTTCGCCGACCGAGCCGGTCAGCATGGAATCGACCCGATCCAGCATCTGCTCGTTGCCATGGAAGTCGGCATAGAGGCTTTTCGCCAAGCCGGAGGCGGTCGTCTCGTCGCCGACCGAGACCGCGGCTTGCAGCATCGCCATACGCTGTTCGTTGTCGGTATCGCGATGCTCGCCCAACGCGATCTGCATGGACTTATAGGCCTGTTCCTTCGCGCCTTTATCCCCTAGCAAATCGGCACGGGAGAACTTCAGCACCGAATTGGCGAAATTGAATTCCGGCTTGCCATGATGAAAGTCCGACATCTGCTTGTTCAGCTTCGCCAGCTTCTCGACCGCCTCGTTGCCGCCCTGTTTCGCCAGCAAAGTCGCATAGGAACAAAAGTCCGCCGGCTGCACGAAAGAAGATCCCTTGCCGTGCGTATGCATCAGATCGTAGGCCTTACGGGCCGTCTCTTCGTCGCCGGTCGCCACCGCTGCGCGCACGATCTCGCGATGCCGATGCAGGGCCTTGGGGTTACGGCTGATCAGCTCGTTCAATATCTGCTTGGTGGTTTCGATATCGCCCTTCTTCTCATGCACCTTGGCCAGCCAGTCCTGGGCGTGCAAGAAATCGGGGTTTTCCAGGGCCAGCTGCTCCAGCAGCTCTTGCGCTTCGTCGTGGCGTTCCAGCATGAAATAGGCTCGGGCCGCGCCCAAGCGCGCCCAGGGCAAGCGCGGGTATTCCAATATCACCGATTCGTAATGCGCATGCGCCTCTTGACAGTGGCCCTGGGCCAACAGGGCCTCGCCGATCAGGCGCAGCAAGTCGAGCCGATAAATGGTATTCATCTCCAGCATCCGCTGGCATTCTTCGATGCAATCCTGGTAGCGATTGCCGTCGTATAGCTCCATCACCCCCCTGAGCGCTTGTTTGCGTGCCCAGGCCTTTTCCAGGCGATCGAGCAAGATCTTGGGTGAAACCGGCTTGAGTAGATAATCGTCCGGCGCCAGCTCCGCCGCGGAGAACACCTGTTCATAGGTATTCTCACCGGTGATCATGAGCCAAATGGCGGAAGAGGGAAGTAACTTGGTGCGCTTGACCTCTTCGAGCAACTGCTGACCGTCGCGGGTATCCGACAGCACGTAGTCGCACAGCACGACGTCGTAAGCCTCGCCGCGGTTTTTCATGCGGTTGATCGCATCGCCATAGCTGGTCGCCGTATCGATCTTTTTCCCGCCCATCTCGGCCAAGGCATTGCGCAACCAAAGGCGCATGGTGTTGGAGTCTTCGATGACGATGTAGCGCAACTGATCGAAGGGACAGTCGTATCCTATCGAGGTCGCAGTGGGGGAAATGCTGAACGGCGATTCAGCCACGGTGTACGCCTTCCCGCCAGATAGGCGCGGGCTTACCCAGCCAAACGATCTGGGCGAATTGCGCGTTTATAGGAGTTAACAGTGTATTCATGGCCAAGTTCTCTGAGCACATGATAGCGCGTGTCGAGAACTTGGCCACACCCCCGAGGGGGCCGGCTTATTTAAGCTTGGTTTCTTTGTAAGGAACGTGCTTGCGCGCAACCGGGTCGAACTTGGAGATTTCCATCTTCTCCGGCATGGTGCGCTTGTTCTTGGTCGTGGTGTAGAAGTGGCCGGTGCCCGCAGTGGACTCCAGCTTGATTTTTTCGCGTCCGCCTTTAGCCATGACTCAAGCTCCTTACACGCGCTCGCCGCGATCGCGCATTTCAGCGAGGATCACGTCGATGCCTTTTTTATCGATGAGGCGCAGCGCGGCGTTGGTCACGCGCAAACGCACCCAGCGGTTCTCGCTCTCAACCCAGAAGCGGCGATACTGCAAATTGGGCAGAAAGCGGCGCTTGGTCTTGTTGTTGGCGTGGGAGACATTGTTCCCTACCATCGGCTTCTTGCCGGTCACCTGACATACACGGGCCATTTGGGCACCCCAAATCTCAAAAATTCCAAAAAAAACGCTTAATTTTGCCAACCGAAGACAGGCCCCGGCAGCCAAAGAGGCGGATTTATATCATGGAAAAAGCGGCCGAGTCAAAGCAAACCCCGTTCGGCAAACGAGACCGTCTCCGCCCCGGCCACCACAAAGTGGTCCAAAACCCGCACCTCCACCAACCCCAACGCGGCCTTGAGCTGGTCGGTCAACCAACGGTCGGCCTGGGAAGGTTCGGCCAGACCGGACGGGTGGTTATGGGCGAAGATGACGCCGGCGGCATTGTGGCTCAAAGCCCGTTTGACCACCTCACGGGGGTAGACGCTGGCCTGGGTCAGGGTGCCACGAAACAGTTCCTCGACTGCCAACACCCGGTTCTGGGCATCCAGAAACAGGGCAGCGAAGACTTCATGCGGCAACGCCGCCAGCCGCAGGCGCAAGTAATCGCGCACCGCCGCCGGCGAAGACAGGGCATCGCCCTGGTGCAACTCTTCCTTGAGGGCGCGCCGCGCCATCTCGATCACGGCTTGAAGCTGAGCACACTTGGCCTGGCCCAGGCCGAGAAAGCCCCGGCATTCCTTTTCCGTCGCGGCGAACAGCCGATTGAGGCTGCCGAAATGCCGCAGCAGCTCGCGCGCCAACTCGACTGCACTCTTGCCTGTCACGCCGGTGCGCAGAAAGATCGCCAGCAGCTCGGCGTCCGACAGCACCGCGGCACCCTGTGCCAAAAGCCGCTCTCGCGGCCGTTCGCCTTCCGGCCAATCCGTGATTGCCATGGAACCTCCCTTAATATCGCTATTGAGCCAGGTTTTCCGCCTGGTGCCGTTTCGTTCAATAATACAAAAACGGATGGAGAAAGCAGAGATGAACCCCTCTTGGCGTTTCGACACAGGCGATGTATTCGGGGGATTGGCCGCCATGCTGGTCGCCTTCCCGTCCGCTATCGCCTTCGGCCTGATTTCCACCGCCCCCCTGGGGCCGTCGTATGTCGGTTACGGCGCCATGGCCGGCATGGTCGGCGCCATCGCCTTGGGGCTGGCCGCTCCCCTCCTAGGCGGGGCTCCGCGCCTGATCTCCGCCCCCAGCGCCCCGGCCGCAGCCATGCTTGCCGCCTTCGCCACCGAACTCGCCAGCCCGCCGCTCGGCTTGCAGCCCGCCCTCATCTTCACCGTGCTTGCCTTAATCGGCCTATTCGCCGCCTTGCTGCAACTCATTTTTGGTTTCATCCGGGGCGGCCGCTTCATCAAATACATTCCCTACCCGGTGGTTGCCGGCTATATGAGCGGCGTCGGCATGATCATCCTGCTCAGCCAACTGCCCAAGCTGCTCGGCCTGCCGAACGGCTCACCTATTCAAGACGCACTGAATATCGCGCTATGGAACCCCTTGGCGCTGACGGTCGCCATCGCCACCATCGCGTTCATGCTCACCAGCCCGCGCCTCAGCCGAGTCATCCCCGGCCCCATTGTTGCCTTGCTCGGCGGCACCGCCGCCTATTTCGGCTTGGCCCTGTACCACCCGTCCCTGCTCCATCTCGACGGCAACGACCTGGTGATCGGCAAGATGCAAAGCGAGGGGGTGGGCGCCATCCTGGCCACCGCAAGCGTGCGCTGGCACGACATCGCCGCCTTCGATCCCGATATCCTGCAGCAGGTCTTCGTGCCGGCGTTCATGCTCGCCATGCTGCTGTCCATCGATACGCTCAAGACCTGCGTCGTCGTCGACACCATTACCCGCAGCCGACACAACTCCAACCGCGAGCTGATCGGCCAAGGCACAGGCAACCTTTGCGCTTCTCTATTCGGCGGCATGCCGGGCTCCGGCACGATGGGAGCCACCCTGATCAATATTGGTTCCGGGGGCCGCAGTCGCTGGTCCGGTGTGCTGGCCGGCGGCTTTGCGCTGGCCGCGGCCTTGATGCTGAGCGGCCTCATCGCTTGGGTGCCGCTGGCTGCCCTGGCCGGCATCCTCTGCGTCATCGGCGTGCGCTTGATCGACTGGCATAGCCTGCGCCTACTGCGGCAACGTTCGACCATACTGGACTTCGTCGTCATCGCCACCGTCACCGCCACTGCGATTGCCTTCAACCTGATGGTGGCGGCCGGTGTCGGCGTGATTCTGGCCATCCTGCTGTTCGTGCGCGAACAGATCAAAAATTCCGTTGTGCGCCGGCGCAGCCTGGGCAGCCAAACCTTCTCCAAGAAGCAGCGCCTGCCGGAAGAACATGCCGTACTCGAACGCAAAGGCGTCGAGACCGTGATCTTCGAACTGCACGGCGCCCTGTTCTTCGGCACCACCGATCAATTGCTGAACGAACTCGAACCCCATCTCGGCAAATGCCGCTATCTCGTGCTCGACCTCAAGCGCGTCTATTCGGTGGACTTCACCGGCGCCCATCTGCTCGAACAAGTTGCCGCGCAGCTAAACGAGCACGGCGCCGAGCTGCTGCTCGCCAACCTGCGCCCGCAACTCGTCGCCTATTTCACCGAGGTCGGCATGCTCAAACCCAGTTCGAACGTGCGACTGTTTCCGCAGCTGGACGACGCTGTGGAGTGGACCGAAGACCGTCTGCTCGAAGCCGAGGGCTTTAGCCACGGCGAGGGCGAAGCGCCGCTTGGCCTCGGCCAATTGCACCTGTTCGCCAGCGCTTCGGCCGACACCCTGGCCGACCTCGATCGCTATGTGCACAGCCGATCGGTCGCCGCCGGCGAGAAGGTCTTCGCCATGGGTGGCGAGGGCGACGAACTGTTCCTGATTCGGCGCGGCAGCGTGCGTATCGAACTGCCCCTGGGCGGCGGCGAGCGCTACCACCTCACCAGTTTCGGCCGAGGCGATTTCTTCGGCGAGATGTCCTTCCTCGATCGCGCGCCGCGCTCGGCCGATGCCGTCGCCGCAACCGACCTGGAGCTTTATGCCTTCTCCCGCGCCGATTTCGACCAGGCCGCCAGCCACCACCCGCGCATGGCCAATCTCATCGCCACCCGGCTCGCCCACGCCCTGGCCGAACGGCTGCGCCAGACCAACACCGAGCTGCGCGCCTTGGAAGAGGCCTAAGTCGGCCCTGGCTGCCGGTTTTCCCTTAGAATGCCCGCTCGACCTCACTGGACAGAGCGGACGGGATGGAAGCGACCCAACTCAAGCGTATCGTGCTCGGCGTCACCGGCGGCGTGGCCGCCTACAAGGCGGCGGAACTCACCCGGCTGCTGGTCAAGCAGAAGCTCGACGTGCAGGTGGTGCTGACCGAGGCGGCCAGCCACTTCGTCACCCCGGCCACCTTCCAGGCCCTGTCCGGCCGGCCGGTGTTCACCAGCCTGTGGGACGACCGCATCGACAACGGCATGGCCCACATCGACCTGACCCGCGATGCCGACGCGGTGCTGATCGCCCCGGCCTCGGCCGACTTCCTGGCCAAGGTGGCACAGGGTCGCGCCGACGACCTGCTGTCCACCCTCTGCCTTGCCCGCACCTGTCCGCTCTTGGTCGCGCCGGCGATGAATGTGCAGATGTGGGAACAGCCGGCCACCCAACGCAACGTGGCCATGCTGAAAGAAGACGGCGTGCTGTTTCTCGGCCCGACCCAGGGCGAACAGGCCTGCGGCGAGATCGGCCTCGGCCGCATGCTGGAACCGGAAGAGATCGTCGAAGCCCTGGACGGCCAGTTCCAGCCCAAGCGGCTGAACGGCCTCAGGGTCTTGATCACCGCCGGCCCCACTTTCGAAGCCATCGACGCGGTGCGCGGCATCAGCAACCAGAGCTCGGGCAAGATGGGTTATGCCGTGGCCCGCGCCGCGCTCGAGGCCGGCGCCGAGGTCACCCTGGTCAGCGGCCCGACCTGCCTGACGCCGCCGCGCGGCGCCCGCACCCTGCCCATCGTCAGCACCCAGCAGATGCTCGACGCCGTGGAGGCTGAGATCGACCGGGCCGACATCTTCATCAGCGTCGCCGCCGTGGCCGACTACTACGTGCTCAACCCGAGCGAGAGCAAGATCAAAAAGGACGCCCATATCCTGACCTTGGAACTGGCGCCCAACCCGGACATCCTGGCCAACGTCACCAGCCGGGCGAAGCCGCCGTTCTGCGTCGGCTTCGCCGCCGAGGCGGAGAACCTCGAGGAATACGCCGAGCTCAAGCGCAAGCGCAAACACCTGCCCTTGATCGTGGCCAATGCGGTGCAAGAGGCCATCGGCGCCGACGCGGTGGAACTGCTCTTGCTCGACGATGCCGGCACCCATACTTTGCAGCAGGCCGACAAACTCACCCAGGCCCGCCTTCTGATCGAGCACATCGCCCAGCTCTACAACGCCCAACACCCTTAACCAGAGATACCAGCACTATGCACGTCGACGTGAAGATCCTCGACCCGCGCATGCGGGAACAACTGCCCCACTACGCCACCCCCGGCAGCGCCGGCCTCGACCTGCGCGCCTGCCTGGATACCCCCTTGATATTGAAGCCGGGCGAGACCCAACTCATCCCGACCGGCATCGCCATCCACCTGGCCGACGCCGGCTATGCCGCGATGATCCTGCCCCGTTCCGGCCTGGGCCATAAGCACGGCGTGGTGCTAGGCAACCTGGTCGGCCTGATCGACTCCGACTACCAGGGCCAGCTCATGGTCTCGACCTGGAACCGCGGCCACGAGGCGTTCACCATCCAGCCCTTCGAGCGCATCGCACAGATGGTCATCGTGCCGGTGGTGCAGGCGCGCTTCAACGTGGTGGACGAATTTCCGGAGAGCGACCGCGGCGCCGGCGGCTTCGGCAGCACGGGGAAAGGATAGGGGCCAGGATTCGGGATTCAGGGGGCAAGGCAAAAAACTCGCGCCTTCGGCGCACTCCACCCTGACCCCCACCCCCCGCTCAACACTGCTCCCAGGGCAGGCCGTCGCAGCGCCAGCCGCTGACCGTGCCGCGGTGGTGATGCTCGTCGAGTTCGCCCTCGAAGCCGTGCAGCACGTTGTAGACCTCGGTGAAGCCGTTCTGCTCCAAGAACTCGCCGGCCTCGCGCGAGCGGTTGCCTGAGCGGCAGACCAGGATCACCGGCCGATGATGCGAGGCGGCCATGCGCACCTCGCCCAAAAAACGCGGGTTCAAGTCCCAATTCGCACCCTCGTACCATGGCACCAAGATGGCCCCGATAGGATGGCCGACGAACAGATACTCGAACTCCGAGCGGCAATCGATCAACACCGCATCGCTGTTGGCCTCTAGAAAGGCATAGGCCTCTTTCGGCGTTAGATGCTTCATCGGCGATCTCCCTTTACTCGGCCATTTCCGGTTTCGACTTCAAGCCCCGTCTTGATGCACCGACACTATAGCAAGCCAGTTTGTTGTTTATGTTGCGCCCGCGACCGGCACGGTCACGGCAAAAACGGCGCACGCATTCAAATCAGCCCGCCTGGCCTTCGGATAAATAAGCATTTATTATCCGTCAGCCTGGGAGGCAGGCTTACTGCCAAGTATCATAATTAGACTTTATCGACCTCTAGCGACCATGCCCGACCGCAGCACTGAACTCCTTACCCTCGCCCGACAACGCATCCTGATCCTGGACGGTGCCATGGGCACCATGATCCAGCGATACAAGTTGGAAGAGGCGGATTATCGCGGCACCCGCTTCGCCGACTGGCCGAGCGACCTCAAGGGCAACAACGACCTCTTGCTGCTGACCCAGCCGCAGATCATCCGCGAGATCCACGCGCAATATCTGGCGGCCGGCGCCGACATCCTGGAGACCAACACCTTCAACGCCAACAGCGTCTCCATGGCCGACTACGGCATGGAGGCGTTGGTCCATGAGCTGAACTATGAGGGCGCCCGGCTCGCCCGCGCCATAGCCGACGAATTCACCGCCAAGGACCCGGCCAAGCCGCGCTTCGTCGCCGGCGTGCTGGGGCCGACCTCGCGCACCTTGTCGATCTCGCCCGACGTCAACGACCCGGGTTTCCGCAACGTCAGCTGGGACGCCCTGGTCGCCACCTATTACGAGGCGACCGACGGCCTGGTCAAGGGCGGCGCCGACCTCATCCTGATCGAGACGGTGTTCGACACCCTGAACGCCAAGGCGGCGGTGTTCGCAGTGCACAAATACTTCGACGACACTGGCGAAAAGCGGCCGGTCATGATCTCCGGCACCATCACCGACGCCTCCGGCCGCACGCTGTCGGGCCAGACCGCCGAGGCCTTCTGGAACTCGCTGCGCCATGCCGAGCCGCTGTCCTTCGGTTTCAACTGCGCGCTGGGCGCCAAGGACCTGCGCCAGCACGTGGAAGACCTGGCCGGCAAGGCCGACTGCCTGGTCTCGGCCCACCCCAACGCCGGCCTGCCCAACGCCTTCGGCGAATACGACGAGACCCCGGCGCAGATGGCGGCGCAGATTGCGGAATGGGCCGACTCCAGCCTGCTCAACATCGTCGGCGGCTGCTGCGGCACCACGCCGCCGCACATCGAGGCCATCGCCGCCGCGATGAGTTCGCACAAACCGCGCGCGGTACTGGCACCGTCGGCGCAACTGCGGCTGTCCGGCCTGGAGCCGATGAACGTCGGCGAGGGCGCGCTATTCATCAACGTCGGCGAGCGCACCAACGTCACCGGCTCGGCCAAGTTCAAGCGGCTCATTCTCGAAGGCAACTACGAAGAGGCCCTGGACATCGCGCGCCAACAGGTGGAGAACGGCGCCCAGATCATCGACATCAACATGGACGAGGCCATGCTCGACGGCGAGGCCGCCATGGTGCGCTTCCTCAACCTCATCGCCTCCGAGCCCGACATCGCCCGGGTGCCGATCATGCTCGACTCGTCCAAGTGGTCGATCATCGAGGCCGGCCTCAAGTGCGTGCAGGGCAAGCCGGTGATCAACTCGATCTCGCTGAAGGAAGGCGAAGAGGAGTTCATCGCCAAGGCCAAGCTCGCCCGCCGCTACGGCGCCGCCGTGATCGTCATGGCCTTCGACGAGCAGGGCCAGGCCGACACCTACCGGCGCAAGATCGAGATCTGCCAGCGCGCTTATAAGGTGCTGACCGAGAAGATCGGCTTCCCGCCCGAGGACATCATCTTCGACCCGAACATCTTCGCGGTCGCCACCGGCATCGAGGAGCACGCCAACTACGCCGTGGACTTCATCGAGGCCACGCGCTGGATCAAGCAAAACCTGCCACACGCCCGCGTCTCCGGCGGCGTATCCAACGTGTCGTTCTCCTTCCGCGGCAACGAGCCGGTGCGCGAGGCTATCCACACTGTATTCCTCTATCACGCCATCCAGGCGGGCATGGACATGGGCATCGTCAACGCCGGCCAGCTCGGCGTCTACGACGAGATTCCGGCCGAGCTGCGCGAACGGGTGGAAGACGTGGTGCTCAACCGCCGGCCCGATGCCGGCGACCGCCTGGTCGAGTTCGCCAACACGGTGAAGGGCTCGGCGAAGGAACAGGTGGAAGACCTGGCCTGGCGCGACCAGCCGGTCGAGAAACGCCTCGCCCACGCCCTGGTCAAGGGCATCACCCAATACATCGAGGCCGACACGGAAGAAGCGCGCACCGCGCTGGGCCATCCGGTCAAGGTAATCGAAGGCCCGTTGATGGACGGCATGAACGTGGTCGGCGACCTGTTCGGCGCCGGCAAGATGTTCCTGCCCCAGGTGGTGAAATCGGCCCGCGTGATGAAACAGGCCGTGGCCTACCTCACGCCCTATATCGAGGCGACCAAGACCGCCGACTCTGCCGCCAAGGGCAAGATCCTGATGGCCACGGTGAAGGGCGACGTGCACGACATCGGCAAAAACATCGTCGGCGTCGTGCTCGGCTGCAACAACTACGATGTGGTCGACCTCGGCGTCATGGTACCGGCCGACAAGATTTTGAACACCGCGAAAGAAGTGAAGGCCGACATCATCGGCCTCTCGGGCCTGATCACGCCCTCGCTGGAAGAGATGGCGCACATCGCCAAGGAAATGCAGCGCCAGGGTTTCAAGATTCCGCTGCTGATCGGCGGCGCCACCACCTCGCTCGCCCACACCTCGGTCAAGATCGACCCCAACTACGAAGGCGCCGTGGTCTACGTGAAGGACGCCTCGCGCGCGGTCGGCGTCTGCACCAACCTGCTGTCCGCAGGCCTGCGCGACGACTTCGTCGCCAAGCTCAAGACCGACTATGCGCAGACGCGCGAGCGCCACCTGGCGCAGAAGGGCGAGACCAAGCGGGTCAGCCTGGCCGAGGCACGGGCCAACAAGTTCGCCACCGACTGGGCGAACTACACGCCGCCAGCACCCAAGCAATTGGGCGTGCAGGTGTTCCGCGAATACGACCTGGCCGAGCTCGCGCAATACATCGACTGGACCCCGTTCTTCCAGTCCTGGGAACTGCACGGCCGCTACCCGCGCATCCTGGACGACGAAGTGGTCGGCGAAGAGGCGCGCAAGCTGTTCGCCGACGCCCAGGCCATGTTGCAGAAGATGATCGCGGAAAAGTGGGTCGAGGCCCGTGCGGTGATCGGCCTGTTCCCGGCCAACAGCGTGAACGACGACGATATCGAGATTTACGCCGACGAGTCGCGCGCGACGCCGCTGATGACCTGGCACAACCTGCGCCAGCAGATGCAAAAACCCAAGGATCAACCGAACTGGTGCCTGGCCGATTTCGTCGCGCCGAAGGCGACCGGCGTGCAGGACTATATCGGCGCCTTCGTCGTCACCGCCGGCATCAAGGAGGACGCCAAGGCGCGCGAGTTCGAGGCCCAGCACGACGACTACAGCGCCATCCTGTTCAAGGCCCTGTGCGACCGCCTGGCCGAGGCCTTCGCCGAGCGCCTGCACCAGCGGGTGCGTCAGGAATTCTGGGGCCACGGCGCCGACGAACAACTCACGAACGAACAACTGATCGCCGAGGCATACCGCGGCATCCGGCCGGCCCCCGGCTACCCGGCCTGCCCGGAGCACAGCGAGAAGGGCCCGCTGTTCACGCTGCTCGACGCCACCGCGCAGACCGGCGTGAAGCTCACCGAGAGCTTCGCCATGTGGCCGGCCGCCTCGGTCTCCGGCTTCTACCTGTCGCACCCGGACAGCCGCTACTTCGCCGTGGCCCGGCTCGGCCGCGACCAGGTCGAGGACTACGCCCGGCGCAAGGGCTGGGACCTCGCCACCGCCGAGCGCTGGCTGGCGCCCAATTTAGGCTACAACCCTGAGTAAAAATAGAAGCATAAGGATCATTGCGACCCAGCCCAACACTAGAACAAGCTCGCGCAAAATGTGCATAAAAAATCCCTTTAAAAAACAAACAAAAATATGCCAGCAGTTTCAGTTTTTGGGGGGCCGAAAAGTGATGCAAAACGTCGCGTTTCGCCCCATGAGGTAATTATTTCCCCTAGGCCAGCATTTGAGGGCGCGGAAATAGCTCGTTTTGGGCTCTTATAGTCGAAATCACAAAGAAAATGAGCCTGCCCGCACCATTTGCTTCAACCACTACCTTCCAGCAGGCCTTCGCCGACGGCCTGCACGGCATGCTGCGGCAGCACGACGGCCTCGGGGTCTATATTCTGGTTTTGGTCAACGCCGCCAACGACCCGGTGCTTTGGCAGCAGCCGTAGGTCGGCAATACCTTGCCGACGATAACTGACAACCGATTGCCGGCGGGAAGCGGGGCTTCTTGCCGTCGGCGCGGTAACCGGGGCTGCTGGGGCCGAGCGGTGGGACGTCTTCACCGGAAGTTCGCGCCCGGGAGACAGCTCCTATGAAAGGGTGGCGCCGACCCGAAACACCCCTTAAAATCGGTTGCACTTATCGCAACCGGAGCGTCCGCCATGAGCACTTCCACTGTCGGGGTGAAACTCGACGACGAGACCCGCGAGCGGCTTAAACAAGTCGCCGACGAACTGGAGCGCACGCCGCATTGGGTGATCAAGACCGCGCTGGCGGAGTATCTGGACCGTGAAGAGGCCGCGCTGAAGGAACGCCATGAAGACGACGCCCGTTGGGCGCATTATCAAGAGAGCGGCCAGGCCATCCCGCAAGAAAAAGTCATGCAATGGTTGGGCGCGCTGGCGGCCGGGCGCAAGGCGCCGTGTCCCAAGTAGTCTGGCTACCGGAGGCGCTTGAAGACATCCAACGCCTGCACGCCTTTCTCGCCGACAAGAACCCCGCCGCCGCCCGCAATGCCGTGCTTTGCATCCAGGCCGCCGGCCGGCAACTGGAGGCCTTTCCCGAGATCGGCCGGACGATGCGCGACGGCAGTCAGCGGCGCGAGGTGTTCGCCGCCTTCGGCGCCGGCGCCTATGTGCTGCGCTACCGGCCCGACGCCCAAGGCCGTGTGGTGGTGATTCGCGTCTGGCACACCCGCGAGTGGCGCGAGGGCTAAGCCACCGCCGAGCGCTGGCTGGCGCCCAATCTGGGCTACCAGCCGGATTAAACAGGCTTTCTATCAAAATCTATCAATAATTATCAAATTGATAAATAGATGAAGCTACCACTGAGCCCACCGCCACTCGAAATCCTTATGGCCCACCCTGAGACGGCCACCTTTGAATTGCTTCTCAGGACACCACAACCCGCCCTGGTGGATGGCAAGTATTTGCACTGGGATGAGCTTCGACACCGCCCCCCGCCTGAAGGGGCTAACCACGAACAATGGTGGCTAGCCCTGAAGATGGCCCGAATGACGAATAACCAAGTCCTGCCACTTATGGACAAGACGGGAAGGCATTTTACTTTTTCCATGCCCGAACCCGTAGTGCGCTCCTTGCATTTCATCGACCGTGACACGTCAGGGCAAATTCTGATGGATGACCCGGTCGCCACACCACAGGAGAGAGACCGCTACCTCGTCAGTTCCTTGATCGAAGAGGCCATCACCTCATCGCAACTGGAGGGCGCCTCGACCACCCGCCGCGTGGCCGAGGATATGCTGCGGGCCGGGCGCAAGCCTCGGACGATCAGCGAGCAGATGATCTTCAACAACTACCAGGCGATGCAGCACATCCGCACCGTTCGCGACGAACCCTTGTCGCTCGATCTGCTGCTTGATCTCCATCGCAGGGTGTCGGATCGCACCCTGGACAATCCCGATGAAGTGGGGAAATTGCGCCAAAGCGACGACATGGATGTCGTCGACCAGCGCGATGGCCAGCTCTTACACATCCCGCCATCCTACAAAGACCTGCCTGATCGCTTGGAGAAGCTCTGCGCCTTCGCGAATGGCAGCGAGGACGATGTTCCCTATATTCACCCTGTCATCCGAGCCATCTTGCTGCATTTCATGATCGGCTACGAACATCCATTTGCCGATGGCAATGGCCGTACGGCTCGCGCGCTGTTTTATTGGGCGATGATCCGACAAGGCTATTGGCTCATGGAATACCTATCCATCTCCAACATATTGCGCCATGCACCGGCTCAATACGCCCGTGCCTACCTTCACACCGAGACCGACGCCAACGACACGACATACTTCGTCCTGCATCAGCTTGATGTCATCCATAAGGCCGTGGATGAATTGCACGCCCACCTCAAACGCAAAGCAAAAGAAGCACGAGCCACCGAACGCCTACTCGGCGCCGCCATGCAGCATCTGCGGGCACAGCTAAATCACCGTCAAATCGCACTGCTTGGTCATGTGCTGAAACATCGTGACGCCTCCTACACCATCGAGAGCCACCGCCATTCTCATGCCGTTGCCTATGCCACAGCTCGCGCCGACCTTTTGCAACTAGCCGATATTGGATTGCTGAAAGAACAACGGCATGGCAAGACCTTGGTCTTTATCGTGCCTGACGACCTGGATAGACAAATCGAACATCTTCCCAAATAAACAGATTCCCATACATGCCCCTATCACCCGTTTTCACATCGACCAATCATTTCCAGCAGGCCTTCGCCGAGGGCCTGCACGCCATGCTGCGCCAGCACGACGGCCTGGGCGTCTACATCCTGGCCCTGGCCAACGCGGCCAACGACCCTGAACTTTGGCAGACCTTGCGCGATGCGCTGACCGAGCGCCATTACCACCACGCCGCTGTGATTACGACAGCCCTGCGCCAAGGCCGACCGCTGAACGAGCCGGAGGACGACCTGATGGTCTTCCTCAAATTGATGGCGATCGGCTTCGAAAACTTGAGCCTGGCCGAGATGCGCAAGACCGGACCGTGGGAGGTACAGTTCAACCCCTTGCGCGCCTTGCGCCCACCGCGCGCCAGCGCGGCCAAGGTCGACGGCCTGCGCCAGCCGTTCAACCCGAACGGTTTCCACTTCGCCAAGCCCTTCCTGGCCAAGGAGGTCTTCTGGCAGGGCGAACTGCTCGGCCAGGACATCAGCCTGCTCTACAACAAGTTCCCGTTCGCGCCGCTGCACGGCCTGCTGGTACCGGCGCGGTCAGACGGCCTGCCGCAATTCCTGACCCCGCACTGGCATGGTTATGCCTGGGCGGCGACACAGGCGCTCGGCGCGCGGCTGCCCGGCTTCGGCCTGGCCTATAACAGCCTGGGCGCCTATGCCTCGGTCAACCACCTGCACTTCCAGAGCTTTGTACGCGAGCTGCCGCTGCCGCTGCTGAACCCGGCTTGGCGGCACAACGGCGGCAGCGAAGGTTATCCGGTGGACTGTCTGACCTTCGACGACGCGATCGCGGCCTGGCGCTATCTCGACGCACTGCACCAAGGCAGCACCGCCTACAACCTGGTCTATCTGCCCGGCCGGCTTTACGTCCTGCCGCGCCGCCACCAAAGCCAGGCCGTGGCCACGCCAAGCACACTGCAAACCTCGCTGGGCGCGAACCCAGGCTGGTACGAGCTGGCCGGCGGCGTCGCCGCATTCGGCCGGCAGGATTTCGCCCAGATCGACGCGCGCAGCATCGCCGAGGAACTTGGCAAGTTGGCGCTGTCTTAGCATCAGCGCCCTTTCCTTTGCCCGGAGCGCATGGCATTGTTCCGGGCTGACCTATCGCCGACCATGACCACCTTAAACCGACGCCTACTCCGCATCGCTGCCTGGATCGCCATCCTGGGCACCATCGCGTTCGCCGGCCTGGTGCTGACCGTCAAATACGCGCTGCTGCCGCGCCTGGGCGAGCAACGCGTCTTCATCGAGCAGAGCGTGAGCCGGGCCATCGGCCTGCCGGTCGCAATCGGCCGGCTCACCGCCGACTGGCGCGGCTGGCATCCTCGGCTACGACTGGACGACGTGCGCATCGCAGCGCCGGGGCAAGAGACCCCGCTGACCTTGCCGAGCGTGGAAGCGGCGGTGTCCTGGACCAGCTTGGTCTTTTTCGAGCCCCGCCTGGTCGAATTGCGGCTCCAGGCGCCCAAGCTCACGATCCGCCGCGACAAGACCGGGGTGCTCTATGTGGCCGGCATCCGCATCGACGAAAAACAGGCCGGCGGCGCCTTCCCCGATTGGCTGCTGCGCCAGCGCCTGATCCTGGTCAGCGACGCGGAGGTGACGTGGCTCGACGACAAGATCGGTGCGCCACCGCTCAAACTCGCGCACCTCAGCGCTGCGCTGCATAACCTGTTGGGCCGCCACCGCTTCGGCCTGACTGCCTTGCCGCCCACCGACGTGGCGCAACGGCTCGACCTGCGCGGCGATCTGCGCGGCGGCAGCGTCAGTCAGCCGGAAGGCTGGTCCGGCCAACTCTACAGCCGGGTCGATGCCGTCGATCTCGCCGCTTGGAACCGGCAAACGCCCTGGTCGCAAGAAACGGTGCGCGGCGGCCATGGTCAGCTGCGCTTCTGGCTGACCGTGAAGAAAGGCATGCCGCGGCAAATCGTCGGCGATGCGCGGCTGCGCGATATCTCGCTCCAGTTCGCCCAGGACCTGCGCATCCTCGCCTTTCGCGACCTGGATAGCCGCATCGTCTGGCAACGCCTGAAAAACGACCGCCACGATATCCATACCGAGGGCTTGCGTTACACCACGGCCACCGGCGAAACCTCGAGCGCGGCCAAGCTCGGCCTGCAACTGCAGGCTGACGCCAACGGCCAATTCAAGCCCACCCAGGCCGAGGCCGAGGGCTTGCGCCTGGAAGCCGTGACCGCCTTGGCCGACGCCATTCCGCTGCCAAAAAATATGCACGATCTGGTCGAGAAGCTCAGCCCGCGCGGCCTGGTCGATTTCGCCCAAGTGCAACAGGTCGACGGCAACCGCTACGCGGTGACTGCACGCTTCCATGACGTCGGGGTCAATGCCTATGACAAATTGCCAGGCATCAATGGGCTGAGCGGCCGGATCAAGACCGACCAGGCTGGCGGCGAGGCCGAGATCGATAGCCGAAATTTCTCGTTCGACGACACCAGCATCTTTCGCAATCCGCTCGCCTTCGCCACGGTCGAAGGCCGCTTGACCTGGCAGTTGCCGAAGCAGGGTGGACTCAAGCTCGACATCGCCAAATTGAAGTTCGCCAATGCCGACTTGACCGGTGAAGCACACGGCAGCATTCAAACAGCGCCAGGCCGGCCGGCTCAGGCCGACATCCAAGCCAGCCTCGGCCGTGGCGAGGCCAACGCCGTATGGCAGTATCTGCCGAAGGCGGTCAGCGACGATGCGTATGCTTGGCTCAAGCGCAGCCTGGTCGGCGGCTACGCCAGCGATGTCCAATTCATATTGAAAGGCTCGTTGGACCAGTTCCCTTTCGACCAAGGCGGCGGCGAATTCAAGGTCGGCATGCGGCTGAACGACGGCGTGCTCGATTACGCGCCGGGCTGGCCGAAGATCGACAATATCCAGGGCTCGCTGGTCTTCCATGACAAGGCGATGACCCTGATCGCGCAGCCCGGTGCGCATATCCACGGTATCCCATTGGGCGAGGTCAGCGCAATCATCCCCGATCTGCATTACTCGTACGACGAACAACTGGTCATCCGCGGCAGCGCCAGCGGCCCGACCCAGCGCTTCCTCGACTTCATGCGCAACAGCCCGGTGTTCGAACACACCGGCCGTTTCACCGAATTCATGCGCGCCGAAGGCAAGGGTAACTTGGCCCTGGGCTTGGATATGCCATTGCGGCACATCGCCGATACCACCGTCAAAGGCAGCTACCAATTCAGCGCCAACCGCATCGACCCCGGTGCCAGCCTGCCCACGCTGAGCAATGCCAGCGGCCAGATCGACTTCACCGAGAATGGCGTGAGCGCCAAACAACTCCACGCCACGCTTTTCGACCAGCCGGCCGAACTCGGCATCGCCAGCGAAGCAGCCGGCCGCGTCCGGATCGACCTGCGCGGCCGGGTCAATGCCCAGGCCATAAGCGAACGCCTGCCCAGCATCGTAGCCCAACGCATTGCCGGCACGACCGACTACCGCGCCCAGCTCAGCATCAAAGATCACAAGAGCACCTTGCGCGTCGAATCCAACCTCGTCGGCCTGACCAGCACCCTGCCGCCCCCCTTCGACAAAAAGGCCGCCGCGGCGGTCCCGCTGCTCATCGCCAAAAGCGATGGCTCGGAGGCGATCAACCTACGTTACTCCAATCTGCTCTCCGCCAGCGTGGTGCCGGGAGGCAACGGCATCAAGCGCGCCGTGTTCCGCTTAGGCGGCGGCGAAACCACGCTACCCGCCGAAGGCATCGCGCTGCGCGGCGGTTTGCCGACGCTCGATCTCGATGCCTGGCGCACCTTGCTGTCGACCAAAGACACCGGGAAGGGCGTGGCCGTGAACGATGTGAACGTCTCTTTCGCCAGCCTGACCTTCAACAACCGGCCTTTCCACGACATCAACATCCAGGCCAAGCCGATCGCCAAAGGCTGGCAACTGAAACTGAATGGCCGCGACGTGCAAGGCGAGGCCAGCTACTTCCCGGCCGCCAATGGCAGCCCGGCCCGCATCGCCGGCCAATTCAAGAAACTCATGATCCCGGAGAGAAAAGACGAGACCGGCACCACCAGCGAAGCGGCCGACGAACCGACGCAGCAAATCGACATCCAAGCCGAACGCTTCGGCCTCGGTGCCCAGGATTACGGCGCGCTGACCTTGCACCTCACACCCAAACCCCAGCGCTGGCAGATCCACGAGTTCGCCTTGAATAGCCCGGATGGCCAGATCAATCTGGATGGCGAACTATCGACCAGCAGCCAACGCGCGAGCACGCTCAACCTCAAAGCCAAGGCCAACAACCTGGGCAAGCTGCTCGCCCGCCTGGGCCACCCCGACACCATCAAGCGCGGCGAGGGCGAGGCGAGCGGCCTCATCGGCTGGCAAGGCGGCACCAACCAATTTCAAATCGCGCGCCTGAGCGGCAATCTCGCGATCAAGGCCAAGAACGGCCAATTCACCAAGGTCGACCCCGGCGTCGGCCGATTGCTCGGTATTCTCAGCTTGCAGGCATTGCCTCGCCGTATCACCCTGGATTTCCGGGATATCTTCTCCGAGGGCTTCGCCTTCGACGAGATCGAGGGCAATGTCACACTCGATCGCGGCACAGCCGCGCTCAAAGGCATGCGTATGGACGGCCCATCGGCCAAAGTGTTGATGAGCGGCCAGATCGGCTTGGCCGATGAAACGCAATCCTTGCGCGTCGCCGTCACGCCCCGCCTGGAAGACAGCCTCGCGGTCGGCGCGGCGCTGATCGGCGGTCCGGCCGCCGGCGTCGGCGCCTATGTCGCGAGCAAGTTGCTGAAAGACCCCTTGGGCCAAGCCACCGCTTTCGAATACCAAGTCACCGGCACCTGGGCCAACCCCGAAGTCGTTCGCCTCACCCCCACGGCCGCGCCCAGCCCACATCAAGAGGACAAACCGTGACACGTGCGATCTTTTGCCTCTGGCTTGCCGCCTTTTCCCTTGCCGCCTTCGGCCGGGATTGTGTACCCTCGGACGAGTTGTGGTCGAAACCGCGCAATGCCGCTTCTATACTGGGCGAGAAGGCCATACGTAAATGCGTGTTGCCCCTATTGGACAATGCCGACGCGACCTTACGTATGCGCCATGCCCCCGATGAGGATGCCCAGTGGCGCGCGGCGGATTTGCGCTGGTGGTTGATCGCGCTCGGCCTGGAACCCGGCCGGATCGCCCTAGTGGAAGACCCCAAGGCCACCGAACCCCTTGTACTGGAACTGACGGAAACCAAGTGACTCGCAAATCAACCTCAGGCTTTGCCAAAGCCCGCAGCCGTACCACCCCGAAGGCCCAGGAAGGCGCAGGCCTGCTGCGCGTGGCCGCCATCCAGATGGCCTCCGGCCCCAATGTCGCCGCCAACCTATCCGAGGCCGAGCGTCTGATTCAGCAGGCCGTCAACGCCGGCGCCAAGCTGGTCGCGCTGCCCGAGTATTTTGCGATCATGGGTCTGAAAGACACCGACAAGGTCGCCGCGCGCGAGGCGGAAGGCAAAGGACCGATCCAGAAATTCCTCGCCGGCCAGGCCAAGAAGCACAAGATCTGGCTGATCGGCGGTTCGGTGCCACTCGAATGCGACAACCCGAAGAAGGTGCGCAACAGCTGCCTGGTCTACGACGACAAAGGCAAGCAGGTCGCGCGTTACGACAAGATCCACCTGTTCGGCCTGGAACTGGGCAACGAGCGCTACAAGGAAGAGACCACCATCGAACCGGGCGACAAGGTCGTAGTCGTCGACACCCCGTTCGGCCGCCTAGGCCTGTCGATCTGCTACGACCTGCGCTTCCCCGAGCTGTATCGGGCCATGGGCGAGGTCGACATCATCACGGTGCCGGCTGCCTTCACCGCGACCACGGGCAAGGCCCACTTCGAAACGCTGATCCGCGCCCGTGCCATCGAGAACCTGGCCTATGTCATCGCCCCGGCCCAAGGCGGCTATCACCTGTCCGGCCGCGAAACCCACGGCGACACCATGATCGTCGACCCGTGGGGCAATGTGCTCGACCGCCTGCCGCGCGGCTCGGGCGTGGTCGTCGCCAGCCTCAACCGCGGCTATCAGGAAAGCATGCGCAAGAGTCTGCCGGCGCTGAAACACCGCACGCTCAATTGCAGCAGCGCGATCAAGGTCGAAGTCGTCAAGGCCGACGCATGAACCACAGCGGCAAAGACGAAGGCCTGTTCGCCACGGCCGTTGACACCCTGCTCGCGCCGAACGAACTCACGCCGCAGCAGCTCGACGGTGTGTTCGGCCTGCTCGCCGCGCACAAACTCGACGACGCCGACCTCTATTTCCAGTACAGCCGGTCCGAGGCCTGGAGCCTGGAAGAAGGCCGGGTCAAATCCGGCAGCTTCAGCATCGACCAAGGCGTCGGCGTGCGCGCCGTGGTCGGCGACAAGACTGCCTTCGCCTATTCCGACGACATCCGCCTGCCCGCCATCGAGGACGCCGCCCGCACCGCCCGCGCCATCGCCGCCGCTGGCGGCAGCGCCTCGGTCAAGGCGGCAGCGCCGGTGGCCGGCCGCAAGCTCTACCTGCCGCTCGACCCGCTCGCCTCGCTGGCCGAGGCCGACAAGGTCGCCCTGCTCCATCGCCTGGAAGACTACGCCCGCAAGCTGGACCCGCGCGTGAGCCAGGTCATCGCCAGCCTGGCCGGCGAATACGAGGTAATCTACGTCGCCCGCCTGGACGGCCGGGTGGCGGCCGATGTCCGGCCCCTGGTCCGGGTCTCGCTCCAGGTCATCGTCGAACAGGATGGCCGGCGCGAGCAGGGCAGCTCCGGCGGCGGCGGTCGCACCGACTACGGCTATTTCACCGACATCATCCTGCAGGACTACGCCGAGCAGGCGGTGCATCAAGCGGTGATCAACCTCCATGCCAAGCCGGCCCCGGCCGGCAGCATGACCGTGGTGCTCGGTGCCGGCTGGCCCGGCATCCTGCTGCACGAGGCCATCGGCCACGGCCTGGAGGGCGACTTTAACCGCAAAGGCAGCTCCGCCTTCTCCGGCCGCCTCGGCCAGCGCGTCGCGGCCAAGGGCGTCACCGTGGTCGACGACGGCACCCTGCCCGACCGGCGCGGTTCGCTCAACATCGACGACGAGGGCAACCCGACCGAGTGCACCGTGCTGATCGAGGACGGCATCCTCAAGGGCTACATGCAGGACGCCATGAACGCCCGGCTGATGGGCATGGCGCCGACCGGCAACGGCCGACGCGAATCCTTCGCCCACCTGCCCATGCCGCGCATGACCAACACCTACATGCACGCCGGCGACAAGGCACCGGAAGAGATCATCGCCTCGGTGAAAAAAGGTCTCTACGCCGCCAACTTCGGCGGCGGCCAGGTCGACATCACCAGCGGCAAGTTCGTGTTCTCGGCGGCCGAGGCCTACCTGATCGAGGATGGCAAGATCACCTACCCGGTCAAGGGCGCCACCCTGATCGGCAACGGCCCCGACGCCCTGACCCGGGTCGCCATGATCGGCAACGACATGCGGCTCGACTCCGGCGTCGGCACCTGCGGCAAGGAAGGCCAGAGTGTGCCGGTCGGTGTCGGCCAACCGACGCTGCGCATCGACGGCTTGACCGTGGGCGGCACCAGCTAAGTACTTTTTCTAGCCGGCCTGCCCGCCGGTCACATGGCTGTCATCCTTGGTCTATATATGTGAGTTGCATTGCGCCAAAACTCATAGGGAGCCAACCATGTTGAAAGCCGAAGAGAAGTCGAGCAGCAGGGCCGCCGCCCAAACCGCGACGACCGCCAAACCGAAGAAGGCCGCCAAGGCCGAAACCGGCGCCAAACCGGCCAAGGCCGTAAGCGTGAAGAGTGCGACCAAGGCCACCGCCAGCAAGCCGAAGAAGGCCAAGGGCCTCGATGCCGGCCTGCGTCACCAGCTCATCAACGAAACCGCGCACTTCCTCGCCGAAAAGCGCTGCGGCGGCGCCAGCGAGATGGACGATTGGTTGTTCGCGGAACGTTTGGTCGACGGGGTGAGCAAGGCTGTGCAGTAAGTATTCACCCTCGAATCAACCGCTTGCCTTGCCCCGGTCCCACCGCCTCTGCTACCATGCAAGCCATGAACCTGCATTGCGCCGATCTTTTCTTTTTTTACTTTTATCCCACGCCCATGGCGGTCGGGAGGAAGTAGCGCGAGCAGCAAGCGAATCCCCGAAAACCGCCAGCCCCCTGGCGGTTTTTTATTTGGGGCTGGCCAGAGCAAGGACGATTGGACATGACCGGATACCGAACCGACGACACCCGCATCGAGCAGGGCGGCGAATTGCTGGCGCCGATGCAACTCATGCGCGAGCTCAAGGCCAGCGATACGGCCTTGAAGACGACCTATACCGCGCGCGGCGCCATCCATGACGTACTGCGCGGCGCCGACGACCGCCTGGTGGTCATTGTCGGCCCCTGCTCGATCCACGACCCGGTCGCCGCCCTGGCCTATGCCAAGGGGCTGAAGAAGCTGGCCGACGAGTTGGCCCACGACCTGGTCGTCGTGATGCGGGTCTATTTCGAGAAACCGCGCACCACGGTGGGTTGGAAGGGCCTGATCAACGACCCCCACCTGGACGAGAGCTTCGACATCAACGAGGGCCTGCGCCTGGCGCGCAAGATCCTGCTGGAGATCAACGAACTGGGCCTGCCCAGCGCGACCGAGTTCCTCGACCTGATCTCGCCGCAATACCTGGCCGACCTGGTGGCCTGGGGCGCGATCGGCGCCCGCACCACCGAATCGCAAAGTCACCGGCAGCTGGCCTCGGGCATGTCCTGCCCGATCGGCTTCAAGAACGGCACCGACGGCAGCATCCGAATCGCGGTGGATGCGATCAAGGCGGCCGCCGCTCACCACCACTTCATCTCGATCACCAAGTCCGGCCATGTCGGCGTGTTCAAGACTGCCGGCAACGAGGACACCCATGTCATCCTGCGCGGCGGCAAGCAGCCGAACTACGATGCGGCCAGCGTCGATACCGTTTGCCAGGAGTTGGCCGCCGCCGGCCTGCGGCCGCAGGTGATGATTGACCTGTCGCACGCCAACTCGAGCAAGCAATTCGAGCGCCAGATCGAGGTCGGCCACGACGTGGCCCGCCAGGTCGCCGGCGGCGACGCCCGGATCATGGGGGTGATGATCGAATCCCACCTGAATCCGGGCCGGCAAGACCTCTGCCCCGGCAAGCCGCTGGAATATGGCCAGTCGATCACCGACGGCTGCATCGGCTGGACCGACACCGAACCGCTGTTGCGCGCGCTGGCCGAGGCGGTGCGGAGCCGCCGGCTCAAGCAGGAAGACTGCGAGGAATAAGGCGACCCAACCCCGGCCTTGGGGTAAAATCGGCCGTGGCGGGTCTCCCCGCATGGCTAAGTTGCCAACCTGGTCAGGTCCGGAAGGAAGCAGCCACAGCGATGGATGCCAGTGCCGGGGGTAAGGCTCGCCACCCCTATTTCAGTGCGGCGTGAGGAGAGAGGCGTGAGCACAACCCGGTTCTTTTCCCTCGCGCCGCGCGCCTTACGCCTCATGCGCCTATGAGTCACCAAGTCCTCGCCCGCAAATGGCGGCCCAAGTCCTTCGCCGAGCTGGTCGGCCAGGAACACGTGGTTCGCGCGCTGTCGAACGCCCTGAACCAGGGCCGGCTGCACCACGCCTACCTGCTCACCGGCACCCGCGGCTGCGGCAAGACCACCATCGCCCGCATCCTGGCCAAGTGCCTCAACTGCGAGACCGGGCTGACCGCCACCCCCTGCGGCAGCTGCCCGGCCTGCCGCGAGATCGAGTCCGGCCGCTTCGTCGACCTGATCGAGATCGACGCCGCCTCCTACACCGGGGTCGACAATATGCGCGAGGTGCTGGAGAACGCCCAGTATGCGCCCACCGCCGGCCGCTACAAGGTCTACCTCATCGACGAGGTGCACATGCTGTCGAAGAGCGCCTTCAACGCCATGTTGAAGACGCTGGAAGAGCCACCGGCCCATGTGGTGTTCATCCTGGCCACCACCGACCCGCAGAAGGTGCCGGTGACCGTGTTGTCGCGCTGCCTGCAGTTCAACCTCAAGCTCCTGCCGCCCCCCCGGGTGGCCGAGCACCTGAAAAACGTGCTGGCCGCCGAGGGCATCGCCAACGAGCCGGCCGCCCTGCCGCTGATCGCCCGCGCCGCCGCCGGCAGCATGCGCGACGCCCTGTCCCTGCTCGACCAGGCCATCGCCTACGGCGGCGGCAACGTGCGCGAGCAGGAAACCCGCGACATGCTGGGTTCGGTCGACCAGGCCTATCTGTTCCCCATCCTCGAAGCGCTGGCCGCCAACGACGGCGCGCAACTGATGGCCGAGGCCGAGAACATCGCCGCCCGCAGCTTCTCCTTCGACGCCGCCCTGCAGGACTTGGGCCTCTTGCTGCATCAGATCGCGCTGGCCCAGACCGTGCCCGAGGCAGTGGCCGAGGACGTGCCCGAGCGCGATCGCCTGTTCGCCCTGGCCCGCACGCTCGACGCCGAGACCGTGCAGCTCTACTACCAGATCGCCGGCCTCGGCCGCCGCGACCTGGAATGGGCGCCGGACGAATACGCCGGTTTCTCCATGGCCTTGTTGCGCATGCTGGCGTTCACGCCGGGCAGCCCCGCTCCCGTCATGACGGCCGGTGCCCCGCAAGCCACCCCCAGCCCCCCCCCGGCGACGCGGCCAAGCCCGGCCACCGCGGCGGCACCAGCGCCTGTGGCGGCGGCGGCCGCCCCCGCGGCCAAGCCAGACAAAATCGCCAGTCACCCCAGCGCGCCGGAGTCCGCCGGCTTCGACGGCGACTGGCCGGCCCTGGCCAACGGCCTGCAAGGCGTCATCGGCCAACTGGCCAGCACCTGCGAGCTGGTGGAACACAACGCTGCGCTGCTGAGCCTGCGCCTGCCCGAGGCGCATAAGGGCCTGCTCGACGGTTTCGGCGACAAGCTCAAGGCGGCCCTGCGAGAAAAATTGGGCAGCGGCACCAAGATCGAAATCAGCTTGGGTGCGACACAAGGCAGCGCGCCGGCCGAGATCGCGGCCCGGCATAAGGCCGAGCGCCAGGCCGAGGCCGAAACGGCCATCCAGAACGACCCCTTCGTGCAAACTGTCGTCCAGGAATTCGACGGCAAGATCACGCAGATTCAACCCCTTCGACAAGAGAGTGCGAAATGATGAAAGGCGGTATTGGCAACCTGATGAAACAGGCCCAGCAGATGCAGAATAATCTGCAGAAGGTGCAGGCCGAGATTGCCGAAATGGAAGTGGAAGGCCAGTCCGGCTCCGGCCTGGTCAAGGTCACGATGAACGGCAAGCATGAAGTGAAGCGGGTCAATATCGACCCGTCGCTGATGCAGGACGACAAAGAGATGCTGGAAGACCTGATCGTCGCGGCGATGAACGATGCCGTGCGCCGGATCGATACGGTATCGCAGGAAAAGATGGCCGCAGTCACCGCCGGCATGCCCATGCCGCCGGGCATGAAATTCCCGTTCTGATGGCATGAAGCTGCCGGGCACGCTCGAAGCCCTGATCGACGCGCTGCGCGTGCTGCCGGGCGTCGGTCCGAAATCGGCCGCGCGCATGGCCTATCATCTGCTGCAGCGCGACCGGCTCGGCGCCCAGCGCCTGTCCGACAGCTTGAAGATCGCACTGGAGGACTTGCACCATTGCGAGCGCTGCAACAACTTCAGCGAAACCCCGATCTGCGAGCTATGCGCCAACCCACGGCGCGACGCGCACCTGCTCTGCGTGGTCGAGATGCCGGTCGACCTCAATCGCATGGAAGAAACCCAGGCCTACAACGGCCTGTACTTCGTGCTGATGGGAAGGCTTAGCCCGCTCGACGGCGTCGGCCCCAAGGAGATCGGCCTGGACCGCCTGTTGCAACGGGCACAGGACGGCACGACCCAGGAAGTCGTGCTGGCCACCAACTACACCGCGGAAGGCGAAGCCACGGCACACTATGTCAGCGAACTGCTCAAGGCACGCGGCCTCAAGGTCAGCCGCATCGCGCGCGGCATGCCGGCCGGCGGTGAACTAGAGTATGTGGATGCGATGACCATCGCCCAAGCCTTCACCGACAGGAGAGCGTTGTGAACGACGAAGCGGAAACCCTGGATAGCCGGCAGACCGAGCAGCTGCTGGAAGAGCTGATGTCCAGCCAGGATTTTCCCGCCCTCTCCAGCACCATCATCCAGATCAACCAGTTGGTCGGCTCGGACGATAGCCAGACCGACGAACTGACCCGCGCGATCCTGCGCGACAACTCACTGACCAACAAGCTGCTGCGCCTGGTCAACTCGGTGCACTATGCCCAGTTCGGCGGCCGCAACATCAGCACCATCTCGCGCGCCGTGGTCATCCTCGGCTTCAACACCATTCGCGATGCCGCGCTCACGCTGATGCTGTTCGAACACCTGAACAACCACGCCCAGGCCCATGCCCTGAAAGGCGAGGCCCTGGAAAGTTTTTACTGCGGCGTGCTCGGCCGCATGGTCGCGCGCCCGCTCGGCGTGCGCGACACCGAGGAAGGCTTCATCGGCGCGATGTTCCGCAGCCTGGGCCGACTGATGGCCCGATTCTATTTCTTCGAGCGCACCGAACGCGTGCGCCGTCTGGTGGAAAACGACGGCCTGGACGAAAGCGCCGCCACGCGCAAGGTGTTCGGCACCACCTACGACCAGCTCGGCCTGGCCATCGGCCGCTTTTGGCACCTGCCCCCCGGCCTGATCCAGAGCATCACGCCGCTGCCCCCCGGCCCGGCCCGCCGCCCGAGCACGCCGGAGGACCGCCTGCAGGCGAGCTCCAACCTGGCGCGCGACCTCTATCACATCGCCGCGGCCGAAATCACCGACGGCGATCGGCTCAAGCGGCTCAAGGAGTTGGGCAGCCGCTATGCCAGCGTCGGCGAGATCCAACCGAATGTGCTATACGAAGCGATGATGAAGGCGGCCGAAGAAGTGCAGAAGGAATCGGCCACCTTGCAGGCCTCCATCAACAACAGCGCGGTGCTGCGCCGCCTGCTCGGCGAGAGCGCCGCGCAGGCCGGCGCCGACGTTATCGCGCAGCGACTTGACGCCTCGAAGCTCGACGACATCGCGCTGCCGGAGATCGATGCCGCCACCGCGAGCGACCCGATGTCCGTGCTCACCGCCGGCCTGCAGGACCTGACCGACGCCTTGATGTCGAACACCAAGATCACCGACATCCTGCACCTGTTACTGGAGGTCTTCTACCGCACCGGCTGCTTTGACCGGGTGATGATCGCAGTACTCGACCGCCAGGGCCAGTTTCTGGCCGGCCGCAGCGGTTTCGGCAAGAACATCGACTCGGCCATCGCCGCCTTCAAGGTCTCCGCCACGGCCTCGGTCGACGCCTTCTCGGCCGCCGTCGCGCAAGGCGTCGACATCATGATCAGCGACACCCGGGCCGACAACATCCGATCCCGGATCCCGGCCTGGCACAGCAGCCAGGTCAACGCGCGCGCCTTTTTGCTGCTACCCATCATCGTCAACAAAAAACCGATCGGACTGATTTATCTCGACCGCGATGCCAGCCCGATCGAGCTGGAGCCGCCGGTACTCAATATGATGAAACTGCTGCGCAACCAGACCTTGCTTGCCTTCAAGCAGAAGTAAAGAACCGCTGAAATGATTCGACACGCAACACACCAGGGCCGCCGACGCCAACCCCATCAAGGCACGCAATGATCGACGACGACCAAAACCTCGACTACAAGCAGACCGAAGCCCTGCTCGGCGAACTGGCCGGCACCCGGGAATTCCCGGCGCTGTCGCAAACCATCATCCAGGTCAACGAGATCGTCGGCTCCGACAGTGGCGAGGCCGACGAGCTGACCAACGTGATCCTGCGCGACGTCTCGCTCACCAACAAGCTCTTGCGCCTGGTGAACGCCGCGCATTACCGCAATTTCTCCGGTCAGCCGATCAGCACCATCTCGCGTGCGGTGGTCATTCTCGGCTTCAACACCGTGCGCGACGTGGCGATGTCGCTGATGCTGTTCGAGCACTTGCAGAACCACAGCCAGGCCCAGGCGCTCAAAGGCGAAACGCTGGAAAGCTATTACTGCGGTGTGCTCGGGCGGCAACTCGGCAAGCGGCTGAAACTGCCCGACGTCGAAGAGGCCTTCATCAGTGCGATGTTCCGCAACCTCGGTCGGCTGATGGCGCAGTTCTACTTCTACGAACGTACGGTGCGCACCGCACGCCTGGTGGAAAAAGGACTGAGCGAGGCGGAGGCCGCGCGCGAGATTTTCGGCACCACCTACGACCAGATCGGCCAAGCCATCGCCCAGCACTGGCACCTACCGCACAAGCTGGTGCACGCCATGTCACCGCTGCTGCCGGGCAACGTCCCGCAGCCCAACAACGAGGCGGCGCAACTGCGCACCATCGCCAACTTGGCGCACGAGCTCTATCAAGTGGCGGCAACCGTCCTGCCTGCACCCGACCAGACCAAGCGCCTGAACGAGCTGAGCCGGCGCTATGCCACGCTCGGCAGCCTGCCCAGCGCCACGCTGAAAAACCTGTTGCTGGAAGCCGCCAAGGAGGTCGAACGCGACGCCGCCATCTTCCAGAGCGAAATCCGCTCCAGCCCGATGCTGGCACGCCTGCTCGACCTGTCGGAAGCCGTCGAGACCGAAAGCGCGGCGGCCCAGGCGCCGCACACCCTGCCGGTCCTGGCCACGGTGGAACCCGAGGCCGGCGACCCGGCCTCGCTGCTCGCCGCCGGCTTGCAGGAGATGACCGAGGCCCTGGTCGGCGGCGCGGCGATCTCCGACATCCTGCACATGGTGTTGGAGATCTTCTACCGCACCGGCAGCTTCGATCGGGTGATGATCGCGGTGCGCGACAAAGACGGCAAATCGTTGTCCGGTCGTTTCGGCTTCGGCAAGGATGTCGACCGCGTGCTCGGCGCCTTCAAGGTGCAATTGACCTATGCCCACGACGCCTTCCAGGTCGCCGCCGCGCAAGGCGTCGATATCCTGATCCCCGACACGCAAGACGAGACACTGAAGTCACGCATCCCGGAATGGCACAGCAAGCACATCGGTGCCCGTTCCTTCCTGCTCTTGCCCTTGGTGGTGGACAACAAGACCCTTGCCCTGCTCTATGCCGACCTGGACAAGGGCACGCTCAATCTCGACTCGAAAATGCTCAACCTGCTCAAGGTGCTGCGCAACCAGGCCTTGCTCGTCTTGCGCCAAAAACCCTTCAAATAATTAGGATCGCGTTATGGAACTGACCGAACTCACCGCCCTCTCCCCGCTCGACGGCCGCTATCGCCGGGTCGGCGCCAAACTCGCGCCCTACTTCAGCGAATTCGGCCTGATCAAATACCGGGTCAAGGTCGAGATCGAATGGCTCAAGGCCCTGGCCACCGAACCGGCAATCGAAGAGGTGCCCGCCTTCTCGCCGGCCACCATCCAAGCGCTGGACGCCGTCGCCGAGGGCTTCTCGGTCAGCGATGCCGAGCAGGTGAAGACCATCGAGAAGACCACCAACCACGACGTCAAGGCGGTGGAGTACTTCCTCAAGGAACGTTTCGCCGGCAATGCCGAGGTGATGCAGGTGAAGGAGTTCATCCACTTCGCCTGCACCTCGGAAGACATCAACAACCTGGCGCACGCGCTCATGCTCAAGGGCGCCCGGCAAGACGTGATCCTGCCCAGCCTGCACGCACTGCACGGCAAGCTCACCGCCATGGCCGTGCAACTGGCCGACCTGCCCATGTTGTCGCGCACCCACGGCCAGCCGGCCTCGCCCACCACCCTGGGCAAGGAATTGGCCAACGTCGCCTACCGCCTGGCGCGCGGCCTCAAGCGCATCGAGGCGGTGGAAATCCTGGGCAAGATCAACGGCGCGGTCGGCAATTACAACGCCCACCTCTCGGCTTATCCGAACTTCGACTGGGAAGGCTTTGCCCGCCGCTTCGTCGAGGCTCTGGGTATCGGCTTCAACCCCTACACGATCCAGATCGAGCCGCACGACTACATGGCCGAGCTGTACGACGCCACCGCCCGGGTCAACACCGCGCTGATCGACCTGGACCGCGACCTTTGGGGCTACATCTCGCTCGGCTACTTCAAGCAGAAGGTGAAGGAAGGCGAGGTCGGCTCCTCGACCATGCCGCACAAGGTCAACCCCATCGACTTCGAAAACTCCGAGGGCAACCTGGGCCTGGCCAACGCCTTGCTCAAGCACCTGTCCGAGAAGTTGCCGATCTCGCGCTGGCAGCGCGACCTCACCGACTCCACCGTGCTGCGCAATATGGGCGCCGGCCTCGGCTACGCGCTGATCGGTTATGAAAGCCTGAAGCGTGGCCTGGACAAGCTGGAGGCCAACCCGGCACGCCTGGCCGAAGACCTCGACCACAACTGGGAAGTGCTGGCCGAGCCGATCCAGACCGTGATGCGCCGCTACGGCGTGGCCAACCCCTACGAGCAGTTGAAGGCGCTGACCCGGGGCAAGGGCGGCATCAGCCGCGAGAGCCTGGCCGAGTTCATCCAAGGCCTGGCCATCCCCGACGACGCCAAAAAGTTGCTGCTGACCATGACCCCGGGCAGCTACACCGGCAGCGCCGCCGAGTTGGCCAAGCGCATCGGCAACAACTGAAAAATTTTTTCACCGCAAAGAACGCGAAGCACACAAAGTAAAACCATCACAGCTTGCAATGATCTCTCGTCATGCCCGTGAAAACGGGCATGACGGGTAGCGAAGCCATCCATATGGCTTTGTCTTTGCGTTCTTCGCATCCTTTGCGGTTACAGCTTTAGGACACGACCATGACTCAATTCGCATTCGACGTCGACAGCAGTAACTTCCAGCAGATCGTCATCGACGGCTCGCATCAGGTGCCGGTGGTGGTCGATTTCTGGGCACCCTGGTGCGGCCCGTGCAAGGTGCTGAAACCCATCTTGGAAAAACTGGCTGAGGAGTATCAGGGCCAGTTCATCCTGGCCAAGGTCAACTCCGACGAGAACCAAGAACTTGCCGCCCAGTTCGGCGTGCGCGGCATCCCCAGCGTCAAGGCCCTGTACGGCGGCGCGATCGTCGACGAATTCTCCGGCGCCATTCCCGAGGGCGAGGTACGCGAATTCCTCGCCCGCATCATCCCGTCGCCAGCCGAAGAACTGCGGCTGAAAGCGGCCGAACTCAAAGCGCAGGGCGATGCCGCCCAGGCCTTGCAGATGTTGGCCGAGGCCTCGAAACTCGACGCCGGCAACGAACAAGTGCGTCTGGACGCCGCCGAAACCCTGTTCGAGCTGGGCGAACTCGACGAGGCCAAGCGCCTGCTCGACAGCCTGTCGCCGCTGACAAAGCTGGAAGACCGTGCCGTGCAGCTCGCGGCCAAACTCGACTTCGCGCTGTCCGGCCAAACCGGCGGCGACGAGGCGGGCCTGCGCGACAAGATCGAGGCCGATCCCAAAGACATGGCCAGCCGGCTGCAGCTGGCCAACCTGCTCGTCGCCACCGGCCGCCCGGCCGAAGGCATGGACCAGCTGCTGGCGATGATCGCCCTCGACCGCGCCTGGAACGACGAGACCGCGCGCAAGACCATGCTCACGGTATTCAACCTGCTGGCGGGAAATCCATTGGTGGCGGAGTATCGGCGCAAACTGGCCAGCGCCTTGAACTAGGGCACGCGCCCGCCGTCATTGCTCGGGCCACGCGTGAACCGTTGCCCGAGCCACGAGATTGTCACTCGCAGGAAATGTGAAAACTTTTGGAACCTGCATAGATGCTTTTGCAGGAATCCCTGGACCCGATGCCGTTCGCGGTGAAATGCGGATCGCTCGGTTGGTGGCACCCTTTCGTGACTTGCAATTTGCACGCACCCTTGTTGATCATGATCTTCAACTCATCGCTCTTATCCCTGAGATATTCCGTCGCCTCGGCCTTGGTGTAGGCCCTGACATTGCTGTTTTCAGGCGAATTCCACCCCTCTTTGAACGTGATGTTGGCGCAGGCGGCCGCCGAAACCAAGGTGGCGGCCAATCCAACGACTATGGATAACGATTTGCGATTCTTCATTTCAACCTCCCGATTCGGCTATGACGTGAAAACCTGATGCCTCGGCCAAGCCGATTGTTGGCATCAGTCACTGTAAAACGCAGAACGGTGGCGTCTGTGATGCCCGGCGAAACCGCGTTCAGTCTTGTGGATCGTTTTGCGCTTGCGCATCAACGGGCCTGTCGGCGCACACCACGCAGTTACGGCCATTATCTTTGGCCTGATAGAGCGCTTCGTCAGCATGTTTGAGCAACAGCTCGGGGCTGGCCACCTCGGCATTGAATGTCACCACCCCGATACTGATGGTGATAGGCCGATTCGGCCAGATGGTCGCTTCGATGCCTTGGCGAAAACGTTCGGCCAAGATCATGGCGCCGTCCGATGCGGTGCGCGGCAGCAACACACCGAACTCCTCGCCGCCCATACGCGCGACAAAATCGGACTCGCGGGCATGCGCCCGCAGCACGCGCCCAACCTCACGCAACGCGATGTCGCCCTGCGGATGGCCGAAGTCGTCGTTGTAGCTCTTGAAACGATCGACATCCATGATCAACAAAGAGAACTCGGTACCGTAGCGTTTTGCCTGTTTGAACAAAGTCTCCAAGCTCGTCTCGAAGCAGCGCCGGTTGCATATGCCGGTCAGCGCATCGGTCAAAGAAAGCCGATGCAGGCTCTCATTCGCACGCGCCAATTCCTCGGTGCGGGTTTCCAGCAAGCTATTGGACCGGCGCAAGGCCTCCTCGGCGCGCCGCTGCCTGGCCCAGCTCCGCTCCAGCGAACGCGAACTCCACCAAGCCAAAACCGCGAACACGATGATATTGGTCATGACCATGACAATCAGACCGAACGTGGCTTCGTAATCACCGACGCGCCGGCCTATCAGCAAGGCCAGGCCCATGATCGGCGGCAGCACAATCACGGCAGGCAGCAAACGCCGCGCCAAGTGACCGCCCGCGCCCGGCGCAGTCAGCACGCTGACGAAACCGACCAGCGGATGCGCGCTCAAAATCCCCAAGCCCAATAACAACAGCAAGAGCGTCGTCGGCAACGACATCGCGCCATAGGCGTCACCCGGGCCGAATGATTGCGCGCCATAGACATAACCGAGCAGACCGATGAAGCCGAGCAATGCCGCGGCCAACGCGAGCCACTGCACTTTCAAGCGCCAGCCGCGCACAAGGTGATCGAGCATCAGCACGGCCACGCCACAAAACAGCAAACCCAGCGCGCTATTGAAGGCCGGCAAAGGTCGCACATCAAACAGACTGAATGACGTTTCGACCAATAGGCCATCGCCGACACCCCGCTGGGCCGCCAAGGCATAAACGATCAGCACCAGCCCGCCGACCAATATCGGCAGCAAAGCCAGCGCGGTTGCCAACAGCCAGCGCAGACCGTCGGCAGGCCGTTGCAACATCGACAAGGCCAAGCCGCCGCCGACGAAGCCGACCGCCGTTTCGGCCTTCATCGTGACATAGCCCGGCAAGACACGCCGCATAGCATCGATACCCGCCAGCCAGTTGCTCAACAGAAACGAGACAGCGGCCAAGGCAGTGATCAAACCGGCGAAACTGGAGAAACGACGCAGATCGCGCACAAAGGCGGCGGTATCTGGATAAGCCATGATCCGGGCCAGCCGACTCGCGGCAGGCCTCCCTCTTTTTACTTGATTAAAAATTGAGCGGCGGAGCTTACCCGAAATAAAAAAACGCCGCTATCGCGGCGACCGGGTTCGTTTCGTCGACTGCAACGGGATGCGGATTCCTTGTAGGGCGCCTTAGCCGCAGGCGTAAGGCGCCGCATTGGCCGTTGTTTGCTTCGGGCAATGCGCTGGCGCTTATTGGCGCCCTACTTGTTGTTTTCCGCCGTTCAGTTGCAGCGGATATACAGCTTGCGGATCTCGTATTTTTCCACCGCCGCCTTGCCGGTCTCGCCCTTGAGCGCCGACTCGAACGGTCCGGCGGGCGGCATGGCCGTAGGCGACCCGGGCAGTTGGCCGCCTTCGTGGTCGAGCACCTTGTAGCCGCGGCCACGGCAGATGTCGCCGGCCTTTTCCAAGCAACTGCCGAAGTTGAGCATGGGGCCGCCGCAGTGGACGACGTAGTTCACCCAGCCGTCCGGCGTGCGGTATTCGGTGGAGATGGCGCAGCCAGCCAACAGGACCGAGGCCAGTGCGAGGGTGATGCCGGTTTTGCTCGAGCCTGCCTTCATCGCCCCCACCTCCTCATCGATAGCCCGCCGCGAGCTGCATGTAATGCCGGGCAGAATACTCGAAATAGGCCAGTTCCTCATCGCTCAGGCGGCGCAGGGCCTTGGCCGGGCGACCGAGGTAGAGCCAGCCGCCCTCCAGCCGCTTGTCCTCGGGCACCAAGCTGCCGGCCCCGAGCAGCACGCGGTCCTCAAGCACCGCCTTGTCCATGACGATGGCACCCATGCCGATCAGGCAGTCGTTGCCGATGGTACAGCCGTGCAGGATCACGCTGTGGCCGACAGTGACGTTGCGGCCGACGATCAGCGGCGCCCCGGCCGGGTCGGCCGCGCTCTTGTGCGACACGTGCAACACGGCGCAGTCCTGGATGTTGCTGCCGGCCCCGATGCGGATAAAGTTGACGTCGCCGCGGATGACCGCGCCGGGCCAGACCGAGACGCCGTCGCCCAGCTCGACCGCGCCGATCACGGTGGCGGCACTGTGGACGAAGACATCCCGGCCCAGGCTCGGCGTTAAGTCCTTGTAGCGCTCGATCGCCATGGCGAGGTCAGCCCGTGTTGCGCATGCCGGCGGCGATGGCGTTGATCGAGCGCAGCAACGGCTCCAGCCACGGGCTCTCGCCCTCGCCCTGGGCGTCGCGCAGCTTGCGCAGCACCGCGACCTGGATGTGGTTGAGCGGGTCGAGATAGGTATTGCGGTGCTGCAAGGACAGCGCCAGCTCCGGCGTCTCGGCCAGCAGGACGCGGATGCCGGCGACATCGACGATCTGCTGCACCGCCGCGTCGTGCCGCTGGCGGATCAGCTCGAAGATGCGCTCGGCCGCCGCCGGGTCCAGGCACAGGCTGGCGTATTGGTGGGCGATGTTCATGTCGGCCTTGTACAGGGCCATCTGCGCGTTCGACAGCAGGGTGCGGAAGAACGGCCATTCGCGGTACATCTCGCGCAGCTTGTCCAGCCGGCTCGGGTCGTCGCCGCGCCACGACTGGATGGCGGCGTTGATGCCATACCAGGTCGGCAGCGCGTGGCGCGACTGGCCCCAGGCGAACACCCAGGAGATCGCGCGCACCGAGCCGATCGAGCGGTCGCCCTTCTTGCGGTGCGACGGCCGTGAGCCGATGTTGAGCAGGCCGATCTCCTGCACCGGGGTGGCCTCGTAGAAGTAGTCGAGGAAGCCCGGGGTGCGCTCGGTCAGGTCGCGGTAGGTGGCCTCGCCCACGCGCGACAGCTCGTCCATGATCGCGAGGTAGTCCTTGCGGTCCTCGACCACCTTGCCCACCAGATGGGTGCTGGCCTTGAGCGTGCCGGTGACGCCCAAGGTCAACTCGTACTGGGCAGTCTCCATATTGTTGTACTTGTAGAACAACACCTCGCCCTGCTCGGTGAGCTTCAACTCGCCGCGCACGGTGCCGGACGGCTGGGCCAGAATGGCCTCGTGGGTCGGGCCACCGCCGCGACCCAGGGTGCCGCCGCGGCCGTGGAACAGCCGGCAGTGGATGCCGTGCTGGTCCGACAACGCGACGATGCGTTTTTGCGCCTCGTACAGGTTCCACGACGAGGCGAGGATGCCGCCGTCCTTGCAGG
>JAJZTS010000009.1:57312-60378 GCA_021848725.1 Pseudomonadota bacterium
CCCAGGGTGCCGCCGCGGCCGTGGAACAGCCGGCAGTGGATGCCGTGCTGGTCCGACAACGCGACGATGCGTTTTTGCGCCTCGTACAGGTTCCACGACGAGGCGAGGATGCCGCCGTCCTTGCAGGAATCGGAATAACCGACCATGACCTCCTGGCCCTCGCCGTAGGCATCGAGCAGGCTGCGGTAGACCGGGATGCGGTAGAGCTGGTCGAGCACCGCATCGGAATGCTGCAAATCACCGATGGTCTCGAACAGCGGCGAGATGCCGATGTGGCAATACCAGTTGCCACCGACACGGCCGGCCAAGCCGGCCTGCGAGGCGAGTAACATCACTTCCATGATGTGCGAGGCGGTGTGGGTCATCGAAATGACATAGCGGCCGAAGCACTGCTCGCCCAGGGCGCGGCGCATGTGGGCGATGAGCTGGAACACCCGCAGGGTCTCCTGGGTGTTTTCGCTCAAACCACCGACATCGACTTGCAGCGCGGCCGGGTTGGCGATCAGGTCGGCCAACATCGCCAGGCGCGCCGCTTCATCGAGCGCCCGATAGTCGGCGCCGATCGCGGCCTGCAGAATCTCGGCCACCGTCTCGGTGTGGCGGGTCGATTCCTGGCGGATATCCAGTTGCAGCAGATGGAAACCGAAGGTCTCGACCAGGTGGATCAGGTCTTGCAGCTCGCTCTCGGCCAGATCGCGATCGCCATGACCGATCAGCGAATCGCGGATCAGGCGCAGGTCGTGCATGAAGGCCTGGGCGCTGACGTAACCCTGTTCCTCGAAACTGACATCGCTGCCGTCCATCGCGCGCTGCACCAAGATCAGGTTGCGCCGGATGCGGAACTTCATGATCTCCAGCTTGCGCCGGTAGGGTTCCTGCGGATGCGGGTTGGGCCGGTTGTCGAACAACAGCTCGGCCTGACGGCCGTCTTCTTCCAGGCTCGCCATGAACTCGGCCGAAGGCCGGCACAGGCGAATCGACAACGACAACTGATCGGACAGCGCCTCCAGCCGGCGCAGGTATTCCTCATAGGCGGTCACCGCCTGCATGCGCCAGGCCAGGGCGGTGACCTCGGCGGTCACGCCGGGGTGGCCGTCGCGGTCGCCGCCGATCCAAGAGCCGAAGCGCAGGAAACTGGAGACCTTGACCGCCTCGGCCGCCTCGGCGCCATAGACGTCGTGCAGCGACTTGTGGAAGTTGCGGTAGACCAGGGTGACGGCCTGGAATAGCGACTGCGGGAAATAGGACAGGCCGGCGCGGATCTCGTCGCGCACCTGCAGCTTGAACGCGCGCACCTCGTCGGTCTTCCACATGATGCGGATTTGGTTGGACAGCCGTTCCAGCGCCTCGTCGCGGTACATGCCGCGAATGCGCGGATCGCCCAGCGCCTCCATGCTCAGGAAGATGTTGCGCAGCGCGCCCTTGATCGTGCGCCGCTTAGCCTCGGACGGGTGCGCGGTGATCACCGGCATGTAGCACAGCTTGTCCAGCAGCACCTGCAACTGGTCGGCGGTCACGCCCTGCTCACGCAGGCCGAGCAAGGTATCGTGGAACGAGCCGTGCCACATGTGGCTGCCGCGCCGCACCGCCTGGCGCCGCTTGCCCAGGCTGACCGTCTCCTCGGCGATATTGAGCAGGCTGAAATAGATGTTGAAGGCGCGGATGATCTGCGACAGCGCCTCCGGCGGCTGCCTATCGATCAGGTTCATCAAGGCCTGCCGACGCTTGGGGTCTTCCTTTTCGCGCAAGGCGATAAAGCCGCGGCGCAGGTCGCCCAGGGCGTCATAGACCGGACGCGGCAGTTCGGCCTTCAGGATGCGACTCAGCAGCAGGCTGAGCATGCGTTCGCGCGAGCGGAGTTCTTTTTCTTGGGACAAGGCGGCCATGGGCATGCGTCCGGGTCGAATTAGGACAAAAACCGTCGAATTTTAGCATGGCGGCAGGCCGCTTCATGACCTGCCGGGCAGTCTAGCGCTACCACGCCCTCCCCTGTCGCCGGCAGGGGGCAAGAAAGCACTGGAAAAAACCGCACGCGACCGCAGATACTAGAGGCCTTGAAGCCAAACCCGCTTCCCCGACCATGAACGAACGCACCCCGAATCCCTTGTTGGATTTTAGCTTCGGCATCACCTGCAACGCAGGGTTAGCCTGCACCGAAATCCAGCAACCACTTGGACGGCCCGCTTACAGCCATGAATAAACGCATATCGAACCCCCTGCTGGATTTTTCCGGCCTGCCCCGCTTCACCGAGATCAAGCCCGACCACGTCGGCCCCGCCGTCGACCAACTGCTGGCCGAGAACCGCGCCCTGGTCGCGCGCCTCGCCGCCGACCCGGCCAGCCCGACTTGGGCCCACTTCGTCGCGCCGCTGGAAGATGCCAACGAGCGGCTGTCGCGGGCCTGGGGCCAGGTCTCGCACCTGCACTCGGTGCTGGACAGCCCCGCGCTGCGCGAGGCCTATAACGCCAAGCTGCCGGAGATCACCCAGTACTATGCCGAGCTCGGCCAGCACGAAGGGCTGTATGCCAAGTTCAAGGCCATCGCCGCCGGCCCGGACTATGGCCGGCTCAGCCCGGCCCAGCAGAAGATCGTCGACAACGAGCTGCGCGATTTCCGCCTGGGCGGCGCCGAACTGCCGGCCGACCAGAAGGCGCGGTTCATGGCCATCCAGGAAGAGCTGGCCAAGCTGTCGGCCCGGTTCGAAGAAAACCTGCTCGATGCGACCAATGCCTATGCCCGTTACGTCGAAGACGAGGCCGAACTGGCCGGCCTGCCCGACGACGTGAAGGCCGCCGCACGCGAGGCGGCGGAGAAGGACGGCAAACCGGGCTGGAAATTGACCTTGCGCGCGCCGTCCTACATTCCGGTCGCGCAGTTCTGCGCCAACCGCGCGCTGCGCGAGGAGATGTACCACGCCTATGTCACGCGCGCCTCGGAGTTTGGGGAAGCCAAGCTCGACAACACCGGCCTGATCCGAGAAATCGTGCAACTGCGGCGCGAGGCCGCGCAGCTCTTGGGCTATACGCACTACGCCGATGTCTCGCTGGCGTCGAAGATGGCCGAAA
>JAJZTS010000051.1 GCA_021848725.1 Pseudomonadota bacterium
TCCTCGGCTTCGGCACCTTCGCCCTGTACGAATTCGCCGTCACCGGCAACATGCCGCAGTCCATCGACAACGTCGTCAACTACCTGCTCGCCGGGCTCACGCTGTTCGCGCCGTATGTGGTCAACAAATTCTCGACGATGTTCGCGAGTCTGACGCCGAAGCGGTAATAGCCGCCGGGCGCACTTCTCGAATGCGCCCGGCCCATAACAACGAGAGCGCACGGAATATGGTGGGTGAATCAGTGAGATACGAAATAGGCCTATCTGGATATACACACATCCTGGCCAGGATATGCACCTATTTAGGTGCCTAATTTACGTTGGGCTTTACCATAGACATGGCACACGAGTTCGACGGAAAAAAATATACGGCAGCATCGGCACACCAGAAAGAGTGGGGAGCGAGGCTGATCCAAGAATTGAACATTTCTGGAACAGAGTGCATTCTCGATCTCGGATGCGGTGATGGTGCGCTGACCGCCAAACTGGCGGCGCTTACGCCACAAGGTACAGTCGTTGGAATTGATGCTTCTCACGGCATGATTAAAACTGCCAAGTCACATCAGGCCGAAAATTTGTCTTTTGAAGTACGCGATATTAACAGCCTGGATTTCGAGAACGAGTTCGATATTATTTTCTCCAATGCTACGTTGCACTGGATAAAAGACCATGAAACATTGCTCAGGAGTGTGTTTCGCGCCCTCAAAAATGGCGGCGTTCTGAAGTTCAATTTTGCAGGCGATGGCAATTGTGCGAACTTCTTCAGTGTTGTGAAAAAAGCTATAAAACTCCCACAATTCGCCCGCTGCTTCTCCGATTTTGAATGGCCATGGTATATGCCGAGCATCGAGGAATACGAACTACTCGTGCGCAGCATCCCATTTACGGAATCTCGTGTATGGAGTGAGAATGCAGATCGATTTTTCGCCGATGCAGAAACCATGATCAAATGGATCGATCAGCCGAGCTTGGTGCCATTCATGAAACTCGTGCCTGATGAACACAAAGAGGATTTTCGGCAGTTCGTGATTGAGCGGATGATTCAGAAAACATGCCAAGCTGACGGAAGATGTTTTGAAACTTTCAGACGCATTAACGTGGTCGCGAAAAAGTGACTTACAAGCCTAACCCTGCGTTCGAGAGGGACTGCGCAAAAACGCGCATCCCCTCAACTCCACGCTAAACGTAAGACTTCTGCTCCTTCCGTTTGCCCGGCTTCTTCTTCATGATCACCACGCCCTTCACCGCCTCTTTCGGGTCGTCGATGGGGATGTTGGGGTAGAGCGGGTTCAAGGGCTTGAGCATCCAGCCCTCGGCATGCTGCACCAGTTGTCGGAAGATGTATTCCTCGTTGGCCCAGGCCACGACATAGGAGCCGTCCTTGGCCAGGCCTTCGGGCTCGACCACGATGATCTCGCCTTCCTCGAACTCCGGCTGCATGGAGTCGCCCAGCACCATCAGGGCATAGGGCTCGCCCGAGGCGCAGGCGCTGGCCTCCGCTTCGCCGGGGATGGCCTGTTCGGCCGGAGCGATGCGGATGGGGATATCGATGGGTTTGCCTTTGTTCATGGTTCTGTCCTTCTGACTGGATTCCCGCCTACGCGGGAATGACGATCTATTTGCCGCGCATGAACATCCTGTCGAGTTCATGGAGCGTGAGTTGAAACCAGGTGGGCCGGCCGTGGTTGCACTGATCGGCGCGCAAGGTCTGCTCCATGTCGCGCAAGAGCGCATTCATCTCGGGTAGGCTGAGCTTGCGCTTGGCCCGCACCGCGCCGTGGCAGGCCAGGGTAGCCAAGAGTTCGTTGCGCCGGGCCGCGATGGCCTGACTGGCGCCGAACTCGGCCACCTCTTTCAGAATCTCGCGCGCCAGCGTCTCGGCGTCGGCCTCTTTCAGCATGGCCGGCAGCGCGCGCAGGGCGAGGTGGGTGGGCGACACCGCCGACAGCTCCAGGCCCAACTCCAGCAGTTCGGCATGGTGCGCCTCGGCCGCGGCCATCTCCTTGGCCGTCGCGGCAAACACCACCGGCACCAGCAAGGGCTGCATGGCGACCTGGCGCGAACCTAAGGCGATCTTCAAGCGCTCGTACAGGATGCGCTCGTGCGCGGCGTGCATGTCGACCACGACCAGGCCCTGGGCGTTCTCGGCCAGGATGTAGATACCGGACAACTGGGCCAGGGCGTAGCCCAGGGGCGGGGCTTCAATTGCATCTCGGGGTGCGACTCCCTCACCCCCAGCCCCTCTCCCGGAGGACGAGGGGTGAGTAGCCAAGGCCTCGGCCACCATCCGGTAATAGGCGGCGGGTTCGGCGACGGCGAGGCCGAGGTTTTCCTGGCGCGGGGCCGGGCTGGGTAAGGCGGTGGTAGCCCGGATTTCATCCGGGGCGGGTGTACCCGGATTCCGCTCCGCTGCATCCGGGCTACATACTGGATCGTTGACCGTCGTCTCCGGCCGGGCCAGCGCCCGCTCCAGGGCATGGAAGACGAAGCGGTGCACGGCCTGCGAATCGCGGAAGCGCACCTCGGTCTTGGCCGGATGGACATTGACGTCGACCCGCGCCGGGTCCAGTTCCAGGAACAGGCAATAGGCCGGGTGCCGGCTGCCGTGCAGGATGTCGCGGTAGGCCTCGCGCGTGGCGTGGGCCAGCAGCTTGTCGCGGACGAAGCGGCCGTTGACGAAGACGAACTGGGCGTCGCGGCTAGCCTTGGAATAGGCCGGCAGGCCGGCCCAGCCGGTCAATCTTATGTCAGAGCCGCCCTCGTCGATCAGCCGCGCATGCTGGGCGAAGTCGTCGCCGAGCACGGCCAGCGCCCGGGCCTGCCAGTCCTGCACCGGGTAGCGCGCGGCGATGCGGCCGTTGTGGGCCAGGGTCATGGCCACCTGCGGCCGGGCCAGGGCCAGGCGGGTGAAGGCATCGAGGCAGTGGGCGTATTCGGTGGCCGGCGTCTTCAGGAACTTGCGCCGGGCCGGGGTGTTGAAAAACAGGTCGTGCGACTCGACCACGGTGCCGCGATTGAGCGCCGCCGGCTCGACCTTCGAGACCGCGCCGTCCTGCGCCGCGATGCGCCAGGCGTGGGGCTCGTCCTTGGCCCGGCTGACGATGGCGACGCGAGCGACCGAGGCGATGCTGGCCAGGGCCTCGCCGCGAAAGCCCAGGCTGGCCACCCGCTCCAGGTCGGCCAGGCTCTCGATCTTGCTGGTGGCATGGCGGGCCAGCGCCAGCGGCAGGTCGGCACGGGCGATGCCGGCGCCGTCGTCGGCGACGCGGATGGTCTTGATGCCGCCCTCTTCCAGGTCGACCCGGATGTCGGTCGCGCCGGCATCCAGCGCGTTCTCCAACAGCTCCTTCAAGGCGGAGGCCGGACGCTCGACCACCTCGCCGGCGGCGATTTGGGAGATGAGCAGGTCGGGGAGGAGACGGATGACGGACATAACAAACGGGCGGGCTGGCGTGGCCCAGTTTACCACGCAGCAGCCTGCCATTTACCCGGCCGCCAGTTGGGTTAATGCCAGACGCAGGGCGGTTTATTCCCGCAGCAGCCAGAGCGCGAACACGGCGCCGAACCAGAGCAGGCCTAGCAAGGCCGGAATGCCCACGCATTGGAGGCTGAACAAGGGCAGGATCGCCGCAGTCAGAAACAGCAAGGCGCGCAGGCCGGACCAACGGCCGAGCCAGGCGCGCGAGCGCGCATGCCAGTCGGTCGCGACACCGGGGCGCAGGAAGACCGGGGCCAGTTGGCTGGCGGCGCCGACGATCAGCGGCATCAGGAAACCGGGGAGAAAGATAGCCAGCGGCGCGGCCTGACCGGCCGCCACCGCCGTCAACGCACAGGCAAATCCGATCGCCGCAATGGCCAAGGTCGGCGCCGCCCCGTGCAGCGCGAAGATCGCTGGGCGCTGCTGCCGCCACCAAGCGTGCACCAGGCGCGCAAGCGGCCAGGTCCAGCACAACGCGCCGGCCAGCGCCAGCCAGCGCGCATCGACGGCCTGACCGGCGGCGAGCGCCAGGCTGCCGGCCACGGCCCACTTGAGGTCGCGCTTGAGTCGCGTGGCCACCTCCGGGTCGGGCCGCCCCGTCGCGGTCGGCAATAACACTTGCAGGGTGCCGATCGCGGTCAGGCCGACAAAGCCATAGAGATTGATATGCAGATGAAAGGCGCGCAGCGCGGCATGCCCTTGTGGCCACAGCGGGATCAGCAAGGCTGCAGCCAGACCGAGCGCCAGGCAAACCAGCGCGGCGACATACCAACCAAGCCCCGGGTGGGGCCGGCCCACGGCTTGGCGCCCTTTGCGCACGATCCAGCCGAGTAGGATGGCCAAGCCCAGCAAGGCCAAGCCGGCTGCACCGCCGATGGCGGCGAAGGGCACGACGCCGAGCAAGGCCAAGCTGGCGACGACACCGGCCGCCATCATCAGCAACGGCAGCCGCGTCATGCGCGGCGAGGCACCTTGGCCACGCGCGAGCACCGGCACGAAGTGCTGCATTGCGGCCGGGATCAGGCTCATCACGCCGACTGCCAAGATGCCATGTGCCCAAAAGGCCGGCGGCGCGGCCACCACCTGCGGCAGGGCAAAGGCTGCGGCCAGCAGTATGAGTGAGACGACGAGTAGCGCGATCAACACGTCAGCGCTTGACGAAGTCGATCACGACCTGGGCCGGGCCTTGCTCCAGATACTGGATGTCGACCTGTTCGCCATAGCGCGCCTGCATCTGCTGCAGCAGCGGAATCGGGTTGTGGTCGTTGACGAAACGCATGCGCTCGCCGGGCGTCAAGGCATCCAGCGCGCCGAAGATCGCGGCGTGGCGAAAACGCTTGGCGATGCCGCGCGCGTCGAAGTCGTAGATGCCGTCGCTGCGGCTGTGATTGTGCACGATGGGGATTTGCATGTTCTGTCTTCCTTGAAAACGGGAATGGCCATGGTAAGCCGGCCCGCGCGCCGAGACTTTGATCTAGGTCAGCTATCGCTTCATGTCTACCGGGTGAATGCCCGCCATGGCCGGCCCGCAAGCGCGAGCCGGACGAAGCCGGGCTGACCGAACAGGAACGGCGCATTTTGGAATTGATCGCCCAAGGCATGAGCAACAAGCTGATCGCGCGCGAACTCGACATTGCCGAAGGCACGGTGAAGGTCCATGTGAAGCATCTGCTGCGCAAGCTCAATCTGCGTTCGCGGGTCGAAGCGGCGGTCTGGGCGGTCGAGAAGAAAAAAAGCCGCCAGCCCTGAACCACCTACCGCATTAAGCGCCTACTCGGCTTGGCAACCCTCCGGCCCGGTCGGCACGAAGACCTCGACGCGGTTGCGCCCGGCCTCTTTGGCCACATACAACGCCGTGTCGGCCCGGCTGATCAGTTGATCGATGCGCGATCCTTTGATCGGCGAACAGGTCGCGACACCGACACTGACCGTCACCACCCCGCTCGTGGAGCTCGGGTGCGGGATGCCGATTTCCTGCACCTTGTGCCGCACCCCCTCGGCAATATGCCGCGCGCCCTCGACATCGGTATTGCTCAGGAACACGATAAATTCCTCGCCGCCGTAACGGGCCGCCAGATCGCCGGCCCGATTGATCTGCTGGGCCAGCGCCTCGGCGATGCGCACTAGGCAGGCATCGCCCGCCAAATGGCCGAAGTGGTCGTTGTAGTGTTTGAAGTAGTCGATATCGAGCAGCAAGATCGACATCGTCTCGTGCCGCCGCTGCGCCTGGCGCCACATGCGGCTGGAGAAATCGTCGAAATAACGCCGATTGGGCAAACCGGTCAGGGTATCGTGGGTGGACAGGAAGGCCAGTTCTTCGTTTGCCGCCTGCACCTTGTCTCTTTCCTGGCGCAGCTCGGCCAGCGTCTGCTCCAACTTCGCGATCATCGCCTTGCGTTCGGTCATATCCCGCACCAGAGCGACGTAGATCGGTTTGCCGCCGGAGGTGGTTTCGGTCACCGACACCTCGACCGGGAAGGCCGTGCCGTCGAAATGCAAGCCATCGCCCTCGACGACCCGCTGCACCAGTCGCTTCGTCGCCCGTTCGCGATAGGCACGGAGATACTCGGCATGGCGTAGTTTGTGCTCGCCACCGATCAAGATGCTGACATCCCGGCCGAGCAGATCGGCCTCAGCATAGCCGAACATCGCGCACAGCGACGGCGTCACCCCCATGATTTCGCCCTCGGCATCGATCACGCATAGACCGTCGCTCATCGCGTTCAGCACGGCCTGCAGATAATCTTCACGCTCGTTCAGGTCCTGGTTTGCCTTGGCCAATTGCCGGGTCAAATGCGTCAATTCACCGATGCTCGCCATTTGATCGTAACTGGTGGACATCAGCTCGCGCAGCCCGCCTTGAAAACCCTGGACGATCCTGGTGGTCAGGATCAGGTACAACAGCAAGGCGGCACCGATCACCAAGCCCTCTTGCGACGCCGTAGAGAACCAGTACAGCGCGAACGGCAGCAATAAGGGCCAACCAAAGGCGGCATATGACAGCCGGTGATGACCGAATGCAGCCATGCCGCCGCCACCCAAGCCGACGATCACCAAGATCGATACGATCAAATCGCTCCGGCCTAGATAGGGCGTAAACAAGGCGCCGGGTAGGCCCCAGCACAGACCGAGCAGAAACAAGCTGAAGACGAAGCGCCGTTCCCACGCCCGCAGGGTCTCGACATAGATCGGTTCGCGGAAATAACGTAGCACCAAGGCCACGCGCCCTAGCACGGTCAGAATGACCGCAGTGGCCCATAGCCCGAGCCACGCCAGCGGCACGCCATCGAGGTAGATGAACACCATCAATGGCACCAGCACCGCGTGCGCGAACAAGCTGATCCGCGATTGGCGATACAGCAAATTGACCGTCTCGCCCAGCATCAGTTGCGCTTTATCGACACCCGGCTGATTGCGGAATTTGAGATGTTCGTCGAGGCTGGTCACGATATCGTGGGCTTCCCTCTGAGCATTGCCGACCAGGCAGAGTATGCGCATTGAATTAAAACAAATCCATCGCCGCGGCAAAGCCGAGTTAAGCTGTCGGCTATCGAGGCGTTGATCGCCATCAATGCCGTCGACGTCGACACCAAGTACTCTGTGCGCTTTAGACGATGGGTGGGATATCGAGTATGTTTTGGACAACCCTCTGCGCCGCACCGCACCGCCTGCTGTTTTTGCCGGGCGCACTCCAAGGCCTGTTCGTCATCGTCTGGTGGCTGTTGGAGCTGGAATCGGGCCTGGGTACCTTGGCCTTGCCCCCCTCCGCGCTGCTGCCCGGCGCAGCCCATGCTTGGTTGATGCTCTACGGCTTCTTCCCGTTCTTTGTGTTCGGCTTCGCCTTCACCGCCGTACCAAACTGGCTCGACGGCCCCAAGATTCGGCCCAGCCATTACATCGGCACCGCGCTACTGCTGAGTGCCGGCGCGCTGCTGTTCTACCCGGCGATCTATTGGCCTGCCTTCGCCGCGCCGGCCGTGCTGCTGCATACGGCAGGCCTGATCGTCGGGCTGGTGGGCATGCTGCACAGCCTCGCCGGCTCGACCGCAGCCGACAAACGCCATGCCTGGGCGATCTGGCTCGCCTTGCTGACCGGCCTGATCGGCGAGTTGTGTTTCCTTGCCTGGCTGCATACCGGCACGCCGCGTTTTCTCAGCTTTGCACTGTCGCTTGCGGTCTGGGGCTGCCTGACCCCGATCTTTCTCACGGTCTGTCATCGCATGGTCCCTTGGTTCACCAGCCGCGTGCTGGCCGACTACGTCATGGTGCGGCCCTACCCGCTGCTCTGGCTGATGTTGATCGCCAGCCTCAGCCATGCCGTGCTGGAGGCCAGTGGCCAGGCGGCCTATACCTGGCTGGCCGACCTGCCCTTGGCCACCGCCGCGCTTTACTTCAGCACGCACTGGGGCTTGGTGCGCAGCTTCAAGGTCCGTCTGCTCGCGATGCTGCATATCGCCTTCGCTTGGGCCACCCTGGCCTTCGGCCTGGCGGCGGCCGGCTCGCTTGGCCTGCTGCTCGGCTGGCCGTGGAGCGCCGGGCTGGCACCGCTGCATACCTTAGGTATTGGCTTCTTCGGCTCGATGCTGATCGCGATGGCCTCACGCGTCAGCCTGGGCCATTCGGGTAATAAACTGGAAGCCGATGGCCTGACCTGGCTGCTATTCTGGTTAGTGCAAATCGCCGCCGGCGTGCGCCTGTTGCCCGATCTGCTACCCGGCATCGCGCCCTATCGCCTGGCCTCGCTCGCCGCTGCGCTCTGGCTCGTGGCCTTCGGCGGCTGGGCCTGGCGCTATGCCCCGCTATACTGGCGGCCACGGACGGACGGCAAGCCGGGTTGAGCTGGGGCATTTGCACGAGCCCCGTGCGCGGGCCGGCTGTCCTGTATGATGTCGGTCTTTTTACGGTCGGCCACATGGCGACGATCGATAACGACTTAACTGCTCTGGAAAGACCTGATGAAATGCGTGGATGACTTCCGCTTGCGCTTCGGCAAGCGGGAACTGGTGCCGATCGTGATCGGCGGCATGGGCGTGGACATTTCCACCGCCGAACTCGCGCTGGAGGCTGCCCGCCTGGGCGGCATCGGCCACATCTCCGATGCCATGACGCCGACCGTGACCGACCGCCGGTTCAAGACCGGCTTCGTCAAGGAAAAGCAGAAACAATACAAATACAACGTCGCCAACATCGACAAATCCGAGGTGAAATTCAGCCTCGGCCAGGTCGAAGAAGCGACTCGCATGCACGTCGGCAAGACCATGGAAGCCAAGCGCGGCGACGGCATGATCTTCATCAATTGCATGGAAAAGCTGACCATGAACGCGCCGCGCGAGACCCTGCAGGTGCGGCTGAAGGCCATGCTCGACGCCGGCATCGACGGCATCACGCTGGCGGCCGGCCTGCATTTGGGCTCGTTCGCGCTGATGGCGGACCACCCGCGTTTCCGCGATGCCAAGCTCGGCATCATCGTGTCTTCGGTCCGCGCCCTGCAGCTATTCCTGCGCAAGAACGCACGGGTCGATCGCCTGCCCGACTATGTCGTGGTCGAAGGCCCGCTGGCTGGTGGCCATTTGGGCTTCGGTCTGGACGACTGGTGGAAATACGATCTCGCCACCATCACCGCCGAAGTCATGCAGTACCTGAAGGACGAACACCTGGACATCCCGGTGATCCCGGCCGGCGGCATCTTCACCGGCACCGACGCGGTCGACTATCTGGAAAAAGGCGCTGCCGCCGTACAGGTCGCCACCCGTTTCACCGTAGCCCAGGAATGCGGCCTGCCGGAAAAGGTACAACAGGAATACTTCAAGGCCAACGAGGACGACATCGAGGTCAACGGCGTGTCGCCGACCGGCTACCCGATGCGGATGCTCAAGCACTGCCCGGCCATCGGCTCGGGCATCCGGCCGAACTGCGAGGCCTACGGCTACCTGCTCGACGCCAACGGCCATTGCGCCTACATCGATGCCTATTACCGCGAGGTGGCGGCGCATCCGGGCGTGAAGGAGCTGCACGTCTACGACAAGACCTGCCTGTGCACCCACATGCGCAACTTCGACTGCTGGACCTGCGGCCACTACACCTACCGGCTGAAGGACACCACCCGCCAACTGGAAGACGGCCGCTACCAGCTGCTCACGGCCGAGCACATCTTCAAGGACTATCAGTTCAGCAAGGACGGCAAGATCGCCCTGCCGGAGTTGGCAGGCGAATAAGGCTGGCGATCACATCCGCAGATTGCGGATGTGATCGTGATAACGCGCCCGGTAAAGCAGGCGCCGGCGCTCCGGCGTGTCGCTAAAGCCGGACCGGGTGTGCAGCACGTTGTTGCAGATCAGGCCCATGCCCGGTTGCAGCTTGAGCTTGAACACCCCGACCGGCTCGCTGGCCAATAGTTCTTCCAAGGCCTGCACCGCGGCCCGGGTCGCGGCATCCTGTTTCCAGGCAATGCTCTTGGTCCGCGCGGTGTAGCGCAGATGCAGTTGGCCGGCATCGAGCAGCAGGGCCGGGCCGGTCTCGTCCGGCCGCGCCACGCCCAGCTCGTCGGTGCGCGCGGGGATGGTCATGGCGTCCTCCGCCATCAGGGCGCGGATGTGATCCGGGTTGGCGTCGCGCAGGTAGATATAGGCCAGCTCGGGATCGAACAGCTCGTTCTCGCCGCCTTCGGCCGCCTCGCGCACGCAGTGCAGCATCATGGCGAAGATGCGCCGCTCCGGCGGGTTGTAGTAGCCGTCGGTGTGCCAGCGGATGCGGTTGTGGGTATAGGGGATGAATTGGCTCCGGTCGCCGCTGCGCGGCTTAACGCCGGCTGCACCGGCATTAGCCTCCACCGAAACTTCGTTTTCTCCTTTGCCGCGACCTTCTTCCTGGGGGGTGATGCTGGAGATGCCGTCCTCGTCGGCTAGCCAGTTGGCGTCCAGTTGCTTGAGGCCGAACTGCGCCGCGATGTCGCGCGGGATGCCCTTGTCCTCGGCCTCGCCCCGATTCGTGGCGTAGACCGCCATGCCGGTCTTGGCCAGGCGCTGCCACAAGGCGGCATATTCCGCATCGCTGAGTTGCGCCGGGTTCTTGACCTGAACGATCAACTCTTGCGCACGCTGCGGATAGCCGGCGAGCTTTTGTGCCCGCCAGGCCTGATAACCGGCCTCGTTGTCGGGATGGAACGGGCTATCCGGGGCGATCACGCTGGCCTCAGGCCACCTGCGGCGGATAGAAGCCGTCGACCTGCTTCTTCACCGTGCCCATGATCTCCGGTACCTCGATGTCCATCAGCTGGTCCTGGATCCAGCTCTGGTCGGACTTCTCCATGCCCTCGCGGATCTGCAGCGACAGGAAGCGCAGGGCCTGGAAGCTGGCCTTGTCGACCGGAAAGTCGAACTCGCTGTAGTCGGCCATGCGCCGGTTCAACAGGTCGATGTAACCGGCCTGGTAGTCGTAGTCGGGGTCTTTCTGACCGCCGGTGAAGTCGAGGATGTTGCCTTCCATGATCTCGGCCAGGCGGATACCCAGGGCGCTGACCAGTTCGCTCCGCTCTGCCTGGCTCAGGCGCGGATAGACCAAACGGTCGACGTAATGCACGGCGAAGGCGGTCAGCTCGCCGATGATCTTGAAGCCGCGCTGCGGCGTAATGATGTCGTACTCGGCCTTGGACAGGTTGTCGATGCTGCGGTCGGCCATGCGCCAGATGGTGGTGGCCAGGGCAGTGGCCACCTCGCCGGCGCCGCGCTGGACGCCGTCCTTCTTGAACCAGATGGTCTTGACGCGGGTTGGAGCGGCCATGCTTATTCCTCCCCTGTAGCGACTGGCCGCGCAGGATCGGTGATCCACTCGCTCCAGGAACCGGGGTACAGCCGCGAGCCGGGCAGACCGGCGACTTCCATCGCCAACAGGTTGTGACAGGCGGTGACGCCGGAGCCGCAGGTATGGATGACCTGATGCGGCGCGCGGCCCTTGAGCAGGGCCTGGAAGTTCTCGCGCAGGGCCTCGGGTGGCAGGAAGGTGCCGTCGATGTCGAGGTTCTCCTCGAACGACCAGTTGATGCTGCCGGGGATGTGGCCGGCCACCGGGTCGAGCGGCTCGTATTCGCCGGTGAAGCGGCGATCGGGCCGGGCGTCGAGCAAGAGGTCGCCGGCGGCCAGGGCCTGTTGCACTTGTTCGACATCGACCCACTGGCTGCGCTCGGGCAGGCAGGCGATGCTGCCCTTGTGCGCCTCGGCTTCGGCTTGGGTGACCAGGCGCTTCTCCCGCGTCCATTTCGGATAGCCGCCGTCGAGCAACGCGACCGCCGGGTGACCCAGCCAGCGCAGCAGCCACCACAGGCGCACGGCCATGGCGCCGTAGCTGTCGTCGTAGACCACGACCTGCTTGTTCACGCCGACGCCGGCCTCGGCCAGCTTCTGCGCCAGCATCTGGGCATCGGGCAGGGGATGACGACCGGTCTTGCCCGGCACCACCGGCGCCGACAGGTCGTCGTCCAGGTGGATGTAACGGGCGCCGGGGATATGGCCGGCGGCATAGACGCGGCGGCCGCCTTCGGGGTCGGTCAGGGTGAAGCGGCAATCGAACACGACCCAGTTCGGGTCGCCCAGATGCTGCGCGAGTTCTTCGGTGGAAACGAGGGTATTGGAATGCATGATGGGCCTGTATCGAGCAGCCTGTAGCCGGCCGACCCCACTCAAGCGAGCCAGGCCGACCGGCTAGGAGCTACCGGCTAGCGATCAGTAGCCGCCCTTGCCGAAGGGCTTGGGTAGACCGGCAACCTTGGCGGACTGGCGGTTGGGCTGCTTGGGGAACAGCTCGTACAGCTTCTTCTTCCAGTCGATGCTGTCGTCCTGCTCGTCGAGCATGGCCACCATGTTGCGGAAGTTCGGGGTGTGACCGTCTTCCTGGTAGCGCTCGCGCATGAAGCGGACCACCGTCCAATGGTCGTCGGTCAATTTGAGGCCCTCGGCCTCGGCAATGATCGGTACGATCTCGTCGCTGAAGTTGGGCTCGATCAGGAAATCCTCATCGTCGACTTCCAGTTCTTCGCCGTTCAGAACGTAACCCATGGTCTATCTCCTTACTTTACAAGTTGCCAATAAATTGCAGCCCGGCTTACTGGGCCACGACTTCCTTAATCGATTTATGCGGCACGAAGATGCCACAACCATACACCCGGTGCCGACCCAAACCGCGCTCGATCACCTGCATCGACTGCAGCAGGGTCAGGTCATACAACATCAGGCTGTACCCCACCACCTGCCCCGCGGGCGTAGTCAGGTGGCGCTTCTTACCACACATCAGACCGCATTGGATGCCCATGGCCTCCAACTCGGCTTTGGCCCGAGCCAAGAACTCGGCCTCGTCCTCGCTGCCCATATCCGCGAAATGAGCATAGAGCGTTCGAGATGGCGCCAAGCGCCGCACTTTCAAGGCCCCGATCGTGATCGGCCCGGCGCCGGCATCGACGACCTTGCCAACCAGCGCCTCGACATCCTTTACCCGCTCGACCGGAATGCGCAGCACCAGCTTGACCCGGCGGTTGATCACCAGATTGGCATTGCGGCCCGAAGGCGCGCCATGGACCGAGTGCACGCCGGCCTCGGGTGTCTCGGCCAGCCAAGGTAGAAACCGGCACAGCTCTTGATAGAGGGCATGGCCATGATCTTCGGGGATTTCCAGACCGGCGAGGTCGAACTGCACCTCGGTCATGGTGGCCGGGTAGTCGAAGTCCTTGATCGCTTCCCACTCGGGATTGTACATCCTCATTCGCTGGCCTCGCTCGGCGGCATGGCTTGGTCGGCCAAGGGATTGGCCCAGGCCAGCATGGCTTCGGCCCAGCCCTTGGCGGTGACCGGATCGACATCGAAGATGGTGAAGCGCGCGCCGCGCTCTTTGATGCGCAGTCGCATCATCGGGGTGCCCCCCGCCGCATAGTCGACCTGTTGCAACTCGATTTCCTGGTTGCCGTAAGGATTGCGAAACTTCAGCAGTGAGGTGATTTGATCCATGGTCGGGTACAATGCGTCCCAAGTGATAGGGGACTGAATTTGACATTTTTCATCGGGTATTTGCACTTACCGTAACCGGTATGCCGATACCTACCCGATCGGGTAGTACCTAACTACTCCCTCGACACCCCCGCTTACCCCATCGGAATGATGGCCCCCCCCCTTCGCACCCCTTACCATTCGCCCACTCGTCATGTGTAAGCAATATGCCGACGGGCAATGCTGCTAGGTTTTAATACCTGTGATGGTCAAGACTTAAGGAGAAACTCAGATGGCTAAGAAAATGATCGATACGCCGAATCTCGACGAACTCGAGAAAGGCCCGTGGCCCAGCTTCGTGACCGGCTTGAAGCGCCTGGCCAAAGACAACGACATGATGGTTGAC